>CAZBSE010000006.1:0-63204 GCA_964494385.1 uncultured Actinomycetota bacterium | reverse complement strand
CCATAATTGACCTTACAAAATGGTCGGGCCCGTGCAGATAGGATATTCCAAAAAATATTCCCCTTGCATAAGGATCGGCATAAGGTGTTCTTTCACCTGACAGGTACGGCAGGAATATGAGGCCGTCCGAACCCGCAGGCACTCTCTCTGCCTGCCTGTCCAGTAAGTCGTATCCATCTATATCCGGGAAATCTTTTCTTATATCTCCGGTCGGTCCGAACTTGTTAAAATACCATCTGAGTGATCCTGCAGCTGATAGCGTTACCCCCGTAAGGTGCCACTTCCCTGAAACGGCATGACAGAAAGAATGGACCCTTCCCTCCGGATCATACAAGGGCCTGTCACTGCTGGCAAATACCACGCCCGACGTTCCTATTGAATCAGATATAAGGCCATTTTTCACAATGCCGGATCCAACTGCTCCTGCTGCATTGTCACTGCCGCCTCCGACTATGGGAGTGCCTTCGGCCAGCCCGGTAATAGCAGACGCTTCACCGCTGACTTTTGCAGTTACTACGCTGGATTCAAAAACTTGGGGCAGAAGGTTTTTTTCAATCTTCAGCCCTTCCAGGATTTCATCGGACCAGTTTCTGGAAGGTATATCCATGAGAACCGTGCCTGATGCATCCGATACCTCGGTTGCATAAGTATTTGACAGCTTATATCTTATGAAATCTTTGGGCAGAAGTATTTTTGATACTTTTTTATAGTTTTCCGGCTCATTTTCGGCCAGCCACAGTATCTTGGGTGCGGTAAATCCGGGGAGGGCCCTGTTATATGATAGTTTTATGAAACCGCTGTAGCCAAATATTTTATATATGGTCTCACACTGCCTGTAAGTTCTCTGGTCGCACCAGAGTATGGCAGGTCTTATTACATCCCCGCTGCTGTTAAGAAAAACACTTCCATGCATCTGTCCTGACAGGCCGATGCATGCGATATCTTCAGGGGCAGTATTTGATTTTTTAATGACCTCTTTTATTGTTTTTACAGAAGCGGCCCACCAATCATCCGGAATCTGCTCGGCCCATCCGGGTTTGGGGGTTATTAACTCATATTCGCTGGTGCTTGAAGATACCAGCTTGCCGTTTTCATCTATCAGCAGAGCTCTGGTTGAAGTTGTCCCTACATCAAGGCCTAGAAGAAATTTCATAGTTTTAAAAATTACTACCCCCTTTATAATTGCTGTTTTCCTTTTGTTTTAAATCTTTTTTATCTCATTCTTTCTGCAAGTATCGATTCAATACCTCCTCTATGATTCTCGGGATCATAATATGCCTCCAGTATTTCTTTATGGGGCAGATTGTTAATCCTTTCATTCATAATATTTAATACTTTGGAATTTATCTCAATGGCTTTCTGTACAGGCATTCTTTCGGGATTTATATCTATTCCGAAATATTCCTTATATCCCGCCATTTTTAATGCAAGAAGAGAAGCTTCTGCCTGATGCCATTCTACAACACCGACATTCAAGTCCTGATCATAGTTGCCCATGGGCTGGCTGTTCCAGTGGGTATGGAATAATCTGCCCTCGCGTGTTGCTCTGCTGAATGCATAAGGAGCATCTTCGAATCCCATCCTGATATGCCCTATCTCGGGCTGCATTCCAACAAGCTTTAAGCCCCTGTCAAGCAGTTCCCTGTTTTCTCTGGATTTTAATTTTGATTCAATATCATGGCAGGCCAGCAGTCCGTCTGCGGTGGTCCTGTAAATATTATTCGGAGCAGGTTCATACGGTTTTGGTTCTATGGCAACCGGTACCCCCGGAACCTCATCCATGGCACTGGCCACTGCGTCTTCGAACCTATCCCACATATCGTAGTAATTTGTGCCCATAGAGTAAAGATAGCCATCCGATCCCGGCCATATGCCCGCATGATGCAGGCCCCTGTCTTTAACGAATTTTAAGCATCCTACCAGTGTCTCTATCGCTTTGTCCCTGTATTTATCATGTGGGTTTGAAAGTGAGCCGAATTCATATTCTTTGGGATAAAATATTGAAGGATAGCAGCTCAGCAGCTTTATTCCTGTTTCTTTTTCAAGTTTTTCATAAAGATGATAATTTTCTTCATTTGCTTCTGCGGGATAATGGGCCTCTATTGCCTTGACCCCGTATTTTACCATTTCCGCGGCCATTTCTATCCTTGAAGGGATATCCTTATTATCTATATAAGCTTCATGGAAACGCCCTCCCGTCGGAGTAAAGTACCATATGCCTATGGAGATTTTAAGATCCAGATTAAATGTGTCCAGGTGCTTTATTAATTCTTCTTTGTTTCTTTTTATTCTCTGGTATTTTATGTCTATGATATCTTTCATATGTCTCCTCCTGCTAAATAGAAATTTTTTATTTTATAGACTTTAGTGTTTAATAACTATTATAAAAATAAAATATCAGTTAGTCAATTCAATTATATAACTAAATTTATTAACCAGATTCCGAAAAAGAATATAGTCTTTTTTAAAAAGATTATATCATTAGTGAAGAAATAATTGTGTCTTTAAAATCCAACTTGCCGCTAAAAATTGTAAGCATAAAAAATTTTTTTATTTATATATAAATAAGTATAAAAAAGAGGTAATATTTTGTATTACAATTTCTAGAAGTGTTGTAAGATTAAAAATGAAGAATAAATTTTCTATTTACCCGTACTTCCGAATCCGCTCTCTCCCCTGCTGGTACTATCCAATTCGTTTACAACTTCCAATTCTATTTTTTCAATTTTTTTTATTACCATCTGGCAGATTTTATCACCTTTATTTATATTAAAAACATTATGTGGATCAAGATTTATAAGAATAGCGCATATTTCTCCCCTATATCCGGAATCAATCAAACCTGGGGCGTTAACCATACTTATGCCATTCTTTAAAGCTATTCCCGATCTGGGCTGAACAAAACCGGCGTAACCATCCGGGATAGAAATTTTTATTCCTGTGGGAATCTTTTTTCTTTCAAAAGGGGCTATCTTGCAATCAACAGCACTGAAAAGATCAAATCCGGCATCTCCTATATGAGCATAATGAGGTAATGGAATTGATTTATCCAGCACTTTTATTTTAACGGTTATCATTTACCTTAAATAAAATTTTTTTATATAAATACTATTTAATTTCAATTACTGGAATAATTATAGTAGCACTTCCAGGTATATAATCCAAGGTATCCATATCATCATTTACTCTTTTAATTTCGCTTAAAAATTTTGTTTTAGTTCTGCTGTTTGAATATTTATTAGCAAGTTCACTTAAGCTGGTTCCATGATCAATTACTATTTTCGTATATCTCATTGTGTCCATTTCATTAAATTTATGCCTGTTGCAGTAAAAAGCCGTAATAATTAAGAAAAACACTATAATTATGAGAATATAAAGTAATATTTTTTTAAAATTTATCATAAACATTTCCAATTATTAAACCCTCCCAACAAATTGCATAAAACTTTCTAATTTATTCTTATATACAAACATATGTTTGCTTATATAATACTACCGAACATATGTTTGTGTCAATAAAAATTTATTGATTATTTAAGTTTAAATTCTATATAACTTTTTTAAATAATTTGTTAAAATGATATTCATAAATCATTTATAGAGTCTCCTATTTAAATTTAAATATTCTATGTAATAAATATATAAAGGAGGAACGATGGTTGAAATTTTTTATGATAAAGACATCGATATAAAAATCTTAAAAGGAAAAAAAATTGCTATAATCGGATACGGCAGCCAGGGACATGCTCATGCCCAGAATTTAAGAGAAAGCGGAATGGATGTAATAGTTGGCGAATTGGAAGGAAGCAAGCCATGGAAAAGAGCATCAGAAAAAGGCTTTAAGGTATATCCTGCCGGTACTGCTTCCAAAATGGCAGATGTTATAATGTTTCTTACCCCTGATACTCTGCAAAAGAATATTTATTATAATTACATAGAACCAAATTTACAGAAAGGCAATGTCCTCTGCTTTGCTCACGGTTTTAATATACATTATAATCAAATAATCCCCAGGAATGATATTGATGTTATAATGATTGCCCCCAAGGGACCGGGGCATATTGTAAGAAGGATGTATGAAGAAAACAGTGGAGTTCCAGTAATTATAGCCGTATATCAGGATTATTCAAATAAAGCAAAAGATTATTGTCTTGCTTATGCCAAAGCCTTAGGTGCAGGGAGAGTGGGTATAATTACCACTACTTTCAAGGAGGAAACGGAAACAGACTTATTCGGAGAACAGGCGGTTCTTTGCGGAGGGACAACAGAACTTATAAGAGCCGGTTTTGATACCCTGGTAGAAGCCGGATATCAACCTGAAATAGCGTATTTTGAGGTCCTGAGTGAACTAAAATTAATAGTAGATCTTATATACGAAGGCGGAATATCATGGATGAGATATTCAATAAGTGATACTGCGGAATATGGCGACATGGTAAAAGGCAAAAAGATTATTACTGATGAGACCAGAAAAAATATGAAAAAAATATTGAAAGATATACAGGACGGTAGTTTTGCAAGAGAATGGATACTTGAAAATCAGTCCGGCAGACCTGTTTATAATGCTATCAAAAAAAAGGAAGAGAACCACCTTATAGAAGAAGTAGGTAAAAAACTAAGAAAAATGATGACCTGGATAAAAAAGGAAGAAGAATAAAACCATTGAATAAAAGGGCGAACTTATGTTTGCTATAATCTTATATTTTTGATATAATCTTTTTAATTTAAAAATTTTATTATAACTTTATAAAATTATGGCTGAAAAGATTAGTTTCAGGCAGGAAAAAATATTAAAATTTATAAACCAGAAAATCAAAGAATCTGGTTATCCTCCCTCTGTTAGAGAAATAGCAAAAGCCGTTAATCTTAGCTCTTCCGCTACAGCACATTCCCACTTGAAAAAACTTGAAGAAAAAGGTTACCTTAAAAGAAATCATTCAATGCCCCGCGCTATTTCTTTGCTTTCTCATAGCGAAGACGGTACAGACAACAGCATTAATAATAATCTTGTATACGTTCCGGTAGTCGGGAAAATAGCAGCCGGTAAACCAATCCTGGCAAATGAAAACATAGAAGATTATTTTCCCCTTACTACTGATTTTATTAAGGGCAAAAAAGATGTGTTTATGCTTCATGTAAGAGGAGATAGTATGGTTAACGCCGGGATATTTGATAGGGATTATATTATCGTAAGAAAACAGGATACCGCTATAAATGGTGAAATAATCGTAGCTCTGCTTGAAGATGAAGCAACAGTTAAAAGATTTTTTAAAACGAAAAAAAAAGTAAAATTAATGCCCGAAAATGATTACATGGAACCAATAATTGTAGATAATGTTAAAATACTTGGAAAAGTAATAGGTGTAATCAGAAAATATTTTTAAATTACGCTACGGACTCTATTATCCCTGGCCCCCTCTGTATATATATTTGGAAAGTACGGGACAATATTTTGAGTTCATAATTAAATCCATTATTGTACAATCTTCAAAATTTCTCTTTTTTAAAACCTGGCAGTTCTTATAAATAAAAGATACTACTCTGTTTTCATCATAAGGGATTTTAACGGTTATATTTATATACTGTTTTCTAATTATATTTTTTACACCGTCATATAGTTCAGATAATCTATCTTTTTTTAAAGCAGATATAAATAAAGAATTTTTATATTTTATTTTTATCCTTTCTGATTTTTCTTTATTTATTTTATCTATTTTATTAAAAACCAAAATCATAGGTTTTTTATCTACTTCGATTTCTTTTAAGACTTCTTTTACGCTGTTTATATTCTTTTCGAAATAAGGATTACTTATATCGACAATTAGTAGTAAAAGATTTGATTTTTTAACCTCTTCAAGTGTAGATCTGAAAGCTGCAATTAGCTGATGGGGTAATTTTTCTATAAATCCAACCGTATCTGATATTAAAACTTCAGAATTTGGAAATACATCTAATTTTCTCGTAGTTGAATCAAGGGTGGAAAACAACCTATCTTCTACATAAACATCCGATTCAGTAACAGCATTTAATAATGTAGACTTACCGCTATTGGTGTATCCGACAAGTGCTATTTGAAATATCTCTTTTTCTTCTCTCTTTTTTCTCTGTGTATTTCTTTGCGTGCCTATTTGTTCTATTTTCTTTTCAAGCAGGCTTATTCTTCTCCTTATTTTTCTTCTATCCGCTTCAAGTTTTGTTTCTCCGGGACCCCTGGTACCAATTCCGCCACCCAGTCTTGACAGTACTATCCCTTTTCCTGTTAATCTTGGCAGCATATAATTCAACTGTGCAAGTTCTACCTGTATCTTACCTTCTCTGCTGTGTGCTCTCTGAGAAAATATATCAAGAATAAGTGCGGTTCTATCAAGAACTTTGATATCAAGTGAAGATTGGAGATTTCTCTGCTGGGTGGGAGTTATTTCTTCATTAAAAATTACCAGATTTATTTTACTACTTTTTACAAGATGTTTAATTTTTTCTAATTTACCTGTGTTTATGAAATATCTTGGATTTGGCTTTTTTTGTTTGAAGCATAGTACCTCTTTAACATCTGCTCCGGCACTCATGGTTAAATTTTTTAATTCTTCAGTGTTTTTATCAGTATTCTTTTGATGAAAATTTTCATTTCCAATATTTTTTTTAAAGTCTTCGAAACTAATAAATACCAGAAGAACTTTTTCTCTTTCCATAAACTATTCCGGTTATATCACTCCTTAACAGCACGTTTTATTCTGTTTAATGCTTCTTTGATTCTGATGTCATTTATAGTCAATGAAATCCTGAAAAATCCTTCTCCATGCTCTCCGAAAGCATTACCCGGCGTAACTACTACATTGGCTTTTTCCAGTATAATTCTTGAAAATGATTCAGATGTAAATTTTCCAGGAACTTTAGCCCATACATATATGGTAGCATCAGAATTATAATAATCAATTCCAATCTCATTCAGGGCCTCTTTTACCATCACTCTTCTTCTTTTGTAAATTTGATTATTATATCCGGAATATTTTTTATAATTGCGCAGTGCCTTGGCGCCAGCATATTGAACAGCATTAAAAATACCTGAATCCACATTCGTTTTATATTTACCCAGACTTTTTATTATCCTTTCATTACCTGCCGCATATCCTATTCTCCATCCTGTCATATTAAATGTCTTTGAAAGCGAATTTAATTCTATCCCGACCTCTTTGGAGCCCTTTGCATTTAAAAAACTTAACGGCTTGCTTTCTCCCGTATATATATCCGAATAGGCATTGTCGTGACAAATAATAATATTGTTTTTATCCGCAAAATCTACTAATTTTTTAAAAAAATTTATATCACATGTCGCAGTAGTCGGATTATTTGGGTAATTAATAAATAAAACCTTAGTTTTAGCTGCGATGTCTCTATCAATGCTCTCAATATCAAATAAAAAGTTATTTTTTTCTTCTATTGGTATTGTATATGGTATACCCCCTGCGAATATTGTTCCCATCCTGTATACCAAATATGCCGGGTCTGTCATCATTGCGTAATCTCCGGGATTTATAAAAGCATATGCAATATCCGTTATGCCTTCTTTTGAACCAAAAAGCGGTATGACTTCTTTTTCACTATCAAGGGACACGTCAAACCTATCGCTATAATACTCGGAGACCGATTCTTTAAAAATCTTTAAACCATAACTTGAAGGATATCTATGATTTTCAGGATTTTCTGCTTCTTTGCAAAGCTCTTCAACTATGCCGTGAGAAGTCGGTATATCAGGATCGCCTATACCAAGGCTTATTACGTCCAACCCTTCCTTTTTTTTCTTATCTATTATTTTATTTATTTCAGCAAATAAATACGGCTTCAGCAGCCTTATCCTTTCTGATTCTTTAAAGCGCATTATTTACCTTTCTGAATTAATTTGGATACATATAAGATTTTAATATAAAAAATACTCTCCATCATAACTATAATTTACTTTTCCTTCTAAAAATACTTCAGAGACTAAAGATTCCCATATTATATTTATTTTCCCTCCCGGCAATCCGATAGAAAGTTTTTTATTTTTTACCTTTCCAAGTTTTACGGCACATACCATAGCCGCACAAGCTCCTGTTCCGCAGGAGAGGGTCTCTCCTACACCTCTTTCCCATACTCTCATATTTAATTCTTTATTATTTTTTACTTTAACAAATTCTACGTTAACCTTTTTTGGAAAAATTTTATATTCTTCGATTCTAGGGCCCCACTTTTTTATTTCTATAGCATCCAATTTTACATTTTTACTTAAAAAAATTACACAGTGCGGATTACCCATAGAAACACAGTTTATATAAAAATTTTCTGAACCTATGTGTATTTTATAATTAAAAACTTCAGAATCATTTCCTGTTTTTACAGGAATATTTTTGGGCCTGAATTCAGGAAATCCCATATTAACCATTATATTTCCTATTTCTTTACCTTCGGTCTCTATCAATATTTTCTTTACGCCTGCAATTGTTTCAATGCTTGCTTCCCTTTTTTTTATTAAATTATTATTATAAGCAAATTTTGCCATGCACCTTATCCCATTACCGCACATTTCTGCAATTGAACCATCCCTGTTAAAATATTCCATCTTTAAATCCGATAATCTGGAATTTTTTACTAATATCAATCCATCCGCACCTATACCGAAATTTTTATTGCACATTTCAGTTATCTGTTTTACCGATAGATCTATTTGATTTACGGTTGAATCTATTAATATAAAATCATTACCCTGGCCATTAAGTTTTGAAAATTTAATTTTTTTCATCTGCTGTTTTCTTTTCCAGTATTTTAAAAACATTTAAAGTCAGGTTAAAAATGTTATCATAATTATTTACTCTTATCCAATTAATTGCAGGTTCGGCCCTGAACCACGTCATCTGCTTTTTGGCCAGTCTTCTTGTATTTCTCTTTACAAGTTCGATGCAGGAATTTAAATTTATTTCTCCGTTTAAATACTTGAGCACCTCTTTATAACTAACCGCCTGCATTAAGCTGTTACATTGTCCGTATCCTTTTTTAACCAGATTTTTAACTTCATCTACCAGGTTTCTTTCGAACATACTGTCCACTCTTTTTTCTATAAGGTCATACAAATCGGATCTTTTCATTTCTAATCCAACATAAACAGAGTTATATCCGGATTTTTTATTTTTCCAGGCAGTCTGAAAATCAGAAAAAGGGCGGCCTGTGATCTCATAAACTTCCAGTGCTCTTACTATCCTCCTCCGGTCGTTTTTACTTATTCTGTCGGCATAATCCTTATCAATTTTCTTTAATTTTTTATAATACTCCCCAGTACCGTCTCTTTCAATTTCTTCTTTTAACCTTTTTCTTATTAGTTCATTCCCCCTTGGTGCATTATTCATATTTTCTATTGTTCTTCTGATATATAATCCCGATCCTCCTACAAACAGCGGAATCTTTTTTTTATCAAAAAACTGCTTTTCAATTATTTCTCTGCATATATTTTTGAATTCCATTACGCTAAAGTTATAATCGGGCTCAAACATATCTATCATATATTGCTTAACTCCGTATCTTTTGGAATCATACTTGTCGGTACCGATATTCATTCCTCTGTAAACCTGCATCGAATCTGCGGATATGATATCCGTATCAAACAATTTGGCTATGACTATTCCTGTCCTGCTTTTTCCGGTACAGGTCGGGCCGCAGATCACTATAACTTTTTTTAAAGTACCCAGTCTTCTTTTTAATTTACCCAGGTTTATATTGTTGATCTTCAAATCATTTTTTATCAATCTTAAATCGTAATCACTAAATATTTTCATTTTATCTTTTTAGTAATTTTAGCTAATCTAATTTTCCCATAAGATAGAACGACTTTGCTCCGGTAATCTTAACGGATAAAATTTTTCCGATAAGCCCGGCACTTCCCCTAAAATTAACAACTGTGTTATTTTCCATCCTACCCTCCATCATGCATGTGCCCTTTTTACTTCTGCCCTCAACCAATACTTCGAACTTATGGCCGATAAATTTTTTATTTTCTTCCAATGAAATCATATTCTGAATATCAAGCAGTTCTCTGAACCATTTTTGTTTATCCTTCATAGGAATACAATCTTTAAATTTATATGCCCTTGTACCCTCTCTGGGAGAATATATGAATGTAAATGCCCTTGCGAACCTTACCTTTTTTACCATGTCAAGTGTCTTGACAAAATCTTCTCTTTTCTCTCCCGGAAAGCCGATTATAATATCAGTGGTAATAGAGCAATCCGGAATATTATCTTTTATGTTTGATATAATATTAAGATAATCCTCCCTGCTGTAGAGTCTATTCATTTTTTTTAATATCCTATTTGACCCTGACTGCAGCGGAAGGTGTACATGTTTTGCAAGATTTTTTCTTCTTTTCATAATACCGGTAATATCTTTAGAAAAATCCTTTGGATGAGAGGTAAGGAATCTTATTCTCCTTATTTTTTTTATATCCGATACTTCTTCAAGAAGCTGCGGGAAAGTGCATTTATCATCTAAACCTTTTCCATAAGAATTTACATTCTGGCCCAGAAGCGTTACCTCTATCACTCCCCCGCAAGCAAGCATATTAATGTTTTTTATAATTTTATTTTTTTCTATAGATCTCTCTTTTCCTCTTACGAAAGGGACTATGCAGTAAGAACAATAATTATCGCAGCCTATGGTAATAGGAACATACGCTTTAAAATCATATTCTCTTTTTACTTTAAAGATATCGGGGTCATACCCATCATCTCTGACCGAGCAGATACTTTTTCCGCCTGCAATTTTTCTTTTTATCAGGTCCGGAAGCTCGGCTATGTTATGGGTCCCAAAAACGATGTCCACAAATGGAAAATCTTCTATTATCCTTTCTTTAAGATTTTGAGCAATACATCCCCCTATGCATATTAAAATATCATTGTTTTTACTTTTTAACCTTTTTAGATTGCCGATATGCCCATAAAGCCTGTTTTTTGCCCTTTCCCTTACGGTGCAGGTATTTAGTATAATAAGATCGGATTTTTCGATGTCACGGGTTCTATTATATCCTTCTCTTTCAAACAGATATATGATTCTCTCGGAATCATTTTCATTCATCTGGCAGCCGGAAGTCTCTATGTATGCTTTCATTGATCTGAATTTTTTTAAAAAAAGTGTTATAAAAAAATAAAAGGTTTAATTAGAGAATATTAATTCATCTGGACTCTATATTTAGAACAATAGCAGTCTTTACTTCGCCATTTACTTCAATATCTTTAAAATAGGGTATGCATACGATTTCCTGGCCGGTAGGTGCTATAAAGCCCCTCGCTATGGCAATGCCTTTTATGGCCTGGTTTAATGCCCCTGCTCCTATAGTCTGAATCTGAACTCTGCTGTCACTTCTTATCATTCCTGCTATTGCACCCGCTACTGAATTAGGTTTTGATTTTGAAGAAACCCTTAGTAACTTAATATTGTTGTTCATATTATTAATTTACTATTTTTATTTTATTCTTTTTGCTTCAGTTCAATTACAAACTTTATAATATTATTAGACTTCTTATATTCTATGTCTTTACTGATTGTGATAAAATATTTATCACCTAATTCTTTAATCTTTTCTTCCAGGATTTTTATTATACATCTTATTTCTTCATCTTTAAACCTGCCCGCTAATTTATTTTCATCATAAAGTATTAAACTTTTATTCATATTTCTATTATCTTCTTCTACATCTCGTTTCTGATTGAAGTCTGGTTTCTTTATACTTTTGTGTATATCTATTTTTAAGGGCTCCAGCGCCCTTATTTCATTGTATATAATCCTCTGGATGCCTCTCTGGGATATATCCATATTAAATATCTCTTTAGAGATTTTTTCCATTAAATTGTAATTATCGGTTAATTTTGGGATTTCAGTTACTTTTACTTTATTTAAATTAATATAATCTTTTAACTCGTTCCATTTCTCAAATTTTGGATATTTAATGTCTTTTATAGTTATATCCCTCATAGTGGCCAGTATTTGCGTAGGAGTCCCGTAATAAAAGCCGATGCCGCTATTTTGAACCTGAAACTCCATAATGGTCTTTATTATATTATTGACTCCCCCTATTATATTAAAGCCTTCATCGGTTTTTATTATATAAGGTATTACAGATTGATCTTTTTTCTCCGTAATTTTTTTAAGATCTATATTAATATAAAAGGATGTTCCTTTATATTTATCTGAAAAAAATATTTTTATTTCATCTACATTTAACTTTATTGAGAATAAGGCCATTCCTCTTCCATGGAACCCGTAAGAATCCTTTATTCCATTTTCCAGCTTTGAAGTGACTCTTGATTCAAATATAATATTCTGTAACTTAGGGGGAATTCCTTCACCGTCATCAATAAAATAAATTTTTCTCTTTTTGTCTTCAATTTTTTTTGTACCGATAAATATTTTTTTACTTCCCGCATCTCTGCTGTTGCGGAGCATCTCAATAATTATATCTTCCACGCATTTTATATCCTGTAGAGCCTGTCTCCTTTCAGCTTCGGAAATTTTTAACCTTACATACCCATTTCCCAGATCTTCTTCAATATTAAGCGAGTCTTTTATTTTTAGTTCTGATAAAAATCTGTCTATATCAGTATTATTTTGCATATTCAATTGCTCTGCTTTCCCTTATCACGGTCACTCTTATCTGCCCAGGGTATTCCATCTCTTTCTCTATTTCTCTTGCAATTTCCTTTGATAGCATAATTGACATATTTTCATCAACTTCTTCCGGCTTTACCATTACTCTTATCTCTCTTCCGGCCTGTATCGCATAAGCCTTTTCTATCCCTTTGAATTTAGTGGCGACCTTTTCCAGGCTTTCTAATCTTTTAACATAATTTTCCAGAGTTTCTCTTCTGGCACCTGGTCTTCCCCCTGAGATCTGATCAGCTACCTGTATGATCACATCAAGTATAGATTTAGCCTCAACCTCATTATGATGCGATTTAATCGCATGACATATTTCTTCATCTTCATTTAATCTTTTTGCCAGCTCAGCACCAATAATAGCGTGGGAACCTTCTATATCATGAGTTAAAGCTTTCCCTATATCATGAAGCAGTCCGGCTCTTTTTGCCTTTTTAACGTTCATTCCAAGTTCCGCTGCAATTATTCCTGCAACAAAAGAAACTTCTTTTGAATGAAGCAGTACATTCTGGCCGTAACTTGTCCTATATTTTAATCTCCCAAGTACTTTTACAATTCCCGGATTTAATTCCGATATTCCTATATCAAAAACTGCTTGCTCCCCTTCAACTTTAATCTCGTTATTGATTAGCTTACTTGATTTTTCGAACATTTCTTCTATTCTTGCAGGGTGGATTCTCCCATCTGTTATTAAATTTTCAAGTGTTACTCTGGCTATTTCTCTCCTTACCGGGTCGAACGAAGATAATATTACTGCTTCCGGGGTATCATCCACGATTATGTTAATTCCTGTAAGATTCTCAAATACTCTTATGTTCCTGCCCTCCCTTCCTATTATTCGTCCTTTCATTTCATCATTAGGGAGATTCACTACTGAAACCGTGGTTTCGCTTACATGGTCCAGCGCACATCTCTGTATGGCCTGTGAAAGTATCTTTTTTGCTATATTGTCAGCATCCTCTTTTAGCTTAGCTTCTATGCTTCTTATTTCTTTTGCTGATTCATATTTTGCCTCATCTTCTATTTTTTTCATTAGAATTGCTTTAGCTTCATCTTTTGTCAGTTCTGCAATAGCTTCCAGCTTCAAAATTTCTTTTTCCAGGATCTCTTTAAGTTTTTTATTTTTATGATCTAATTCTTCATTTTTCTGATTTACAGATTGTTCTTTTTTATCAAGATACCGAACTTTATTCTCGATAGAATCTTCTCTATTAAGCAATCTGTCTTCCATTTTTTTTAATTCAAATTTTTGTTTTTTTATTTCTTCTTCCGTTCTTACTTTTAAGTTATGCAGTTCTTCTTTTCCCTCCAGCATCGATTCCTTTTTAATGTTTTGAGATTCTTTTTTAGCATTACTCAATAACAAATTCGCTTTCTGCTCTGCCGAACTCAGTTTTGAATCTATTATGTACTTCCTGAAGAAAAATCCTATAAAAAATCCTATTATAATCGTTACTCCGAGTGCGAGTATTTTTATTAATAAATCCATTTTCAATCCTTCCTTCCAATAAAAAAGTCGAGTCTTTATATTACTCGACTAATAAATTAATTTGCACTAAATAATTTTAAATTTTAGATTTTATTATTTGTTAACAACTATTTATTATAACTATTATTTATCTAATCTAATAAAAAATTTTTATATTTAAATCTAAAAATTATTCTGTTTTTAAAAAATGGTTACTAAATTACCTCTTTCTTGTTTTTATAAAAATTTTAAACATCGACTTTTAAAATATTTTAATAATATTTATCATTAAAAACCGGCCGATATTTCTTTGTTATTGATTAATATTATTTTTACCAATATTATTCATATTAAATAGTGCAAACTAACCTATAAATCAAGTAATTTTTAAAATAAATATTAGTTGTTTTTATTTTAACCACAGCATTGACTTAAGTCAATATAAATTAATCACGCTGTTTTACAATAGTTCATACCTCTATTGAAGTTATTTTTATATCTTCTGAATTTATAATGTCAATCTTTTTACTTAAACAGTAGGGACATTTATTTTCAAAATTTTCCGGGATGAATTTTCTACTGCAATCTTTGCATTCCATTCTTAATTTATTTTTTTTAAATTCCAGTACGGCATCTTTTAGTACCTTATTTTTTTGGGTCAAATAACCATAATAAAATTCGATTGATTGAGGCTCGATATGCGCCAGCGGTCCCAGTTCAAAATTAATTTTTTTTAATTTTTTTATTTTATGTTCTTTTATTATGTCACTTAAAATTTGTATAATACTTTGAGTTATAGAATATTCATGCATATTGTTTATCAAAAAGACCTTGTATGATTTTCGTAAACCGATTTTAACATTAGAAAAATTTAGAAAGAATCCTTCTTAAGAGTTACCTAATAATTCTTATTTTTCTGAAGTGCCTTTTCCCTCTTTGGATTACTTTCTCATTTATGTCATCTATTTCGAATTCAATATCCGGATCATTAATTTTTTTATCATTTACCCTTACCCCCCCCTGTTTGATAAGCCTTCTGGCTTCACTGTTTGAGCCGGCAAGCTTTGAAGCCACCAGTAATTTTACTAAATAGAACTTTTTTTCTTTAGACTTATCCATGTTAATGATATATTCCTCTACATTATCCGGAATTCCTTTTTTCTTAAATACTAAATTAAAATCTTCTTCTGCCTCTAAAGCTTTTTTTCCATCATACAAATTTTCAATTATAATTTTTGCCAGCTTTCTTTTGGCAATAGAAGGATTCAATTTTTGTTTTCTTATATTGCTTTCAATCTCTTTTATTTCTTTACAGTCAAGCGCAGATATCAATTTGAAGTAGTCAATCATTATACCGTCCGGTATAGACATAATCTTACCAAATATTTCACCGGGTGGTTCTTTTACTCCGATATAGTTTCCCAGGCTTTTACTCATTTTTTCAACGCCGTCTATTCCTACCAGTATTGGCATCGTAATTGCTATTTGCGGCCTCTGTAAAAATTCTTTTTGCAGCTCTCTTCCCATTAAAAGGTTAAATCTTTGATCGGTTCCTCCTAATTCTACATCTGCTTTTACTGCAACCGAATCATACGCCTGCATTATGGGATATAGAAATTCCATAATTGCTATTGGCAGGTTGCCTTTAAACCTTTTTTTAAAATCGTCTCTTTCGAGCATTCGTGCAACCGTAAATCTAGAGGTTAAGTTTAAAATATCTTCGAATTTCAAGGTTTTAAGCCATTTTGAATTTCTTACAACCTCTGTTCTTTTAGAATCCAGTATTTTAAATGCCTGCTTCATATATGTTTCCGCATTTTTTTCTATAACTCCTGCAGATAATTTTGGCCTTAAAGTGGACCTTCCTGAAGGGTCCCCTATTCTTGCGGTATAGTCTCCTATTATAAGAATTGCAGTATGTCCCAGGTTTTGAAACTGACGAAGTTTATTCAAAACTACTGTATGACCAAGATGAATGTCAGGAGAAGTAGGATCCAGACCTAACTTTACTTTAAGGGGATTATTCTCCGCTATTGATTTTTCAAGAATAATTTTAAAGTCCTTCTTTATTAAAACATCCTCAGTTCCCATAAGTAAGGTATCCATTTGTTTTTTCAAATCTTTTTCCATATTTATGTTTCTTTCCTGCTGTTTTTTAATGAAAAATCAAACTAAATATTAACACAACAACTTCATATATGTCTATTTATGAAATCTCTTCATTTTTCGTTAGTATCTATTATACGTCTTGAATTGTTGTTATTTAGCTGGATTTTATATAAAATTCTTTACGTTATAATTTGATATAATCCATAAGTTGATAAATTATTATGAACTTAAAACGCAAAGAATTAAGCGGCTGTTTAAAATTTTTTATATTTATCGTATCAATGGTTGCTTTTCTTTTCATTATTACCGGAATAGTCCTAATTACTTATTATATTAATTCACTTCCTACGCTTGAAGAACTTACTCCCTCACCAATTGCATTAACATCCAAGGTCTATGACCTGAATGGCAACCTTATCACAGAATTTCATGCCGAAGAAAACAGGGAAATTATTTCTTATTATGAAATGCCTGAATATATTAAAAAAGCAGTTATATCTGTAGAAGATAAGAGGTTTTTTGAACATCAGGGTGTTGATTATATAAGAATAGCAGGTGCTTTTATTGCGGATTTAAAATCCGCTGATTTAGCACAGGGCGGCAGCACTATTACCCAGCAGTATGTAAAAAACATTTATTTTAATCCCGAAAAAACATTCAGAAGAAAAATCAATGAGGCTTTAATTGCAATACAGCTTGAAAGGAATTATACCAAAAATAAAATCCTTGAAATGTATTTGAACACCATTTATTTTGGATCCGGTACTTATGGGATCGAAAAAGCATCTGAAACATATTTTGGTATAAAAGCAAGCGAACTATCTCTTTCACAGTCAGCTTTACTGGCAGGATTGATAAGAATTCCCGAAATATATTCACCGTTTAATAATCCGGAAAAATCAAAAACCAGAAGAGATCTCGTACTGCAATTAATGTACGAACAGGAATTAATCGAACCTGGTGAATATCTTGACGCACTTTCCGAGCCTGTGGTAATAAGCGAATATTCAGATTCCATTTCCGATCAATTCAGCAGCAGAACTGCTCCATATTTTATAGACTATATAAAGCAAAATCTATATGATAAAAAATTTACGGACTATGATGTGTTCAAAGGAGGACTTAGAATCTATACTACGCTTGATGCCGATTTGCAAAAAAAAGCTGAAACTGCCGTAAAGAAAGTTTTCCCCGAAGATCCCGGCCCTTCCTATTCCCTTGTAAGTATCGATCCTGATAATGGTTATATATATGCTTTAATTGGAGGAAAGGATTACAGCGTCAGTAAATTCAATATTGCAGCTCAGGGTAAGAGACAACCGGGATCCGTATTTAAAACACTGGTTCTGATGGAATCAATAATTCGGAATTTTTCTCCCAATAACACCTTCAATCCCAATGGACCAATTACTATAAACATGGAAGAAGGCCCTGATTGGAAAGTTGTAAATTATAATGGAAAAAATTTTTCTGAAGATGAGATGACTGTGGTGGACGCCACAATAAATTCCGTAAATGTTGTTTATGCTCAGCTTATTATGGAAATTGGAGCTGACAATGTAGAAAGATTATGTAATGACATGGAAATTTATGATATTGGAAATAACCCTGCAATTGCTATTGGCGGTCTCGAAATAGGTATATCACCTCTTGATTTAAGTAAAGTATTTTCCACTCTTGCATCGGGAGGCTTTTATCATCAGCCGGTATGTATTTTAAAGATAACCGATTCACAGGGAAACATCTTATATAATTATGATCCTGATAATAATGAATCAAACCACAGGGTACTTGAAGAACCGGTATCATCCTTTATAACCGGTATTTTACGTCAAGTCATAGAGAGCGGAACCGGAAAAGGAGCCGATATAGGCAGGCCTGCTGCCGGCAAGACAGGAACCACAAATGATTCCAAAGACGCCTGGTTTGCAGGTTATACCCCTGATCTTGTTACAGTAGTGTGGATGGGTTATGCGGAATCCAATAAACCTATGGAACCTATTAACGGGAGGGTTGTGGTAGGAGGGACTTACCCCGCAGACATATGGAGAGAATTTATGAATTCGGCCCTTGAAAATAAACCTGTTTTGGATTTTAAGGTCCCGGAAAAAGAACTTATAAATATAAAAATATGTTCTGAATCCGATCTTCTGACAACATTCTGGTGCCCTGAAGAAACTATTAAATGGAAGATATTTATTGAAGGAGAGGAACCAAAAAAAATATGTGATATACACAATAAAGTCGAAGTACCGGACGTTGTTGGATTTGATTTTGATGAAGCAAAGCAAATATTTGAAAATTTATATTTTGTTGTTGATGAGATTCATGATTTTGATGATATCTATAACCAGGATATTATCTTTAGGCAAAATCCGGAAGCAGGGTCCCTGCTGGAATCACTCAGCGGTGAAAAGTTAAGTATTACCTTATATATAAGTAAAGGTAAAAGAACTTTCGATATGCCTGACCTTACAGGAATGAATCTTGACAGCGCAGAAAATATTATAGAAGGCCTTGGATTGGCTCTGGATAGTATTATATTTGAATTTAATGACCAGCAGCAGCCGGATATCATATATGATCAGGGCCCGGTTCCAAATTCAAAAGTTTATCAGTCTACTAAAGTTACATTATACGTAAGTAAGGGCGAAAATCCAGAATCAACCGTACCCGATGTCTTACAATTAACCGAACAACAGGCAACTGAGGAATTAAATGGCGCCGGATTTAAAAAAATCAGTATTCTTTTTGAAGAAAGTATCGAAGAAAAAGAAAAAGTTTTTTCCCAAACTCCCGTCGGCGGAACCGTTTATAATAAATCTTTTGAAATTATTATTAAAATAAGCAAAGGAATAAAAATTCCTGATGTTATTGATATGACCGGAGAAGACGCTGTCGCCAAACTTGAAGACCTGGGATTTTTAGTTGAAATACTGCCTGATGCCGAAGCTGCCGGTATAGTTACCGGACAGACACCTCAATCCGGCGAATATTTAAATTACGGTTCGAAGGTTTCCATAGAAATCTAACAGGAAATTTTAATCAAAACGGTAAAATATTTTTCTGCTACTCAACTCCCCTTAGTAAATGGCCTCTTGTATAATCCTTAAAAAGATGGTTATCTTTCAGACAACCGGTAAAATTCCTGTACCCGGCAACATCTTTATCAAATAATATATAAGCTGCATTACTGTAACTTTTTAGTATTTTAAAAAAATCATTTTCTTCTAAAAATTTACTGCTTATTACAATATCGTTAACTCCGCTTCCGGATATATTATCGAGCTCGAATAATGTGCATATAATTTTTGAATTAAAAATTACCATATTTTCATTATAATCAGAGCTACCCGGAAATCTATATCCTTTTATATCTTCTATGTAATAGTCATCGATATTTTTTCCCGCCAGTAACTTAACCTTATATCTTGAATTCATCACAGGGAAATACCCATGTCCAAATATGGAAAATTCCAAATTTTTTTTATAATGACTTTTAAAATTTGCTATAACTTTTGATATCTCTTCCAGATTCATTTCCGGAGAAAACTCTATTCCTTTTAAAATAAGATTTTTAGCCAATCGATCCTTAAAAAAAATTGCTGACAGGCTGTTAAACAAATTAAAACTAGAGCCTAAATATATATTAATATCAACTTTTTCTTTCCGGCATACTTCACTTAAAAGTCTCAGCATACCAGGATTTGAAACCTTGAAATTATTTAAGTTAAAATCAAGAAACTTTAAAACATTACACTTCAGCGTATCAAAACAGCTGTCATACAATACTGAAGGGGTATCTATATATATCTTTATTTTTTCATAATCATTAAGTCTTTTAAAAATATAGGCTTTTTTACTCATCTCATATGTATTTCCTAATAATTCATTATAGTTGCTGTAAATAACATGGTCCGCACCTTTTTTGGCAGCATATTTGATTTGGTTGTGATCATACACATGAGCCGATATTGTCAATCTCTTATCCGGCCTTTCCTTGATATTTTTTCCATATAGATATTTTTTTAAATATTCCCTGGATTTATTGTCTTTAATCTTGCTTCCGCTATTTTTTCCAATTCCATTATTTTTTATTTCATGATGACTAAAATCATGTTCAAACAATAATTTAGCTTCTTTATCCAATTTCTTATCAAAATACTTAAATACTCTGTCCTTTTCTGATATTCCCGTTATATTATTTATGATAATTTTATATTTATACCTTCCATCTTGTTTACTTATTAATTCTAAATTTTTAATATTTACCCTGCTGCTTCCTCTTTTAGTCCAGATTTCAACTATATCGCCTTCATTTATCTCCCATTTGCTTTTCATCAGAACAGACTTTATTTTATTATTTTTCCCGTGATTATTTACTTCATATGTAATCCTATAGATCCTTCCTAAAAAATTACCTATGCTTCCTGATTTTTTTAGTGATATTATTTTTTTTGGATATTCATCCTTTAAATAACCGGTTCCCATTTCTCTTGAAAAAATTTGTGAAATCTTGTAGAAATCTTCCTCTTCAACTTTATAATCTAAAGGCTGCCCATAAAACATGTCTATGTATTTTCTATAAATTTTAGTGACTATCCCTACATATTCAGGTGACTTCATTCTCCCCTCTACCTTAATCGCATTAATTCCTGCTTTAATAAATTCCGGTATCATATCCAGTACGCAGAGATCATTTTTACTCAACAAATAATTCCAATCGTTAATAATATAATTAAACTTGCCTTTTTTCTTTTCCAAAAGCTTATACTTCATCCTGCACGGCTGCGTGCACCTTCCCCTGTTGCCGCTTCTGCCTCCTATAAAAGAACTTAAATAACAGCTTCCCGAATATGAATAGCACTGTGAGCCGTGGCCAAATACTTCTACTTCCAGTAAATTTTCCGCACATAAACCCCTTATTTCATTAAGACTCATTTCTCTTGACAGAATGACCCTTTTAAAATCAAGTTCCTTCAAATATTTTAAAGAATATATATTATGGATATTAAGCTGTGTACTGGCATGAACAGGAATTTTATTAAATAAATCTTTTAATAATTTATATATGCCATAATCCTGTATTATAATTCCATCAAAGCATACATCATTAAATTCATTCAAGAATTTTATGACTTCCTCTATTTCACTATCTTTTATTAGTGTATTTAAGGTAAGGTATACCTTAACCCCTCTTCCATGAGCAAAATATAATGCTTTTTTTATTTTTTTTATATCAAAATTTTCGGCATATGCCCTGGCACTGAATTTTTTATACCCCATATAAACAGAATCAGCACCAGCATTTACTGCTGCTGCCAGTTGATCCCATCCTCCTGCCGGCGCTGTCAGCTCCAATTTACCTGTCATATAATTCATTTTTTAAATTATAAATAAATTTCTAGCTGCTCCTGTATTCAATAATTTCCTCAAATCTGGGAATTCTTTTGACTAACTCCGTAATCTTATTTTTATAACTTCCTATTCTTTTATTCCCGGCTGCAATATTCAGATTTACCTGATTTATTTCCGTACCGCAATCTACTTTCTTATTGGATATACAGGACTCTATATCGACCTTTCCGTAAATGTCATTATCAAAATAAGGTGAATATTTTTTTAATTCTTTCAGCTTTAAATCCTTAAATTTTATTTCTTTATCAATACAAAATCTTATAATCTTTCCTACAATATTATGCGATTTTCTAAAGCTCTCTCCTTTTTTTACCAGATAGTCTGCTATATCAGTAGCCTCTAAAAATCCTTCCTTTAAAGATTTTTTTATTTTGTCATTATTAAATTTTATTTTGCCAAGCAGTCTTTTAAATATTTCAATGCTCGTAATAGTTTCTATATAAGCACTGAAAAATATCTTTTTATCTTCCTGTAAATCTCTATTATAAGTAGATGTCAGACCCTTTAGCAGATTCAGCAACTGTATAAGATTTCCCATAACAATAGAATATTTTCCCCTCACCAGTTCCAGAATATCAGGATTCTTTTTTTGCGGCATTATGCTGCTCCCGGTACAAAAATCTTCATCTATTTCAATAAATGAATATTCGGAGCTGTTATAAATAATAAGATCTTCGCTGAATCCGCTGAGATGCAGCATCAATCTGGTGCAGGAATATATAAAATCCAATATGAAATCCCTATTTCCAACTATATCCATACTGTTTGAATCAAGATTTTTAAATTTAAGTAATCTTTTTAATAGATTCCTATCCAGTGAAAACCCGCTTCCCGTGCAGGCTGCGGCTCCCAGCGGAAGGTAGTCGCATTTTTCAAAATCCACTGAAAAAGATAATACATCCCTATCAAATTTTGTGAAATATGCCATCAAATAATGAGCAAGAAGAACAGGCTGCGCTTTTTGCATATGGGTATATGCAGGAATAATAATATTAATTTTATTTTCGGCGATATTCAAAATAGTCTTTTGAATTTCCGTAATTCCGTTTAATATATTTATAACCGCATCTTTAATAAATAATTTTTCATCAAGGACAATCTGGTCATTTCTGCTTCTTCCTGTATGAACTTTCATGCTTATATCTCCTACTACTTTTCCCAGTTCATTTTCTATAAGGCTGTGAATGTCCTCGTATTGATTTATATTGATATGGTTTTTTTCAATGTTATCTTTAATTTTCTCCAGCCCATAAAATATCTTTTCGAGCTGCTTTTTGGATAGAATTCCTATTTTTTCCAGACCTGCTGCATGTGCTGCTGTTCCCATGAGATCATAAATGTAAAGATTTTTATCTATCTCTATGGAACTGGTGAATTTATCAGCCTCCTTGTCCGTATTTTTTGTTATCCTGCCTTTCCAAATTTTATTTTCCATCAATTCTTCCTTTTCTTCCTAATAATTCATATGGGTACCCCCATAATTTTATAAAACTTTCGGAATATTGGGGATCAAATTTATCACCTCTGTCATAAGTCGCAAGACCCAGATCATATAATGAATACCTGGATTTCCTCCCCACAACCTTAAAGCTGTTTTGCTTCAGAATGATTTTTAATGTACCGCTTATAAATTTCTGGCTCTGGTCTATAAATGCCTGTATGCATTTTCTCAGCGGCGTAAACCATAATCCATAATAAACCGCCTCCGACATCTTCTCTTCAATAAGATATTTGTAATGAATAAGTGCTCTATCCAAAATCAGCGATTCCAGCTGTCTGTGAGACTCAATTAATATTTCTGCCGCCGGAGATTCGTAAATTTCTCTGGATTTTATTCCTATCAGCCTGTTTTCCACTATATCGATCCTGCCAATGCCGTAAGAACCTGCTATCTCATTTAAGCTTCTAATGATTTTAAGGGGCGAAAGTTTTTTTCCATTAAAGTATACAGGTATCCCATTTTCGAACTTTAGTTCCAGATATTCAAAATCATCACAGGTTTTTTTCATCTTTGTCCACTTAAAAATCTCTTCCGGCGGTTCGATCCACGGATCTTCAAGAACACCGCATTCAATACTCCTGCCCCATAGATTCTCGTCAATGCTATATGGGCTTTTACTGGTTACATCTATTTTTATATTATATTTTTTTGCATATTGGATTGCTTCATCTCTTGATATTTTCCATTCTCTCAAAGGTGCAATTATATTTAAATCCGGTGCAAGGCTTCTTATGCCTATATCAAACCTTACCTGGTCGTTACCCTTTGCGGTACAGCCGTGTGCTATCGATTTGGCACCTTCTTTTCTGGCAATTTCTACTAATTTTTTAACAATAAGCGGCCTGGCCAATGCCGTTGCAAGAGGATATTTTTTTTCATACTTCAAGTTCGCCTTAATGGCAGGAAAAATAAATTCCTTTATGAACTGTTTTTTTGCATCAATTATCAATGATTTAAAAGCGCCTATGTCCAGAGCTTTCTTGGCAGCTTTTTTTAAATCATCGGGCTGACCGCAGTCTACCAGTACTGCGATTACATCCGTATTATATTTTTTTTTGATCCAATTTATAGAAACCGAAGTATCAAGTCCCCCGGAATATGCCAGTACCACTTTATTGCTCATTTTTAATCTCCTAATCTGTTTTTTGTTCCTAATTTATTTTAAACATTTATAAACATGATTTAATATGGACTCTTAACTATAATCGATTCTTCATCACTTCCATTATCTTCTGCGCATTGTTATCATTGTCCGCAATACAAATAATAGTATCGTCTCCCGCAACAGTCCCCAGTATTTCCACGAAATTCATCCCATCTATAACTGCCGCCGTTCCCTGTGCTTCGCCGGGAAAGGTCCTGATTACGATTATATTTCCTGATTTTTTGACCGATATGACATTTTCCGTAAATTTTAAAATAAATTTTTTAGGGTCAATAGTTTTACCGTTTAAAGCCCCGTTTTCAATAGAATAATATTCCTCCTGTTTATAATTTCTTGTTTTTATAAGCCTAAGTTGTTTTATATCTCTGGAAACCGTTGATTGTGTAACACGATACCCTCTTTTTTTTAGTTCTTTTAATAAATCATCCTGTGAAGAAATTTTATTATTGTTTATTATTTCTTTTATTACTCTTAGTCTTTCATTTCTTTTCATTTTATTATATCCCTTTTAACATTTATTCCTTTAAGACGTTTCCAATAAATTTTTATATATTATACAAATATGTCATTAACCCCATCTGGGCATATAAGCGGTTTTCTGCCTGTTTAAATACAATTGAATTTTCGCTGTCAAGAACTTCTGATGTTATCTCCTGATCTCTATGAGCTGGCAGGCAATGCATTACTTTTACTGCTTCTTTTGCATATTTTAATAAATCAGAGTTTACCTGATAACTTTCCAACTCCATGATTTTATGATTACTTGTTTCATCGCCCATGCTTATCCAGGCATCCGTATATATAATATCTGCATCCTTTACCGCTTCTTCTGGATCAAATACCAGATTAAGCCCGCCTCCTTCTTTTTGGCTTTCTGCGTATTCAAGAATTTCCTTTGGCGGCATATATTTTTCGGGACACCCTATGGTTATAGCGATACCCATTTTTGAAAATCCTATAATTAAACTGTTTGTCACATTATTGCTGTCCCCTATATATGTGAATTTTAATTTTTTATGAAGCAGCCCTGATTCCTTAATAGTCAATAGATCGGCCAGTACCTGACAGGGATGATAAACATCTGTAAGTCCGTTTATTACCGGTATATTTCCGTATTTTGCAAAATCCTCGACGGTTTTCTGTTTAAATGTTCTTATGATCACCCCATCCAGATATCTGGAAAATATCATTGCAGTGTCCCTGTAAGTCTCTCCCCTGTTTAAATGAAGACTTTTGGAATCCAGACATATTGAATTTCCACCCAATAAATTAATGCCTACTTCAAATGATATCCTTGTCCTTGTTGAGTGCTTATCAAACAGCATTGCTATATTTTTGCCCTCCATCACCTTATCATATTTATTTTTGTCTCTTTTTATCTTACCTGACAGATCTAATATGTATTCAATTTCTTCTCTTGAATAATCTTTTAAAGTTAAAAAATCTTTTTTATTTTTTTTATCCATCTTTTAACTCCTTAATATTAATATCAAGCCACTTCACAAGACTGTCGATATTTGACCTTTTTATAATCAGAGAAGGTAAAAACCTTAAAGTATAACTTGATACCTTATTAATAACTATTTTATCGCTCAGAGCCTTTTGAACCATTTTTTCAGCTATTGGTCTTTTGAACTCCATTCCAATCATAAGACCCATCCCTCTTATTTCTTTTACCATGCCGTATTTCTTCTTTATACTTAATAATTTTTTTATAAAATATCTACCCAGCTTCCCGGATCTATCAGCCAGTCTGTTATCAGTAATATAATCAATAACTGCCAGTCCCGCTGCACATGCTGCAGCATTCCCTCCGAATGTCGAACCATGTGTTCCAGGACTTAAACTAAAACTAATCTTCTCGGTTGAAATAATTGCCCCTATGGGCATTCCTCCTCCAAGACTCTTGGCAATAACCAGAATATCGGGATAAATGTTATAATTCTTATAGGCAAACATACTTCCGGTTCTTCCAAACCCGGTTTGCACCTCATCAAAAATTAAAAGTATATTTTTTTCATTGCAAATATCTCTTAAGTCTCCCACAAATTTATTTTCAGCCGGATATACACCGCCTTCCCCTTGTACGGGTTCCAGTATAATAGCACAGGTGTTTTCATTCACCAGATTATTAACCGAATCAATATTATTAAATTCGGCATATCTAAAGCCCTGCAGTAATGGTCCGAAAAGCTTCTGCTTTTCCGGTTGTGCGGTTGCAGAAAGTGCTCCGAGTGTCCTCCCATGGAAGCCTCTTTTAAAAGTAATTATTTCATATCTTGTATCATTATAATGGTCCAAAGAATATTTCCTTGCAAGTTTTATGGCTCCTTCTATTGATTCGGTGCCGCTGTTCGTAAAAAACACTCTTTCTCCAAATTCAGTAATTTCACATAATTTTTTTGCCAGTTTTACCTGCGGCTCATTATAGTAAACATTTGAGCTCTGTATGATCTTTCCTACCTGCTCTTTTATTGCCCTTATAATTAGTTTATTACTATGCCCCACATTAAGGCATCCGTAGCCAGCTATGAAATCAAGATATTTATTGCCTTCAATGTCCCATAGGTACTGCATTTTCCCTTTATCAAATACTACCGGCAATCTGCTGTAGCTGGGCATTAAATATTTATTTCCGTTATTATATATACTTATATTTTTATCCCCGTTCATTGTTTCACCTCTCCCGTTATCATAGTCCCAATTCCTTTGTCGGTAAATATTTCTACAAGTATCGAGTGCTTTTTGGTACCGTTCAATATATGAGCCCTTTCTGCCCCTGATTTTAAAGCTTCAATACATGCTTTTACCTTGGGTATCATGCCGGAGTTTATTTTACCCGATTCAATCATCCCGATGCACTTCGCTGCAGTTAATTTTGATATTAATTTATTACTATTTTTATTTTCTTCTATAATCCCATCTACGTCCGTAAGCAGTATCATCTTCTTTGCATTAAGCGAGATTGCAATCTCTGCTGCACAGGTATCTGCATTTATATTATATATGTTACCTTTCTCATCTACTCCCAGTGTAGCGATTACAGGTATATAATTGCTGCTCAGGATTTTATTTAAAAATTCGCTATTAATACTTTCAACATCTCCTACAAATCCCAGATCTATTACTTTCCCATTCTTAATATATTCTTTTTTATGGCATTTTATAAAACCGGAGTCATTACCGGAAATACCTATTGCCATATTACCGTGTTTATTTAGCAAAGACACTATTTTTGCATTTATATCACCTATAAGTACCATCTTTACAATCTCAATCGAGTGCTTATCCGTAACTCTCAGCCCGTCCACAAATTCCGGTTTTATACCTTTTTCTTCTGCAAGCTGATTAATCTGTTTTCCTCCGCCATGTATAAGAACTACCTTTATTCCCACATATTTCATCAGAATCAAATCTTTCAGAATGTTTTTTATAGCCTCTTCATCCTCCATCATGCTTCCACCAATCTTCACTACTACTGTTTGGCCTGAATATTCTTTTATATATGGCAAAGACTCCATCAGCACTTCTACTTTATTCATATATAATTCTTCTTTTCCCATTTTCTTATTATTTCCCATTATAATTTAATAAATTTAAAGATTATGTTCTGTAAAGCGCATTAATTTTTATATAATCAAAAGATAGGTCAGCTGTTAATACTTTAAATTTTTCTTTTCCGCAATTTAAATCTACGGTGAATTTTATTTCCTTTTCCTTCATAAGTTTTCCGGTAACTTTACCATTGAAACCGGCTCCTATACCATCTTTTACTATCAGGATATCGGAAAGATATATATCAACTTTTTCAGGATTTAAACTGCAGCTAACCGAACCCAGCGATGCATTTATTCTGCCCCAGTTCAAATCTTCTCCAAAAATGGCAGTTTTAAACAAATTCGAATTTGCAATTCCAAAAGCGAACTTTCTGGCATCTGATTTACTTTTTGCATTTATAACATTAATTTCAATTAATTTTGTGGCTCCTTCGCCATCAAGGACTATTTGCCTTGCCAGATATTTTAATACATATTCAAGTGCATCCTTGAAATTATTATAAAATTTGCTATTTTTATTGTTTGTTTCAACTCCACTCTCAGAATTAGAAATAACCAGCAACATATCATTGGTGCTCTGACATCCATCAATAGTAATGCTGTTAAAGCTTTCTGCTGTTTCATTCTTTAATATTTCATCAAGTAATTCTTTCGATATTTTTATATTTGTGGTTATAAATGACAATAATGTGGCCATGTTCGGCTCTATCATTCCCGAACCTTTTGCCATTCCTGCAACTACAATATTTTTGCCGCCATCAGTTTTAATTTTTACTGCTATCTCTTTTATTTTAAGATCAGTTGTCAGGATTGCTTCGGCTGCACTGTGACCGCCGCTGTGACTCAGGTCCGACACACATTGCTTGATTCCCTTTTTAATCTTTTCCATCGGCAGCTGCTCTCCCACCACTCCCGTCGACGATACAATTACATTATTACAGCTGATACCCAGATAATCAGCTCCCGTTTTAACGGTCTCCATCGCATTTATATACCCCTTCCTACCTGTGCAGGCATTGGCAATTCCACTGTTTATTATAATAGCTTTAATATTTCCAGTTTTTTTAAGCTGTTTTTTGGCTACTATCACCGGTGCCGCCATAAATTTATTTGTAGTAAAAACTCCGCTGCAAACACTTCCATCAGGCGCATATATAACACATATATCCGGTTTACCTGATTTTTTTATGCCGCAGTGACATGCAGCAGCATAAAATCCCGGTACGCTGGTAATGGTCCCGCCTCTTATGATTTCAAAATTATTATTTTTTTCTTTATTATCCATACTTTAATTAAAATCCTTTTTATACCTTAAAACATTCCGTTAAACTTCAGCCCCTCTTCTTCATCGAATCCCAACATTATATTCATATTCTGTACCGCCTGCCCTGCCGCCCCTTTTAAGAGATTATCTATGACACTAAAAATTTTCAAAGTATGGGTCCTGATATCCTGGCTTATACCTATCATACACATATTGGTCCCCAATACATCCTTTAGCTTTGGAATCTTATTGCCTATAAAACTTACAAACGGCATCTCCTTATAAAAATTTTCAAATATTTTAAAAATTTTACCTCCTGCCGCATCCTCTTCCATCGGCTTGCCCATCCTGCAGTAAATAGATGTAAATATCCCCCTTTCCATAGGCATAAGATGCGGGGTAAAGCTTACTTTTATTTTCTTTTTCGCCATATTTTCAATTTCCTGTTCAATCTCTCCGGTATGCCTGTGTCCTGTAGTCGAATAAGCATAAAAATTATTATCAATATTACTAAAAAGATATTCCTTATTTAACTTTCTACCGGCACCGCTTACTCCTGATTTTGAATCAATATAAATATCTTCTATTTTTACATTGTTTTTCAAAATAGGTGCAAGTCCAAGCAAAACCGAGACAGGATAACAGCCGGGATTAGCGATATAACTGCTTTCCTTTATTTTCTTTTTATTTACTTCCGTAAGACCGTAGACGAATCCCGAAAGTCTATTTTTTAAAATATGTTCCGTTCCGTACCAGTATTTATAATCTTCCGGATTTTTTAACCTGAAATCAGATCCCAGGTCTATTATTCTGAATTTATTTCTCCCTGAAATATTTTTTAAGAATTCCATCGATTCTAAAGGCGGAAGACATAAAAACATGACATCAATTTTTCCCAAATCTTCTGTTGTAGGTTTTTCAATGAAGGAAAGCTTTTTGTTCCCTTTATCTTTATATGATGGAAATATTTTACTTACTTTTAAATTTTTATAAGTTCTCGATGCTGCAAAAGCAATTTCAACGTATTTATGTCCATCTAATATTTTTATAAGCTCTATTCCCGTAAATCCCGAGCCTCCTATGATACCCGCTTTTATTTTTTCTTTCATAAAAAACCTTCCATAAAATTATTTTGCATATTATACGTTATAAATGAGTATTATGCAAATAATAATATAATATTTTTTATTAAGACGCGATGAATCGACTGGCGGTTATTTCCTGGTCCCTTTAGTCTTTCTCAAGATTAAATGAATAACAGTAATAGAAGAAATTAATCCCATGTAAATAAAAAACAGCAAATTGCCAAATTTTGAATAAAAAGTTTTTTCCGGAATCATATAAATACTGCCATATAAAACTTCCCTTTCCAGCAAATCCGTTCTGGCCATAATCATTCCATCAGGAGATATTATTGAAGATATTCCCGTATTGGCACATTGAACGACATAACATCCGTTTTCAATTGCCCTTACTTTTGAAAAGATTAAATGGTGCCATGTTGCTATGCTGTCATTAAGACTTGAACCGTCAGAAATTACAATTATTGCTTCAGCTCCATTGTTTCTTGTCTTTCTTGCAATTGAGGGGATCGTTGATTCATAACAGATATTCACCCCCAGATTACCCTTGCCCGGGTAGTTCAGAGAAATGTAATCATTCCCGGGTATAAGGTTGACTATTGAAAAATCAACAAATTTAAGTAATCCTAATATGCGTCGATATGGTACATACTGACTGAAAGGAACAGGGTGTATTTCATCATATCTTCCTAAAATTTCCATATTTGAATTATAAAGTAATGCCGAATTATAATACCGGTTGTATTCTTTATCATGCATATACTGCCCTATCAATATGCATAAGGGTTCATTTTCCAAAGTATTCCGGGCCCATTCTTCAAAAGTTTTACTCTCATCAATTGACCCCCACAATGCACTTTCGGGAAATATTACCAGATCGGTACCGGGTTTGAAATAGGTGCTTTCACTATAGGGCTCCGGTATTAACTCTGTTCCCTTTTTAGAATATTTTTTCCCGAACAATATATCCGGCTGAACAACCGCTACACTTATTTCATTATAACCTTTTCCCCTCACCACCCTGTTTAAGTTATTATTTACACTTATGATGCCGTAAGTTATAAAAATTAATAAAATTGATAGACCCACAGTCAAATACTTAAATATAACTTTTTTATTTTTTATGGAAAATATGACAGTTTCAAAAATAACCATGTTGCATAAAATCACAATAAAAGAAATCCCATAAATACCTGTAAATCTGGTAACATGCATTAGCGGCAGAAAATTATGCTGCGTATAGCCCAGTATACCTATGGTAAAGGCCAGAAGTGTCTGCGACCTCAGGTACTCCATTAATATCCAAACTGCCGGAATTAAGAATATCCTGATAAAAGGCTGATGAATTTTCTTTAGTATAAAATACGATACAATGCCAAATAACAGAAATATAGGACTCAGGAGGATTGCTACCAATAGCCAGGCATACTTTACGGGAAGTTCGGTCATCCAGTATGTCACACTGGCAAAAAAAGAAATTCCGCATATAAAACTATTAAGTAATGTTTGTTTTAAATTTGAATTATAGATAACAATTAAAAAAGGTGCCAGTGACACCCACGCCAAAAATCCAAGGTCCTTAAAACTTAAAAATAATAATAATGCTGAAATTATAGAAAGTAATAACCTCTGATAATTTTTCATTTATATATGATTTATATATTGTCAATAAAATAAATTATACAGGATTAGCTTAATCTAATGAACAAAATTAATTAAAAAAATTTTTATTTTTTCTTTATTTATTTAAAACTTTATAATAAAATAGAATAATATTTATAATAAATAATTATAACATTTATTAATTTTAATATTACTATAATATATTATTATTATATATATTATTTTTTTATAATATAATGTTTTGGGTCAACAATATATACGTTATTACTTTAATTGAAATTATTATATTTAATATAATAGTTTTATTTTTATTAAATGTTTTAGGCATTTTTAAAAAAAAATCCCAGAAAATTTCATCATCCTTAATACTGATAGGCTGCCTGATATGGGTTCTGGGAAATATTTTAGAACTGGGATTTGTTAACTTTCAAACTAAAATTTACATGAGCTACATCCAGCATCTGGGACGTGAAATTGTAATCGTATCATGGTTCATCTTTTTTATTTATTTTATTGGCTACAAAAAATGGCTTTCAAAAAGGAACATCGCTATTGTCACTGCTATACCTTCCATTATGCTTCTTCTTGTATTTACCAATGAATACCACCATCTGATATTTAAAAATTATTCCCTGGTCACCTATAGGATCGCACCGGTTTTGATCGAGAATATTGGACCCCTTTACTGGCTTGATATAGCTTTTAGCTTTTTATTGGTAATATTTATAACTTCTTTAATCATTCGAACGCTTATTAAGTCATACTATGCATACAGGTGGCAGTTTTATACTTTTCTGGCAATACATATAGTCATCTTGCTGGTTATTGCGGCAGATATATCCAGAATTAATATATTCCCCCATTTTGAAAAAATACCTATAGCTGTTGTTATAAGTATGACTTTATTAATATTGGTACTGTCCAGATCCAAGACCTCAGAAATTGTTCCCATAGCGCGCAGCATTGTATTTGACAGTATCAGCGATGGTGTTCTTGTACTTGACGCCAATGACAATATTCTTGATTCAAATCGATTTATGAAAAAACTTATGAATCTCCCTTTGATAAAAATTAACGGGAAACCGCTTAAAAAATTAATGCCTGATCTTGACAGTTTAATTGAAAAATTTAATATTGATAAGCAGTCTGGCATATCTTATAAAATAAAAAATAAATTTTTTGATATTAATATTTCTAATTTAACCAATCCGAGAAGAATAAAAATTGGAAAAGTAGTAGTGTTAAGAGACATCACAATAAGAAAAAAGAACGAAGATAAAATAAAGTATTTATCATTTCACGACAGCCTCACACAGCTTTTTAATAGAGCATTTTTTGAAGAAGAGCTAAAAAGATTAAACGTAAAGAGACGCCTTCCATTGAGCATTGTTTTGTTGGATATTGACGGACTCAGAAAAATAAATGAAAATTATGGGTATAAGAATGGAGACAATTCTCTGATTAGATTATCAAAAATATTAAATGAATGTTTTAGAAAAGAAGATATCATAGCCAGAATCGGAGGAGATACGTTTGGGATAATATTACCTTCAACTACCATAGAATCCACTTCAAACATAATAAAAAGATTAAAAAAAGCCTGTAAAAAAAATGATGGCCATAAGATAAACTTCAGTATTTCCATAGGATCCTCAACTAAAAATACTGTCTCTCAGAATATAAATGAAATAATAAGAGAAGCGGATAGTAATATGAACAAGCATAAGCTGCTGGAAAAAAAGAGCATTCATGGATCAATTGTATCATCTCTGGAAAGAGCTTTATTGGAAAGAGATTATGAGACAGAAGAACATGTTGCACGTATGAAAAAATATTCATTGGTGCTTGGCAGGGAACTTGAACTTGCCGATAATGAACTTGATGATTTAAAACTTCTGGCCACTCTTCATGATATTGGTAAAATCTCTATACCTGATAATATAATTTTTAAGCCCGGTAAACTAAATGTCACAGAATGGAAAATAGTGAAGAAACATCCTGAAATAGGATACCGCATTGCAAAAACTACTCCGGAGCTTTCTACTATAGCAGAAGGAATCCTTACCCACCATGAATGGTGGAACGGCAAAGGTTACCCCAGGGGCTTAAAAAATGTCGGTATATCCATTATATCAAGAATCATATCCATAATAGATGCCTACGACGCTATGACTAGCGACAGGCCCTACAGAAAAGCTCTCAGCAAAGAAGAAGCCATAAGTGAGTTGGATAAGTTCTCCGGAATGCAGTTCGATCCCGATTTAGTAAAAACTTTTACTGCTTTAATTAAAAACAACAGGCTCGATTATAAAACTTATACCGCATGAAATAATTATAGAATTTAATTCCATTCCTGTATTTTTTCTTTCCTGAAATTTCTTGAACTATTCACCATCTGCCGTAAAATATATTTCTTTACTAAAATACAATTTTTATTCTAATATAAAGAGAAAATAGAAATAAAACGGACATTCAAAACACTTGGCATTTCTTTAAACTTTTTTATAACTAGGTAAAAATACTTTGAATGTTATTTCTTTTCTATGTTCGTCGTAGTTTGCTTTTATGCTGCCGCTATGGTTTTCTACAATTTTTTTACTGATTGATAGACCCAGTCCGAAGCTTTTCCTGTTATTTACCGCAGATTTTTTATAGAATCTTTTAAAAATATAAGGCAGGTCTTCTCTTTTTATTATCATGCTTGTATTTGTTACGGTAAGATTTATCAATTTCCGTTTAATAATATTTTTCAGGTTTATTTTTAACTCACTGCCGGAAACACTGTATTTTATGGCGTTATCTAAAAGGTTGAATAATAATTGCTCCATCTGTAATTTACTCCCCCATATCTTAAATTCTCCGTTAAAATATATTTTTAACTTAAGATCCTTTGAATTAATTTGATTTTCAAATACCTTAAGCATCCTGTTTAGAATTGATTTTAAATTAACTTCATTGAACTCTCTCTTATTGTTATTTTCCTCAAGATCCGATAATGTTAATAATTCCTCTGTAATTCCGGATAGCCTCATAATCTCACTATCAATAAGTTCTATGGTACTTTTATAATCTTTTTCACCAATATTCTTTTTCTGCTTTAACAGGTCAATTTTAGTTTTTATAACTGTAAGAGGAGTATTTAATTCATGTGATGCATTTTGTATGAATTGTTTTTGATTTTTAAAAGAATTTTCAATTTTATCCAGCATACCATCAAATACTCCGCCCATTTTTGAAATAGCATCCTTACCTTTAAGGTTTAATCTTAGATGCAACCTTTTTTCATCAATTTCCCTTACATTACTGGTTATAAAATCAATCTGCCCCATCATCCTTCTTAGAACTAAATAACCTCCTGATACCGAAATAATTATTATTGCCAGCACTCCTCCGGTTATGGTAAAAAATATTCTCATAAATAATTCCGGAGGGAGTATAGTCAGCTGATGCGGCGGGCCAAAAGACTCAAAATAGTTTAGCTCTTTTAACCTATCGATTATTAATCTATATTGTCCCGGATCCTTGTTCAGGGCAATCATATATCTTTCACCCATTAAATTAAATCTATAAACAAAGAAGATTAAAAATCCATAAAGTATAACTGCTATCAGTATAAGGATTGCAAACCACAGTAATATTTTGCTTCTAAGTGTTAATTTCAATTAACTCACCATTTTAAATTTTTTTTTATCTGATCTTTGTCGTCAAGAATTTTATAGCCTGAACCGTAAACCATGTTAATTATCCTGCCGTATCCACCCAACTTTTTTCTTAAATTTTTAATATGTGTATCCACGATATTCGTAAAAATATCTACATTTCTGTCCCAGGCATGTTCAAGAATTTGATTGCGGCTTAAAAGCTGGCCTTTGGACCTTAAAAGGTACTCAAGTATCATAAATTCTTTCTTTGTAAGTTTTATCTCTTTATCACTTATAAAAACTTGTTCCTTTTCAATGTCCATTTTTAAATTAAAGGTACTCAATATATTTTCCTTATTTTCTGAGGCTCTCCTCAGCAAGGCTCTTATTCTGGCAAGAAGCTCGGAAAATTCAAACGGTTTGGTAAGGTAATCATCTGCTCCGCAATTTAATCCGTTTACAATGTTTCCAATCTGTTTTTTTGCAGTTAACATCAGGATAAAGCTTTTTATTTTCTCTTTTCTTATCTTCCTGCATAAATCTTCTCCTTTAATGTCAGGCAACATTAAATCCAGAATTATAATATCATAATCATAATCTTTTATCAGATGGTAGCCTTTCTGTCCGTTATATGCTACGTCTACCGTAAATTTATGCTGTTCAAACCCTAATTTAAGATTATCTGCCACTGAAATTTCATCTTCAATTATTAAAATTTTCATTTATAAATCTTTATACTTAATGGTTTTTATATTTAAAATTTAAAAATAAATTTACATTAAAAATTATTCATGCCTTAATGAATTAATAGGATTTAGCCTCGCTGCTCTCATAGCCGGGAATATCCCGAATACCAGACCAATTACTGTAGAAAAAGATAAAGCTAAAATTACTGGAGAAGCATTAATTATTGAACTTAAGCCAACAAAAGCACTTAGTATCCAGGTCACAATAGCTGCAAATCCTAATCCTACAATTCCACCGGATAGGCTTAATACCATACTTTCAGTTAGAAATTGTACCAGAATGTCCTTGTTCTTTGCGCCTATTGCTTTTCTTATGCCAATCTCTCTGGTTCTTTCAGTTACAGATACAAACATGATATTCATAATTCCTATCCCTCCAACCAGAAGTGAAATTGCAGCAATACTGGCCAGAGTAATGACCAGTATATCTGTTATCGAACTTGCGACTTCCAGCAGTTGTGCCGAGCTTCTTATTTCAAAATCATTGCTTTCTCCTGGTAATATGTGGTGCTGCATTCTAAGTATTGATTTTGATTCTTCAATGGCCTGATCGATAACTTCTTCACTTTCAACTTTGGCCATTATCTGATTGACAGTATCTGTGCCATAGATTTTATTTTGTGCAGTAGTAATGGGTATATATATGGAATTATCAGGACTCATACCAAAAGTATAACCTACTGTTTCCAGTGTTCCCATTACCGTAAAATTTTTGCCATTTATTTTTATAATTTCACCTATAGGATCGGTCTTTCCGAAATAATCATTCACCACATTGTATCCCAGGACCGCAACACTGGATAAATTGGCTACGTCACCGGATGTAAAGAAATTCCCCTCATCCAGATTATAATCCTGCATGGTTATATAATCTTCAGTAGTGGCAGTTACACTTGAATTTACATTCCAGCTCATATAAGAAATATCGGCATTGCCGCTTAAGACAGGTACAACTTCTCTAAGCAGTCCTGCTTCTTCTTTTAACGCATATACATCCTCCAGATACAACTCTCCTTCTACTATTTCTTCCTCTTCTTCTATAAATCCGTTCATAAAGCCGTTATTTTGATTTGCACCCGATCCCATCCTTATTTCCATACCGCCAGACAGGTTTTCATTTGATTCAATGCTCATTTCTCTATTGCCTGCAGATACCTGTTCCCTTCCCGGAGAAATAGTAATTACATTTGTACCCATACTTTGAATATTTTCGGTTATAGAGGCTTCTGCACCTGCTCCCACAGACATCACCGCTACTACGGAACCTACCCCTATTATTATTCCAAGCATAGTCAGAAAAGACCTTAATTTATTCAAACCTAAAGACTTAAAAGCTATTTTTACATTCTCAAGTATCCTCCTCATTGCGAATTATTCTCCTCTATACTATTTATTTTATCCTCCAGTTTTGGCATTTTTTCTAACTTTTTCTTTGCATTTATTGGTTCCCGTATCTTTTCTTCACCTGTAATGGAACCGTCTTTTAAATAAATTATTCTTCCGGCATGCCTTGCCAGGTCAATTTCATGTGTTACAAATAAAATAGTTTTATCCCGCTTGTTTAATTCCTGAAAAATGGCCATTATTTCTTCTCCGGTTCTTGAATCCAGATTACCTGTAGGCTCATCAGCAAGTATTATAGTAGGATCATTTATTAGGGCTCTGGCAATTGCGACCCGCTGTCTTTGTCCACCCGATAATTCACTGGGTCTGTGTTTCTCCCATTCTTTTAATCCTACCGAATTTATTACATCTATTATCATTTCCCTTCTTGATTTAAATAATTTTCCTTTAGAATAAATCAAAGGAAGTTCCACATTTCCTACAATATTGGTTCTCGGCAGCAAATTAAAAGTCTGAAATACAAACCCAATTTTTTTATTTCTTATTTCTGCAAGCTGATTATCATTTAATTTGGAAACATCAACATCTTCCAGAAGATAAGATCCTGAAGTCGGTGTATCCAGGCATCCGAGTATATTCATTAATGTAGATTTACCTGAACCCGAAGGCCCCATTATGGAAAGAAACTCGCCTTTTCTCACTTCCAGATCTATACCACTTAAAGCATTTACCTTTACGTTTCCAATTTTATATATCTTGGTAACTTTTTTGATATCTATAATTTTTTCTTCCATATTTTAATTTATCTCCTTAAAAAATTTTATATTCTCGATGTTATTATTATATCTCCTTCTTTTAACCCTGAAGTTATTTCTATATAATAATAATCATTTATCCCCGTATTGACTTCTACCTTATTTACAGACTCGGCTATATTTTCCGGCTGTGTTTCATCAGATAACAGTAGATCCACATAACTTTTATCACCCTCTTTATACACCGCTTGTATTGGTACAAATAAAATATTATCTGCCTTTTCTGTAACAATATCAATATTGGCCGAAAATCCATAGAATATTTCAAACTCATTATTATCATTAAAATTAATCATTATTTCGAAATTAATTATTCCGCTGTCATCCGTTGAAATAGGTATAACTTTTTCAACTTTTCCTGAAAACTGGCTATCAGGATAAGCATCAAGGGTAATATATGCCTCATTGCCCGTAGAAACTTTTGGAAAATCAGTTTCCCCTATAGTCGCTTTTATTATAAAATCATTACTAATTATAGAAATCATATTTCCGCTATTATAGTTTCCCGTTCTAAAATCTGACGACATGACTATCCCATCGTAAGGAGCATAAATTGTATAGTTACCGATAAGATCCTTTTCTACCGATTCCAGGTTCATTTTAGCAAGCTCCAGTTGTATCTCCGCCTTATTTATATTTTGCCTTGTTGATACTATCTGTGATTCAGCGTTTTGGGAACTGCCTAAATTATTCCAGTAAGTAGAAGATTGGTTTAGAATTGATTGCTGGTACGAATTTTCTGCTGATTTTACGGAAGATTCATTCTGCAGTCTATTAGATCCCAGAGAATTCTCTGAGCTTTCGATACTAGATTCTTGCTGAACCTTTGTAAGTTCATATTTTTCTTCAGCAGCTTTTACATTATACTGTTTGACCTCATCGGTGGGATCAGCAGCCAGAATCCTTTCTGCTTCTTCCAGTGAACTTTTTGCACTTAGCATGGACCAGTAGGCTGAATCTTCTGTATTCTCCAGTGAATTAACTGAATTTTCATAAGATAACTTTGCATTACTATTAGCATCTTCCAGAGAATCCAGTGCCGCCTCTGTTGATTTTTCCGCCTGTTCCGTATTAATCCCTGCAAGCTGAACGGCTATATGATTTGAATCCAGAGCACTCTGATAATTAAGTTTTGCTGCATCCAGTGAAATTTCTGATAATTCTATATCTTTTTCCATTTGAGAAATGCTTTCCATTCCTTCTGATTTGTCCAACTCTACCAATATATCTCCTTTTTTGAAAGAATCACCTTTCTCCATAGCAGATATTATTTCACCTGAACCCTGCATGGAATAATTATTTTGAATATTTGAATATATCGATCCTGTAGTTGACACAATTTGAAAGATATCTCCTCTCCGAACTTCAAATGTTTCGATACCATTATCATTTATCTCTTCGCCTGCAGTACCGGCAAACGGTCCCATACCACCCATACAGGATACCGAAATAACCGATATTAAAATTATGGTTAATAAATAAGCTGAATATGATATAATTTTTCTTCTTCCGGTAATCATAATTTCCCCTTTTTAATTTTTTAGAGGAAATTATATAAAAGAAAAATGAAGAGAATATGGAGAATTAAAACACTTTTATTTTTTTAGTTCCTTACTTTAGCAGAAATTCCTTTATAATTATTTTTTTAATCTTCTTACAATTTCATCCTGTATCCGTCATAAGCTACCGTTACATCAACTCTTCCTTCCGAATATTCTTCCAGTCTGTCTCTCAGTTCCCTGCTATCCATATTTAATATCTGTTTACCGCAGTGAGTTATTACTAATTTTGTAATTCCATATTTTTTGCACCAGCCTATTATTGTCCTTATCATGGTATGTCCGAACAGTCTGTTATTTTTTCTTCTCACCATATTTATATTTACACTGGACCCGTCAGCTATAAGCAGGTCGATACCTTTCAGAACCTCTTTTTTATCCCCTTCAAAATCAAGGATATCCGGAGCATATACAATAGTTCTGTCTCCCCTTATTCTGTAACCCACTGCCGGACAATTCAACGAATGCATTACTTTATACGCTTTTATTTCCAGGTCTTTTAGATTATATTTCCTGCCTGCTTTTATTATTTTATAGGTCCGGGGCTTGTTATTACTATAGTTCAGGGTATCCGCAGTCAAGTATACCGGAATATCTATTTCATCCTCACGCTTAAATGTCCATATGTAATGATCGGGATGAGCATGGGTTATTAAAATGAAGTCCAGCTTTTTTATTTCATTTAATAATTCTGGATTATACTTCGCTCCAAAATCAACGAGAATATTTGTATATTTGTAACTGACTATTAAGGACGAGTGGTATTTGTGTTTTTTACTGCTTTCTTCAATCTCTCCCCTTGTACCCGGAAATTCAATTATCATTTATTACTTATTCTCTAATTTTTGCATTAAATTTCTTGCCCAGATTCTCCAGTATTCTGTTTATTATTATTTCTGTTTCCGTATCCTTTAAGGTCCTGGCACTATCTCTGAAATTAAGAGAGTAAGCCATGCTTTTTTTATTTTTCTCTATCTGCGCTCCTCTATATATATCAAAAAGCCTTACCTCTTTTAATAATTTCGTCCCGCTTTTTTTGATTTCACCTATAATATCTTCGTTTTTTACTTTCTGATCAACTACTATCGCCAGATCAATATCTATAGATGGAAATTGTGCCACATCCTCATATTCTCTGAATTCCTCTGTATTATCTATAAATTTTTCCATATTTATTTCCATATAATAAATATCCTGGCCGATTTCATTTTCTTCTATAACCATTGGATGAATTTTACCGATTATTCCTATATTCATACCGCCGATATTTATATCGGCGCTGATCCTGGGATGAAAAAATTTATACTCCTTCTCCTTTATTTTTAAATTTTCTTCCGGATAATACATCCTGCATATAAATTCCAGCACACCTTTCAGGTCAAAAAAATCAAAAGCTCTTTCCTTTTCATTCCATCCTTTAATAATCGATCTGCCCGTTAGCATTACTCCCAGCCTATTTGACTCAAAAGGCATTTTACCGGAATTATTTTTCTTAAAGGTTCTGGATATTTCAAATATTCCCATGTCTCTTATACTGCAGCTTACATTATCTTTAATATTTTTTATAAGAGCCGGCATAAGAATTGGCCTTAGTATCCTAAACTCTTCGTTTATGGGATTGATTATCTCTACATTCTGATTATATTCCTTTTCCAGATTTACCCTGCATTTCATAAGTGCATCATCTCCGATAAAAGAATAGTTTATGACTTCAATCAGTCCTATGTCGCATAGGGACTGTCTTATATTTTTAACTGCTTTCTGATACTTGCTGTATTTCCCCCGCCTGTCACTCGCAGCGGTTGGAATGGGGTCTATTTTATTATATCCGTAAATTCTGGCAATTTCTTCTATGAGATCGATTTCCCTTTCAAGATCCTCATATCTAAAAGAAGGGACTTCCGCTTCTATAGCATAGTCTTTTAATTTATTTTTTATTTTTAATCTGGCAAGAATATCGGAAATTAAAACTGCGTCAATATCCTTTCCCAGAACCTTTTTTACTTTATTTACCCTTAAACTAATTTTTCTTTCCCTTATTATTCCTTTATAATTATCATATATTGATCCATCTGCCTTAAAATTGGTTATTCTTTCCAGTAGATCGCTAAACCTTTTTATGGCTGTTACCGTAAGCATAGGATCAATCTTTTTCTCAAATCTATTTGACGCTTCGGTCCTAAGACCTATTTTTTTGGAAGTTTTCATTATGGAAGGTCCGTAAAAATTAGCTGATTCCAGCAGGACATTTTTTGTATCCTCATTTATCTCTGTGCCTTTCCCGCCCATAATGCCTGCAATAGCCACGGCTTTTTTCTCGTCTGCTATTACTATTGCGTCTCCATCCAGTGTTCTTATTGAATCATCAATCGTTTCTATTTTTTCCCCGTTTATGGCATTTCTTACTATAATCTTATCTGAATACAGAAGATCTTTGTCGAAAGCATGTAACGGCTGGCCAGTTTCCAGCATAACATAATTTGTAAGATCAACAATCAGGTCGACAGGTCTTACATCGCACATCATAAGCCTGTTTCTCATCCACCAGGGTGATTTAACTGCCGGGACATTTTTAAATATCCTTGCCGAATATCTGGGGCAAAAAGTATAATCCTTTATATCGATTTTAAAATCAGAATCCGCATTAAGCTTTTCTTTAAAATTGTAATCTTTAATTACCAGATCTGCACCGGTTAATGCACTTATCTCCCTGGCAATTCCTATCACGCTTAAACAATCAGGACGATTGGGTGTAATTTCTAATTCTAAAACGATATCATCCAGACCTACCGATTTCGAAAATTCCTCACCTATTCTGCTGTTTTTATCTAGAACCATTATTCCTTCCGATTCAGAAGAAAGACCCAATTCCACTTCAGAACACATCATCCCTTCGGAGATCTGTCCCCTTATTTTGCTTTTTTTAATGGTTATATCTTTAATTTTTGAGCCTTCCGTAGCTACCGCAACTCTGTCTTCTTTTTTAAAATTACTGGCGCCGCATACTATTTTTAACTTTTCCGGGCCAATATCCACTTCGCACAATGAAAGCTTATCTGCATCAGGATGAGGTGATATACCGGTGATCCTGCCGACAATTATCCCTTTATATTTGTCTCCCATATATTTGACTTTCTTAACCTCGGTCCCGCTCATAGTAAGAGCCCCTGCTATACTCTCGGGTTCAAGGCTTTTAGGATTTAAAAACTCGTTTAGCCAGTTTAATGTTACTTTCAACTTAAGTGTTTTCCCCTCCGTTAAACTTTTAATTCCGCAGAAGCTTTTTAAAAATTACACAATTGATATCCATGGATGCCACAAATAATATTGGAATTTAAAATTGTTTTAGAAATCTTAGGTCGTTCTCGAAGAATAGTCTTAAATCATCAATGCCGTATTTTAGCATACAAATTCTTTCTATACCCATTCCGAATGCAAAGCCGCTGACTTCTTCCGGGTTATATCCTACAAAGGAATATAAGTTAGGGTCTACCATCCCTGCCCCCAGGATTTCAAGCCATCCGGAGTTCGAGCATACTCTGCACCCTATTCCGCCACATATATTGCAGGAAACATCCACTTCAACACTGGGTTCCGTGAAAGGAAAGTAATGGGGCCTAAACCTCACTTTCCTTTCCTTCCCAAAAATTTCATGTGCAAAAGTTTCAAGTGTCCATTTAAGATTACTAAAATTTATATCCTTATCTACCACAAGTCCCTCTATCTGTGTAAACATAGGGGTATGAGAAACATCATAATCTCTCCTATAAGCTTTCCCCGGGACTATTATTAGTAAGGGAGGTTTGTGGTTTTCCATATATCTTATCTGAACCGGTGAAGTATGTGTTCTTAAAAGGATATCTTCGGAAATAAAAAAGGTATCATGCAGTGATCTTGCAGGATGGTCCTTCGGAGTATTCAATGCTTCAAAATTATAATAATCTGTTTCTACTTCCGGACCTTCCGCTATTTTAAATCCCATTCCTATGAAAACCTGCTCTATTTCTTCAACTACCTGTGAAATTATATTTTTTCTACCACTGCCGATTAATCTCCCCGGCAATGACAGGTCCAAAATCTCCTTTTTCAGCGTATTGTTATATTCTATGTCCTTGAAGATTTTTTCTTTTTCCAGAATATCTGATTCTATTTCTTTCCTGGCGATATTTAAATTTTTTCCGACCAGTGGTTTGATTCCATTTGGTAAATTACCTATATTTTTTAAAGTACTGCTTATAAAACTCTTCTTACCGGTAAATTCTGTCCTGATCTTTCCCAGTTCGGTTAAATTCTTAGCCTTTCCCAGTTCTTTATTAAAACTGCTCAGTTCAATATTTATTTTATTTTTTAATTCTCCTACAATCTTCTCTTCATTTCCCATTATTTTATACTATCTGCTTTTAGCAATATTGGTTAATTCTTGAAAAGCATCAGGATCACTTACAGCCATTTCCGATAACATTTTTCTATTTATATTAATACTTGCTTTATTCAGACCATTAATAAATTCATTGTACGAAATACCATTGGCCCTTGCTGCCGCATTAATCCTGATAATCCACAATCTTCTAAAGTTCCTTTTTTTATTCTTCCTATCCCTGTATGAATAACTCATCGATTTTAGCAGCTGTTCTTTGGCAATTTTATAGCTCCTGCTTTTGGAGCCATAATATCCCCTTGCTCCTTTTAATATTTTTTTATGTTTTCTTCCTTTGACCTGTCCTCTTTTAACCCTGGTCATACCAATCACGTCCTTCCTTATCTGCCTAAAAGCCTTCTCACTTTTTTCTTATCAGAAGCAGCTACTTCATATCTTTTACTCAGTCGTCTTTTCCTTTTAGAATTCTTTTTGGTCAGAATATGTCCTTTGTAGGCTTTTTCTCTGACAATCTTCCCACTCCCGGTGACTTTAAACCTTTTAGCAGCACCTTTATGAGTTTTAATTTTTGGCATTATAATATCCTTCCAATTTAATTTAACTAGAATAATTTTACTTTTAATCTGGTGCCAAAATCATAATAATGTTATAACCATCTAATTTAGGTTCCAGCTCTAACACGCTTTTTTCTTCCAATTCTTTTACCAGTCTATCAAGTATATTCATTCCAAGTTCTTTATGTACTATTTCCCTGCCTCTGAACATAACGGTTATTTTCACCTTATAGCCGCTTGACAGAAATTTCTCTATTTGCTTCTTTTTGGTGTTAAGATCATTAGTGTCTATTTTTGGCCTTAGTTTAATTTCTTTTACAATAATCTGAGATTGTTTCTTTTTCCTTATTTTCTCTGATATCTCTAATTTATACCTGTATTTCCCGTAATCCATTATTTTGCAGACAGGCGGTTTGCTGTTAGGTGATATTTCAACTAAATCAAGGCCCTTTTCTTCAGCTTTCCTTAATGCTTCACTGACAGGTATTACCCCAATCTGAGTCCCATCTTCTTCAATTAATCTGATATCCGGTACTCTTATCTGTTCGTTTATGAGAATTCTCTTTTTGTTGAATTTACACCTCCGGCACTAATATTATTTTAAAAAAAAATAGGCAGACAAATCATCTACCTATTAAATATAATTAACCGAATCAACAGATTTTATAAATCGTCGATTGGTGAGAAATAGATGATTTCTACTTATTTTTATTTTAATTTTTCAACTTAATTTTTATAACGTTGGATTATACTAATTATTAATTATTTTGTCTACACTGCGACTTCTTTATCTTCTTTGGGAACATACTCCTTTTCCCATGCTTCATCCGCTATTTTTTTATAATCACTGGCATATCTATCCAATGGTTTTGCAAGACATCCTACTATTGTCTCTGCCCCTTCATGTGTGGGGTAAGCACCGGTTTCTGCAACGATATCCCTTAAAATATATGGATTATCTATTATGCTGCAGGGCCTTAAGTGGTTTTCTGTATAGGGCTGTCTTTTTCTAAATGCCATGAAAAAGTCTGATGTCAGAATATCAATGAGACTCTTTTCTTTTATATTATCAGCTGCAAAGTGTACAAATACGCATGGTTCAACATCGCCGTTTACATTTATATGCAGGTAATTCTTCCCTCCAGCCATGCACCCGTTTACCAGCGGACCGTCATTCCAGAAATCTGCTACTATTATTTTCTTTGTCTTCCTTATTTCCAAAATCCTCTGTCTTCTGTAGTCCCTCTGCTCCGGGGTAGGCATTAGTTCCATATCGGGTTCCCTGCCTATTGGAATATAATTGAAATACCATCCTATAAATGCTCCCTTGCTTACAAATAAATCAACAAATTCATCACTTACAACCAGTTCATTATTTCCTCTGGTTGCAGTTACCGAAAATCCAAAAAGCACTCCGTTTTCATTAAGCACATCCATGGCATTCATAACTCTGGACCAGGCTCCCTTGCCCCTTCTCTTATCAGTCTCTTTTTCAAAACCTTCTATGCTTATGCATGGAACTGCATTCCCAAGCTTAGCAAGTCTTTTTGCAACTTTATTGTCTATCAGCTGGCCGTTGGTGTAAATCTGGAAGAATGAGTCATTATGCTTCTCAAGAAAGTTATAAAATTTATCCCAGCAGAACGGTTCGCCTCCGGTTATAACAAAGAAGTAAAGTCCTATATCATTTGCCTCGTCGATTACCCTGTTGCAAACATCATATGGCAGATCTTTTTTTCTTGAATACTGCCATGCATAGCACCCGTAACATTTTAAATTACACCGCATAGTAGGGCTTATAACCAGTAAATTGGGCGGACTGAAACCATGTTTTTTGGCAAACGCCATCCTCTTAGGCTGTCCCTGTACCATGGCATTGTTTATAAGGTTCATAACTATTTTTTCTCTTACCTGCGGAGATACTCTTGAGGCTGCAGCTTTTAAATTCACCAGCAAGTTTTCCAGGAAATCTCTCTCTTCTTTCTTCTTGAGCCTGTATACTCTTCCTTTTATCAGCGAAAGCCACCTCTCATCGGAAATTCTGGGAAGTATTTTCAGCGCACTTTTAATAGCAGTCTTCGTGGTATAAAGCTTTACTCTTTCCTTCAGTGTCATTTTATGCACCTCTCGATATAGTTAACAAATAATTTAAATTAATATCAAATACTTTTCCCAAGAATGTTAGAGTTAAATTATAGAAATATTTTTTTAAAAAATAAAGGAAAATATAATTTCAGCTAATAAAGCCTATCTTTATTTTCAACGACACTTTTAAAATCCTTTATAAAATCAGGCGTTTTTATTTCTCTTATATCACCGCCGATTTTTTTCCTGATTGTAATAGTCCCCGTTGCTTCCTCATTTTTTCCCAAAATAATCATATAAGGTATTTTATTAATTTCAGCCTGTCTTATCTTCTTGCTCAATGATTCCACTCTGTTATCAATCTCTACCCTTATATTTTCTTTTTTTAGATCTTCATATACTATTTTACCATAATCGTAAAATTTCTCAGAAATCGGTAAAATGATTACCTGAACCGGAGCCAGCCAGGGAGGTAAATTTCCGCTATAATGCTCTATAAGTATGCCTATGAACCTTTCAATACTTCCCAGTACGGTCCTGTGTATCATTACCGGCTTGTGTTTTTTATTATCTTCTCCCATATATTCAATATTAAATTTCTCAGGCATGGCAAAATCCAGCTGTATGGTGCCGCACTGCCATGTTCTTCCCAGGCAATCCTGTATGTGGAAGTCAATTTTAGGACCATAGAAAGCTCCTTCCCCCTTATTGATTACATAGTCAAATCCCCTGCTCTCAATAGCTTCCTTTAATATACCTTCTGCTTTTTCCCACATGCTGTCGGTACCTATTCTCTTTTTTGGCTTTGTTGAAAGCTCCATATAATATTTATCGAAACCAAAAATCTTATATATTCGATCAATCATACCTATTACTTTAGAAACTTCTTCTTTTGATTGATTTTCCATGCAGAATATATGAGCGTCATCCTGGGTGAAACTTCTCACTCTGAATAATCCATGTAAAACTCCCGATTTTTCATGCCTGTGCACCAGACCCAGCTCTGCAATCCTTATGGGCAGCTCTTTGTAGGAGTGCTGGCTTGATTTGTATACTATAATCGTTCCGGGGCAGTTCATAGGTTTTATGGCATAATCTCCTTCATCGATTCTTACAAAATACATGTTTTCCCTGTAGTTGTCCCAGTGTCCCGAAGTTTTCCATAACTGATTGCTCAGTATAATCGGCGTACTAATCTCGCTGTAACCTTCCTCTATATGCTCTTCTTTCCAGTAATCCAGTATAGTATTCCGCAGTACCATTCCCTTGGGATGAAAAAATGCAAATCCCGGAGCCTGATCATTAAAGCTGAACAGGTCCAGATCTTTTCCGATCTTCCGGTGGTCGCTTCTCTTTGCTGCAGCCAGCCTTTCCAGGTAATTTTTTAATTCCTCCTTTTTAAAAAACGATGCCCCGTATATTCTTACCAGCATCTTATTTTTTTCATCTCCCCGCCAATAAGCACCTGCTATGCTTAGCAGCTTAAATGCCCCGACTCTTCCCGTCGATGGAATGTGCGGCCCCGAACATAAATCTGTAAAATCCCCGGAAGAATAAATACTGACTTTCTTGCTCTTGATGCCCTCTACCAATTCGATTTTGTAAGGATTTCCTTTAAATAATTCTCTGGCCTCTTCCTTTTTAATCTCGCTTCTTTCAAATCCATAATCTTCTTTTATTATTCTCTCCATTTCTCTTTCAATTTTAGGAAGATCTTCAGCCGATACATCTTTTCTGGTTTCGAAATCATAATAAAAACCGTCTTTAATAGCCGGGCCGATTGCAAATTTTGCGTCCAGGAATATTCTTTTCACGGCTGCTGCCATTATATGAGAAGTGCTGTGATTCAAAATATTTAACGCTTTATCTCTGTTCTCGGAAGTAATTATATTAAAGGCTGAATCCCTGCTCACTCTGCAGTTAAGATCCACTAAACTGCCATCCGTACCCTTGTTCCCCTTAGGAAGAATCTCGGCTGCAAGTGCCTGTACGGCTAATTTTTTATCTATCCCTCTTAGAGCGTCAAGGATGCTTGTATTTTTTTTTACTTTTATCTTTCCAAGCTTATTAAATTTTATTTCAATCATTTTTATCATTCTTTTTTACATAGACCTTTAACAATTATATATCTTTGTATTCATATAACAAAAAACCTTTTATGAAAGAAATGGAGCGGAAGACGGGATTCGGACCCGCGACCCCCACCTTGGCAAGGTGATGCTCTACCAGCTGAGCTACTTCCGCTCGTTATGGTTAATAAAGTATTATATAATCATTTTTTTTACAAAACAAATATTGTTCGTTGGGGGATAAAATTAAGCATAATGCAGGTTTTACGATTATAACATACCGGCAATATGTTTTTTATTTAAAGAATTACTTTTTTTATCAATTGTTATCTTATATAATTACGTTTGGTTTTTCCTTTAGAAATTTTTTTTATATTCTTTAATTTACTAAATTTTAAAACCCCAGAGGTGTTAATATGGGCGAATTTTCTTTAGGCGACTCACAGGCACATGATATGGGCTATTTTCCTTTTATGGGACCGGGTGAAAAAACAGTATTAACCGCACCCGGTATCCTGGAGAATACTATTGCTGGCCTTCTGGTTCTAACCGATAAGAAATTATTTTTTTATTTTTATTCCAACATAACCAGGGATAAGAAATTTATAGCCACTTACCCCTTCGTCAACAGCGCCGATTTAAAAGAAGGTTTGATTTATTCCACCCTGATTGTCAAAAATAAAAAGGAAAGTTTTAAAATAGAAAAAATAAAGAAAAAAGATGCCGTTGAATTCTACAACATCTTAATCAAAATTATTAAGAAAAATAAAAATTAGGATAAAAATTTCCTATCTGTTCATATATCTGCTTATGTACTGTTCATTATCAGACAAATCAGCCAGTTTATAGCCGCCGTCTGCTATTTTAATCCAGATACCCCTTTTGCCAAATTTTTTTGCTTCTTCCTTTGAATCGAAATAAACATCTATCCTGTTGCCCTTAATCTTACCCCCTGTGTCCTCTGCTACAAATATGCCCATTTCTTTTATTTCAATTTTGGTTCCCAGAGGTATTACTTCGGGGTCCACCGCAACCATTCCCTGCTTTATTTCCTTACCCGTCGCCGTTATATTATTAGTCCCCTGTACAGGATCATTGGCACTATAACCTGAAGCAATAAAATAATACCATTCTACTTCTTTCTCAACTTCTACCGCTTCTTTAATTACTACTTCTTCGCTTCCTGCAAACTCTCCGATCTCATTATTTGAAAACAAAAAATCAAGTACGTTGTCCTTAAAAAATAGTGACAGCGAAGCTGCCAGAATAAAAAATGCTGCCAGGGCCCAGAATGAAATATGTATTGTTTTGCTGCATTTCCTCATATTTTTCCCTTTTTTCTACGATATTTTGCAATAAATATTAATATTTTTATTAAAACATCTTTTAATAATACCACACAAAACATAACATTATATATAAAAATATTAAAAAATCAACCTTAAAATTATTAAGCGCCTAAAATTATAAGTTTTTATTGACCAAACATATGTTCGGTTGTAATATAGAGATGGGCAGTTGCGGACACATATATGAACAAAATTTAAGGGACAGGAGCAAATAAAGTGACTTTTTTTTCCCATCTTCATGTACACAGCGAGTACAGCCTTATGGAATCGACTATAGGCATAGAAGAGCTGGTTAATGCTGCTGTCAAAAATAACATGGCGACAATTGCCCTTACCGACAAATATGTAATGAGCGGAGCGGTTGAATTCTACAAACTGGCAACTGAAAAAAACATAAAGCCCATAGTCGGCTGCGTAATCGGCATTGTAAATAATAGCATACTTTCCGGCATGATTATTCTTATAAAAGATATAAAAGGATATGAAAATTTATGTCAGATAATAAGCAAATCTCATATGGAAAAAAGAGACTCACCGCCGGCAGTTAAAATAACAGAACTCGAGAAAATGAACCAGGGTCTTATAGGACTCAATTGCTGTGAAACCGGTGAAATCTCCCTGCTGCTGAAAGCAGGAAAGACAGCCGGAGCATTGACCTCTGCCGCATACTACCGGGAATTATTCAAAGGGGATTTCTTCCTGGAGATTCAAAGATATCCAAAAACCAGAGGAAGCCTTACCTCATCTTCACTTTCCGAGATACTTATTAATTTTGCCCTGAAAAACAGCTTCCCCATAGTAGCTACAAACAATGTCCACTACTTAAATAAAGAAGACTACAGCATATATAAATATCTCTCCAGAATAAAAGAGATGGGAAAAGACGGTGAAACTGCCGTAAGACCTATCGGCAATAACGAACATTATTTCAAATCCGCCGCTGAAATGCTGGAGATGTTTTCCGACGTACCAGAAGCAATTTCCAATACCCGTGTCATAGCTGACAAGTGTAATTTAAAGCTCCCTCTTGGCAATATAAACTATCCCCGCTTCAAAGTTCCGGGATGTGAAACACAGGAAGATTGCCTCAGGAGTCTCTGTCGGAGAGGGGTGAAATGGAGATATGGAGACAATCCTTCGGCAGATATCTGCAGCAGGTTAAAAAAAGAACTGGAAGTGATAATAAAAACAGGCTTCTGCGGATATTTTCTTATTGTTGCCGATATAGCAGCATTTGCCCGTAAAAACAATATCCCCATCTGCGGAAAGGGCTCTTCTGCGGGAAGTATAGTTTCTTATCTGCTGGGTATCTCTAATGTCGATCCCGTAAAAAACAACCTTTACTTCGAAAGGTTTCTCAACAAGGAAAGAAAGGATCCTCCTGATATAGATATCGATTTGTCCCATAAAAGAAGAGCTGAAATAATAAGATATCTCATTGGCAAATACGGTAAAAATAATATCTCCAGGGTATGCTCCTTTTCTACCCTGAAGCCGAGAGCCGCCTTAAGAGAAGCGGGAAGAATCCTGGGATGGGGCAAAGAAGACATAGACTGGGCAATCAAGTCAGATCCCGGTTTCTCAACATCCTCCGTCAGGCAGGGTCATGGGGGCCTTCTTAAAAATCAGGAGCATACGGAACCGGATGACATACAGTATAAAAAAATAACCTATATTTCAAAGAAAATCGAAAGTTATGTGCGGCACACTTCTGTACATCCCTCTGCATTTATCATATCCAATTCCAGCCTGGCAAAAAAAATCCCTCTTACTCTGTCACGAACCGGCGAGGTAACCAGCCAGTATGATATGGATAGCATAGAGGCTCTGGGGCTCTTAAAAATAGACCTTATAAACTCTTTGAGTCTCAGCCTGCTGGATGAATTAACACATATGTTGAAAGCTGAAAGAAATATAAATCTGAATATCCGGGAAATAAGATACAACGACAGAAAGGCACTCGACCTTATAAAAAATGGAAAGACATTGGGAGTTTTTCAACTGGAAAGCTTCGGCATCAGAAAACTGGCAAAAAAAATAAAGCCGTCCACCCTGAACGATATTACACTACTCATCTCTCTATACAGGCCCGGTCCCCAGCAATCAGGGATGGTTAAAAATTTTATCGCCAGAAAATCCGGAAAAGAAAATACTGTCTATCTTCACAGGAATCTGGAGCCGATCTTAAATGAGACCTATGGGATAATATTATTTCAGGAGCAGGTAATACAAACAGCGGTCAGCATAGCAGGATATTCTCTCAGCGAAGCCGACAACCTGAGAAAAGCCATGACCGGACTTTCAAAAAAAGATATGGAAACCCATAAGGGACGGTTCATTAAAGGGGCAATCGTCAGAGGTTACCATATAGGCACCGCAGAGGAAATCTTTAAATTGATATCCAAATTTGCCAGCTACGGTTTTGTTAAAGCTCATGCTGCCGCTTATGCCGAACTGTCCTATAAAATCTGCTACATAAAGGCTCACTACCCGGCAGAACTGTTATCAATAATATTGACCAACAATTCAGGTTACTACGACAGATCCAGATACATCGAAGAAGCAAGGCGGCTCGGCATAAATATAAAACTCCCCCATATTAACGGAAACGGATTCAAATTCTCTGTCGAAGATGAAGGAAAATCCATAAGAGTTTCTCTTTTAACCGTTAGAGAACTGGGGCAAGCAGGTGTCAATTCTATAATAAATGAAAGAAATAGAGATGGAAATTTTAAAAACTTTGCTGATTTTTATTATAGGATCTCAAAAAGCAGCTGCAGGGTAACGGGAAAAGCAATCGAAAACCTTATAAAAGTGGGGGCATTTGATTTTACAGGCTTAAAAAGGAAATATTTGCTGCTGAATTATTACAGACTGAAAAATAATAAAGACAATTCCTGCAGCAGCAGGCCTCTTCTGACGGATGGCAAAGAATATACCGAAGATTTTGATCCTGAAGAAAAGCTGGAAATCGAAGAGGAGATCCTGGGTTTTTGCGCGAGCAGTTCCCCCCTATGGTATTTTAAAAATGAGCTGGAAGAATACCGTAATATAAGAAGCAGGTACTTCCCCGATCCTGCAGTCGCTAGAAGAGACATCTTTAATGCAGGTATTATTATCGACAGAAGAATTAAAAAAACCAGAGATGGAAGATATATGCTGCTGTGCACCATGGAAGATGAAGACGGCATGTACGAAGCAATATTCTTTCCTGATGAATATAAGAAAAATTTGAAAATATTAACCAACCATTCGGCTATAATGGTCCGGGGCAGGATTCGCTTAAAAGACAACGAGGCATTCCTGGTGGTCAGTAATGCCTTTAGCCTTGAACTCTTAAAAAAAACCAGGAGCGCAGCCAGAAAAAATACTATAAAAAATAATCTGTTGGCAAAGGCAAAATCAGCATGGGAAATCCAGGAAGAATAATACATATAGATATGGATGCATTCTTTGCACAAATAGAGCAAAGAGACACTCCTGAATACAAGAATAAACCTCTGATTGTAGGGGGGCCGCTGAATAGAGGAGTAATCTCATCCGCCTCCTATGAAGCAAGGAAATACGGTTTGCATTCGGGAATGCCTATAATCAGGGCAAGAAGACTATGCCCCCCGGGAATTTTTGTTCCTGTTAACATGGAAAAGTATCTAAGGGAATCAATGCGGATAAGAGAAGTATTCTTTCAGTTTACTCCCCTGGTGGAGGTCATAGGATGTGACGAGGCTTTTCTGGATATAACCGGCTGTGAGAAACTTTTCGGAGATGAACTGGAAATTGCAAAAAAAATAAAAGGCAGAATCTATGAAAAGACCAATTTGACTTCTTCTGCCGGCATAGGTCCCAATAAGTTTCTGGCAAAACTTGCCTCAAGCATAGGTAAGCCAAATGGCTTAATAGTGCTTGAAAATACCAGGGAAGTTATAAAAAAGGTCAAGCTGCTGCCAGTATCCTATATATGGGGTGTGGGGAGAGTTACATGTGAACAACTTAAATCAATGGGAGTCGGTACCATAGGCGATCTTGCCGATATGCCCCTTGAAATAATGGAGAGTAAGTTCGGGGAACTCGGGAGAATGATACATGAAATGGCAAACGGAATTGACAACAGGAAAGTAACACCGAACCAGGAGCCCAAATCGATTGGAAGAGAGGTGACTTACAGAAGAGACATAGACGATTTTGGAATACTGGGATCGACACTTCTTCTTCTTTCACAGAAAATATCCAGAAACCTCCGGCTAAAGAAATATAAAGGCAGAGTGATCACTCTCAAGATAAGGTTCTCTGATTTTAAAACTATCACCCGGAGGGCGACTCTTAAAAATTATACTTCCAATATATTCGATATACACAAATTCTCTGTTTCTTTACTTAAAAATCTTGACCTTAAGAGAAAAAAAATCAGGCTGGTTGGAGTTTCGGTAAGCAGCTTAAAGCCGTTTTCTATGCTTGAAAACTTACTGCCAGAAGAGAAATCCGGATATGAAAATCTGGCTAAAGCCATTGACAGAATATCGGATAAATTTGGAGAAAATAAATTAACTATAGCAAAACTGGCGGATAAAGACAGGGTACTTGATTAATCACTTTTTGATAAATATTTCGAATCTTTCTTTTTTAGCTTTACATATGGGACAGACAGACGGTGGATTTTCTCTCGCACACAAGTAACCGCATACCCTGCATCTCCATACCGGATATTTTACATCCATAGTTACATCTTTTGCTGATCTCCCTTTTTTTATTTTTTCTTTCCCTTCTCTTTTATATCTTCTTTCCGGAATTGACCCTACTTTCTTTTTTCCTTCCAGTATCTCTTCATCTACATAAAGAGCACAATAGCAGGTCCCATATTCATCCAGATCAGGATCCCTGTAATCACATGGACATATTATATCCATGTCCTCTTTTTTTATGCCTGATGCCAGTCTGCAGGGACATGCCTGGTATCCATATCTTTTCTTGTTTATCAGCAGTCCCCTTACAAGTTTCTTGGTAAAAGCGTTGTCAGGATTAAGGTGATATCCACCGGATTCTGCATCATTGTTTAATTTTTTGTATATTTTTTCAACTTCACTATTATTAATTTCATTACCCATAATTACTGCTTCTTGAATTTTTCCTTTATTTTTTCTTCATCAAATCCAATTATACAATCCTTGTCTTCTATCACCAGTGTGGGAAAACTACAGGACGGATTAAATTTTTTAATTTCTTCCACCAGTTCCTTCTGTTTTTCATTATCAGCCAGATCAACATCTACATAATAATAATCGATATTTAAATCTCTTAGAAGATCCTTAGTTTTTCTGCACCATTGACAGGTGCTCAGGGCATATAAAATTACTTTTCCTTTATCGATTCCCTTAGAATGCTTCATTTTTATTTCATTACCTCTTTTTATAAATGCATATATACAATTAACTTCCTATCTATGCTTTTTAATCTTTCTTCTATGGATCCTTGATCCCATGTAAAAATATAATTTATATTTTAAGGCGAAATTGTTAAAAAATCACCATATTTATCCATAATTTTCACAGCCGACCACAAATTCCCTCTTTTTTGAACTTGCTTTCGTCATCCCCCTCCTTTAATTATATCTCTCAAGGCATTGCAGGTCTTATAAAATTTTTAAATGTTACTTAGTTCTCTGGATTTTAACTTTAAAATATATTATTTTTATATTATATTTATAAAAATAAAAATCTCTTAAAGGAGCCGGTTTATAATTGACTGACATCAAAATAATTTCTAACGATATGGAATTCACGGTTAGCTTAAATAATTCAAATACAGCTTTAAAAATTGTAAAGGCATTGCCAATAGCCTCTAGTGCAAACAGGTGGGGCGATGAAATATATTTTGAGATCCCCGTGCATTCAGAATTGGAAAATGGTACAGAAGTTGTTGATTTTGGTTCGGTGGCATACTGGCCCCCGGGAAATTCATTTTGCATATTTTTCGGAAAAACACCTGCAAGTACAGGTAGTAATCCGCAGGCTGCAAGCCCTGTTACAATTATTGGCAAAATTAAAGATTCCAGCAGTCTGCCCCTGCTTAAAAAAATTTCAAACGGTGACAGAATAGAACTTATTCCTCTTCAAGAATCTTTATAAACTCTACCACCAATTTTGGATCAAATTGTGTACCGCTTGATTTTTTTAACTCTTCAATTGCTTCTTTTTTGCTTAATGTCCTCTTATAGAACCTACCACTTCGCATAACATCATAGGCATCTGCAATAGCAGTAATACGTGAAGCCATTGGGATATCTTCACCTTTTAGTCCCTGAGGATAACCTTTCCCATCCCACCTTTCATGATGGGTCAGTATGTATTCGGCTATATTTGAAAATTTATATGAAGATTTTGCAATATTATGACCTATCTCCGGATAACTCTTTAAAACCTTCCAGTCTTTTTCATTTAGTTTTCCATTCTTTTTGACAATATCATCAGGTATGGCTATCTTTCCCAGGTCATGAAGACCCGCAAGAATTGATAATTCATCCATTTTGCTTTTAGGCAGTCCTATGGTGCGCCCCAATTTTAAAACCATTTTTCTTACTCTTTTCCCGTGTTCCCTGGTTTCATAACTGCCCTCCATCAATGAGTCCACTAATGACGATATAACAGAATCAGGAACGCTTTTTGATTCAAACAATTTATTCTTGTACATTTCGTCTTTAGCTTCTTTTATAACACCCTGAAAGTCCTGATCTTTGCTATTTTTCGTGGAGATACCAAAAGAAATATTAAAATTATTTTTTCCTTTATATGTTGCCCTGCAGGTTTCTATGATTCTAATTACTATTTTTCTGGCATATTCTATGGGGGTCCTGGGCAGCAGTATTGAAAACTCATCTTCTCCCCATCTTGCAGTGATATCTTCTTTCCTGCAGTACTTTATTATGGCACTGGCAATATTCTTAAGTACTATATCACCTTCCCTGCTGCCAAAGGCGTCGTTTATTAATTTTAAACCGTTTACATCTCCTATTATAAAACTTAATGGAAACTGCCTATCAGAATCCAGTCTTTTTACCTCTTCTTCGAAATATGCTCTATTATATAAGCCTGTCAGTTCATCATGAAATCTTAAGTATTTTAATTTTTCTTCTACTTTTTTCCTTCCGGTAATATCATTTATCAATACTTGTACAGATTTAACCTTATTATCTTTTTTTATAAGTCCATAACGAACTTCTCCAAAAAAGATATCCCCTTTCTTATTTCGGCCTGTTATCTCAAATGACATGCCTTCTTTTCCTTTCAAGGCATGTGTAAATATTTTAAGATAGCTGGGTATATCTTTTATATTCAGAAATTTAAGTTTTGTAAAATTTTTACCGATTATCTCCGCCTTGGGTAAATCAAGGAATTCTAACACACTATTATTACATGATGTAATAATCCCTTTATCATCAAGAGTTATTATGCCAAAAGGAGCAGAATTTATTAAATTTTCATATTCTTCTTTACTCTCATCAAGAGCTTCCTTTAATTTTACCAAATCAGGCTGTGACTGTTCATAGGCATCTATTATCTGTTTGATTTTATCTATTTCCAAATTTAACTGTTCCTTAATCTTATTGCTATCTGCCATTGTTAAAATTTTATAGATATTATTTAAATATTTTAAATAATATACTTTTATTAGATTATCAACCTTAAATTTTTCTCGATATTATTGAGTTCTCTTTTAAAATTTTGGTGAGCCAGGTCAGACTCTTTATTAATTTTCTCCAGCTCTAGCCGTTTTGACAATAATGAAAATCTAGTGAAGAATAGTTTCTCTTTATTAAGATGATCCGATTCATAATTAAACGCATCACTTAAAAAACCAGGAATTCTTATCTTCGAAAATTCTTTTGAATAATCGTTGTATTTCTCTGAAATATTTATAGCATAATTTATTTTTGTTTCAAAACTATCTTTTTCTTCATCAAATCTTTTAACCAATTCATCTATTTCCCTTGTATATTCATTTGACAGTTTAAAATAACTTCTCCTGAAATCATTGAATTTTTTAATTCTATTTTTATTTCTAGACCTATCAGTTAAAATAAGCACCAGGCATCCCAGCGCAAGTACTACTACAATTATACTGGTAAAGCCGTATAATATTCCTCCCGTAAATAAATCAAAATAAACAATGTTTTCATTATTTATTATATATATAACCAGTACTATAATTTCCAGCAGCATTGCTCCCACTATTAATATAAAATACTTTAATCTTATAAACTTATAGCTAAAATTTTTAAAAAATCTAAAATTTTGCCTTTTATATATTTTTCCCATGTCTCTCTACCCTATTTCTATTAATAATATTATTAATACTTTTATGCTTACATTAATATATTATATCAGAAATTTATTTTTTCATACTATTATAATTATAATATTCAATATATATGTTAATATTAATTTTCTTTATATGCAAAATAATATATTGCATTGACACGAAATGGATGTATTCTTTCCAGAACAGAAATTTTCAATTAATGGAAACTTATTCCATTATATTTTTCTTTTTAAGAAAAGTGATTAGAACAAATTGAAGAAAAATTCATAAAAGCGTTACAATAATTTAAGTAGATATTAAAAATTACTGGAAAGATAACTAAAAAGTAAAAGAGAATAAGCCCTTAAAACTTCCATTCAATTCTATTCAACTTATAAGCACTGATATTTACCAATATATTATACAGAATTATATCAAGTATCAGCTCCAGCACCATTATTACAGGAAATATTAAATAATAAGGCCATGACAGATAATTTGCCAGAAATAACATCCCTATCGCAATACCTGCAAAAAACAGCAAGTATACCAGAAACACTATTAAATTCAGTATACTGCCCAGAAATGATATATTATTTTTTTTCGATGCCGACGGTTTAAAAACCGGGAAAAAGGACCCGACAGAAGTACTGATAATCGAATCACCCCAGCTGAATAAAATCATAAGGACTATTCCTAATAATAAATACGGCAAACCCGGCCTGTACATAACGTAAAATATAACCATAATTAAGCACCCGCATAATGCGGTTAGTGCGGAACTAAAAATAATTTTTGTTTTTAAAATTCTCTTCATATCTACCGGACATGTTTTTAATATCCAGAATTTTAATCCTTCCCCGCCGATATTATTACCTGATAAATTTGCATTTATTATTCCTGAAACTGCCAATGGAAAAAATAAAAATAAAATAATTTTTACAGGAATAAAGAAATTTATACCGCTATTCTCGTTTACACTTCTGGAAATGGTCCAGAAGAATATAAAGGTAAACATTACAAGCGGCATAAAAATATTTAATAACTTTCTGGCATCCCTGAAAATCACTTTAAAATCTTTAAATATTAAATAATTAATTCCGGTAAAGAACGAATAACTTCTTTTTTTATAATCTCCTTCTGCCTCTTCCGTTTTTTCTTTCTTCCGTCTTTTCCTTACATTTACCTGTGATGTACTCGACCAGCCTGAGTAATATATTCTCTGGGATATTGCTATACATATGAATATCAAGACAATAGAAGTAACCATAACCAGAATAAAATTATTAATAAATCCTCCATAATTGCCATTATGAAGATAAAAAAGCGCATTTGAACCCCAGGTAGACGGAAAAGCCTTAAGGAACGGCTTGTCGAAAATAGCTATTACATATTGCTTTATATCCTCGACTCCCATTGATTTTAATTCCGGTGATATGTTCTTTGCATATCTTGATATAATCTGCGAAAGCAGCCATATAATCAGCCCTAACAGCCCCCCTATAACAGCAAGTATTTCCCTGGCCTTACCGGGATTAATATATCTGGCTGCAATCATACCTGCCAGCACTCCAAGACTGGTTGGTATGGATAATACAGATATAAAAACTATTATCATTACCGGATAGTATGCAATCGACATTTCCGATGTAAATCCATACGCTATTAAGACCGGTAATATTGCTATAAAAAACAAATATGAATTTGTTATTAATGCTTCTATATATTTATAGGTGAAAACGGTGCGGTAGCCTAACGGAAGACTTAATAATAATTCCAGGTCCCTGGATAGATACAGCACATAAAGGCTGGTGGCAACTCCCGTAAATATCACAAAAATAAATATAACCGCAAAAATATAATCAAAGCCAATATCAAATATTATATTTGCCAGCTCTATATCAAGTCTGCCATAAATAATTGAAATAAGTTTTGCAGAATAGAAAAGCAGTACAGAAAAAATTGCTGCCCCTATCAGGGTACCGATTATCCTCCCGGCCTTTTTCTTTGGTTCATCTCTTGTATACCCCAGAGTAATAATTTTTAGTTTGTTTTTAATAAGTATTTTTAACATATTACTTCTAAGTTAAAGATTTTATAATATCTATATGCTCATCTCCTCCGGTCAGCTGTAAGAATATCTCTTCCAGATTTCCCTTTCCCTCTATTGATAATTTCCTGAGTTCCTCCATGTCTCCGACTGCTATTAGCTTCCCGTCCTGGATAATACCGACTCTGTCGCATATCCTCTCTGCTATTTCCAGAATATGAGTGGACATAAAAATACAGTCACCGGATTTTGCCCTAAATCTTAATATGTCTTTTATAATCTTTGCACTTTTGGGATCCAGCCCTACGGTCGGTTCATCAAAAAAAAGAACTTTGGGGGAATGAATCAATGCTGCTGCTATGGTAATTTTTTGCTTCATACCATGTGAATAACTCTGGATCAATTCTTCTCCTCTCTCTGCAAGATCAAAAAGCTTTAAAAGCTCCTTTATTTTTTCCTCAATCTTTTCTTTGCCCATTCCAAATATATTTCCCATAAATCTTAAAAACTCTACTCCTGTCAGCTTTTCATAAATTTTAGGCTGATCCGGTATAAGACCTATATATTTCTTTGCATCTATGGGGTTTTCCTGTATGTCCTTACCCATAATCTTTACATTACCCGATGTCGGTTTAAGAAGACCTGTCATCATTTTTATGGTTGTTGTTTTCCCTGCTCCGTTAGGTCCCAAAAAACCAAAAATCTCGCCTCTTTTAATTTCTAAATTTAATTTGCTTACAGCAGTTAAATTACCAAAATTTTTGGATAGATTAAAAATTTCTATTGCTATTGAATTATCATCCATGATCTGATCCTTATTAATTTTTATCAAATAAATCCTTTGTATATTATAATAATAAATTGAAATTATAAAGTTTTTTATAACCCAGTCCTGCTAACTGTTATTTTTCTGGAACTATCTACTTTTTTACCGGTCAGGTTGTCCTGTTTAAAATATATAAAGATAACAGCATAATTTCCCTTAATGAATACATGAATCTCTTAGCACATTTAAGGTTGGATAATAATATTGAAAGAATGGAAGAAAACATTCTGATCAATTGAAGATTGAATAATTAAGGTTCGAGACCCTTATGGGCTACCCATACTATTTACACAAAGTAATAAGACCCCTGATTAAAGGGGTCTTATTATAGAGCTTGGTTTTATCAACCCTTACGGTTTTTTTCTTTATCTAAATTTATATTTTACAAAACAAGATCACAGGCTTCTTCTGGCATCCAATGAGGGTCTTTTCCTTCCCATTTTACATTACACCCTATAGGATTAGTGATTGATGTTGATATCTTTTTCCTTGAAACATATTCATCTAATGCATTCCATAAATCATTCACTTTCATTCTATTAGTATCTTTCGGATTATCAACACCTCGTCCAGTGTATATAAGCTTCCTATCGTTATCAAAAATATAAAAATGAGGAGTTCTGAGTGCACCATAAGCAAGAGCAATTTTTTGGTCGGAATCATAAAGATAAATCCAGGGGAATTTTTCTTTTTCCATTCTCTTGACCATATTTTCAAATGAGTCTTCGATATATGTGTTTTTACTGTTTGAATTTATAGCAATAAATTTGATACCATGTCTTTCAAAATACAAAGCTGTTTTACGCGTTACTTCATCAGAACCAATCACATAAGGGCAATGATTGCAGGTAAAGAAAATAACAAGCACTTTTACATCATTGAAATCTTTTAACGAATATATTTTCCCATCCGTTGCTGCAAGAGTAAAATCCGGAGCCTGGTCTCCTATCGAAAGCGTAAATTTCATAATTATCCTCCATTCAATTATTTTATAAAATGAATAATCACTTTTTGTATTCTCTTTTGAACTTTTTAATTTTATACTAATTTAGAGGGTTACACAAAAAAATATAGACCTAAATTGTTTAATAAAGTTTAGGGACATTACAAGAACTATTCACACAAATTTCAACTTATTTAACAGTAGTACATCACTTCTAATCCGGTTCCAACTAAGATTTATATGGGCTACCTTCTAGATTTCTGAATGATAAAATTAATTTCGAGAATTAAAAGGTAATTATGTTTCTACCTTCTTTAAGATACTCTGTTAATTGTGATCCCATTTTTTTTACATCTAACCCTAAGTCAGAAAGCTTTTTAGTAACTCCATACATTTCAGCACAAGTAATGCATGCTTCAACAGTCACTCCTTGCTCCATTATCTTCTCTAGATATTCTTGCAGTTCATGATCCTGACTTAAAAGATTAGCAGATGGACCCCATAATATTAATGTAATATCCTCCCACCAATTCTTTAATCTGGAGTTAAGAACATACATAAAAACCATCTTAAGTGCAACATCTCTATCGTTGCTAGTCCAAACTACCACCAATTTATCCTTATTTTCTACCATTACTTCTTCCTCCTTTGAGGATAAAAATATCTTTCATAATATTAAAAAATAATAATA
>CAZBSE010000005.1:29594-75357 GCA_964494385.1 uncultured Actinomycetota bacterium | reverse complement strand
GAGGATACGAGATCCATATGGGTATATCTACACCGGCATCCGGTAAATCAAGGAAACTGGTACCGCTTTTTAAGGTAAAGCGCAGGAGCAGTGAAGCCGGTGGTTTTAACGGCGATGACGGGTTTATAACCTTCGGAAAAAAAGATGAAGGGATTGTGATGGGTACATATATCCACGGGGTTTTTGATAATCAGATTTTTAGAAAATTTATCCTTGGTCTGATAAGAGAAAAGAATAATATCAGGACTGCAGGTGATATTAGAATTACCGGTGCTGCCGGTGAAACTTCTTCATATAAGATTTTTAAGCAGGAGCAGTATGACAGGCTGGCGGATGTTTTCAGGGAAAATATGGATATGAAATTATTTTATAAAATCTTAAGGTATGGGTTATAATAAAATCAAGTTTCAAAAAAAGGCCGATTGGATATGGATTTAAGCAAGAGCAATAACTTTTCAGAATACAGATCCGGTAAAGACAGCGGAAGGGGACTGGTCATAGTAAATACTGGCAGCGGTAAGGGTAAGACCACGGCGGCGCTGGGAATGGCACTGAGAGCGGCGGGCCATGACCTTAAGGTTTTGATCCTGCAGTTTATAAAAGTGCCCCGCAGGACCGGTGAATCCAAAATTGCAGAAAGGTTAAAACCGCTTATAGAAATCAAACAGCTGGGCGAAGGTTTTATCGGTTTTAAAAACGGCAAACCCAGTCCTACCGGCCGGCAGAGGGATAATGCGGTAAAGTCTTTTAAATATGCCTCCGATAAGATTAACAGCAACCGGTATGATATGATTATCCTGGATGAAATAAATAATCTGGTGGATTACGGACTTCTGGATGAACAGGATGTGGTAAACCTTATAAAAAACAAACCTGAAAAACTTTGTGTGGTCCTGACTGGAAGAAATGCCTGCAGTAAGTTAATAAATATTGCCGACACGGTAACCGAAATGAAAGATATCAAGCATGCTTTCAGGGCAGGCATAAGGGCCAGGAAGGGAATTGAATACTAGACTGATATAGGTAAAATTCAATGAGCTATTAAAGAAATGAACCGGAAAGGAAAATATTAATATGGAATGCAACAAGGAAAGAAATTTAAAAAATTGCAATTGCAGCTATGAGCCCTGCTCCAGAAAGGGTATTTGCTGTGAATGTATAGCCTACCACAAGCAGCTAGGGGAACTTCCGGCCTGCTATTTTGGCAAGGAGGCCGAAAGGACATATGATAGATCCATTGAAAATTTTATTAGATTGAACAGGTAAAATGAATTTTTGGGGCACTGTAATCCAAGGGAGGCTGTAAATGGCAAATATAGGTAAATCCAGTTTTAAAACAAAAATAGGCGTAATGTATTATTTATGGAAGCACAAAAATAGTAAGATAATAATTCTGTTCATGGGAATCGGAGAAAAGAATTTCAGGAAGTTTATTGAAGACGCAGGATATAATCATAGGGGTTCGGATAAGGTTTTTATAGAAGATAAGAAATCAATGGACATTGAAAGTAAGATTACCGGTTATCTGGACGGCGCAGTAAAGGATTTTAATTTCGGGATCGAGTTTTTGACCGGAACCCGATTTAAAAAAGATGTATGGAACAGCGTTGTTTCCGTACCTTATGGAAAAACTATAAGCTATAAGAAGCTAGCGGATAGAGCAGGTCACGGAAAAGCCTGGAGGGCAACCGGTTCGGCACTAAGAAAAAATCCCATAATACTGGTCGTGCCATGCCACAGGGTAATAAAAGAAAACGGCGGTATAAGCGGTTTCGAAGCGGGGAAAAAGGTAAAAAAATTTCTACTGGATTTGGAAGAAAGAAACAGTTAATCCTGCAAACCGGCAGGGCAGGATAATTTGACTTTTAAAGAATTTTTTAACAAAAAAAGATAAGGGAGCCAATGAACAGTTTTTTAAATAATTTGAAAAAAATATTTGCTGCCCCGGCAGGAGACGGCAGTTCCGGCTTTATCACTTTTAAAGTCATATGCAGCAATTGCGGAGAAGAGATTACCATAAAAGTAAGAAAGTCCAATGATATATCCAGAATTAATGCAGGAGAAGGCCCCCAGGATGCGGAATTCTTCTTAAGGAAGGAAATACTTGGGGAAAAGTGCCGCAATCTGATATATATCGATGTTTATTTCAGGTCTGATTTTAGTATCGTTTCCAGAAAAATAAGCGGGGGGAAATTTGTAGAGTAATGATTAGATAAATGTTTTTTTTATGCTACAATCTAATAGTATTATTAATTATATGTGAATTTTTGCCAGGAATTTGTTAAAAATGGATTTCTCAAAAGATTTAACCGTGCTCATTTTAGCTGCAGGTAAAGGCAAAAGAATGAAGTCGGAAATTCCCAAAGTACTTCATCAGATATCAGGCCAGCCAATTCTTCATTATGTGCTATCTTCGGCCCTTAAACTGTGTCCGAAAAATGTATTTGCTGTTGCCGATAATAAAAAAGAATCCGTCAGTGGTTATATAAAGGAAAACTTTCCGCGGGTTAAAGTTATTGTCCAGGAAAAGCAGCAGGGCACCGCTCATGCTGTGCTTACCGTAAAGAAACAAAAAGAGGATTTTGGAAAATATATTTTAATACTGCCCGGTGACAGTCCGCTGATCAGAATGGGGACATTGGAAGAATTAATTGAAAATAAAATAGGCTCCGGAAGTGCAGCCTGTCTTGTAACCTCTCTGGTTCCCGATCCCAGAGGTTATGGAAGAATTATAAAAAATAAAGGCGGCAGCATTGTAAAAATTGTGGAGGATGCCGATGCAACCGCTGAAGAGAAAAAAATAAGTGAGATAAATTCATCCATTTATTGTTTTGATACTGCAGTGCTGTTTAATAATATTGAAAAGATTAAAACCGACAACATTCAGAAGGAATATTACCTGACTGATGTAATTGAATTGCTGATCAGGAACGGTAAAAAAGTAAGCTGCCTGATAGCAACGGATTACCGGGAAGTTATGGGCATAAATGATAGGATCCAGCTTTCAGCAGCAGAGGATGTCATGCGCAAGAGAATCAATAGAATTTTAACGGAAACCGGTGTGACAATCAGAAATCCTGATTCATGCTGCATTGAAAGTTCTGTTATAATAGACAGGGATGTGGTTATCGAACCTTCGTGCTTTATTAAAGGCAAGACCAGGATTGCCAAAAATTCCAGGATAGGCCCTTTCAGTCAGATTGCGGATACGGAAATAGGTGAGAGCAGCAGTATAAATGCTTCTGTTATAATCGGTTCTGTTATCGGAAGGAATAACAATATAGGCCCCTATAGTTACATAAGACCCGGCACCGTAACAGGCAATAATGTAAAAATCGAGGCATCCTCGGTCACGGTTAATTATGATGGCTTCAGCAAGAGTAAGACCATTATCGGAGATGATGTATTTATAGGTTCGGATACAATGCTTATTGCTCCGGTTAAAATAGGAAATGGCGCGGTGGTGGCCGCAGGTTCGGTGATATACCAGGATGTTCCGTCTAATTACCTGGCGATAGAGCGGGGAGGACAAAAAAATATAAAGAACGGAGCCGTAAGGTACAGAGATAGAAAAAAATTAAAAAATACGAAGGAGTAAGTGATTTATGACAGGAGGCATAGAAAGTAATAAAGATAACAAGAGGATGATGCTCTTTTCGGGCTCATCTTATCCCAGTCTTACAAACAAGATTGCAGATGAGCTTGGAATAAGTGCCGGAAAAATTACCAGAAATAAATTTAGCAATGGTGAAATACATATAAAGTTTGATGAGAGTGTGAGGGGCGCAGATGTATTTGTTGTGCAGACATGCTGTGAACCGATAAATGACAATATAATGGAACTGCTCATAATGATAGATGCGCTGAAAAGAGCTTCCGCCGGTATGATAAATGCTGTGATCCCCCATTATGGATATGCGCGTCAGGATAAAAAATCGGAGGGAAGAGAACCCATAACTGCAAAGTTGTTTGCTGACCTGCTTTCTGTAGCGGGGATGAACAGGGCCATACTTGTTGATCTGCATGCTGCTACCATCCAGGGATTCTTTGACGTTCCCGTGGATCATGTTACGGCCATACCCATAATAGCCAAGTATTTTAAGGATAAAAATATTAAAGACGGTGTAGTGGTAAGTCCGGATGTGGGAGGCGTAAAGAGAGCAAGTATATTTTCCAAAAGGCTTCATTTTCCTCTTGCTATACTTGATAAAAGAAGGCCTTCCCCCAATATGGCAGAGATTGAGCATATAGTGGGTGATGTGAAAGGGAAAGATGTCATAATTTTCGATGATATGATAGACACGGGGAATACACTGATTAAGGCTGTCGATATGCTGTTAAGACATGATGCAAAAAGGGTTTACGTCGGCGCCACCCACCCTATTTTTTCAGACAGCGCCATAGAGAAATTTGAAAATTCCAGAATTGAAGAGCTGGTAGTAGTGAATACAATTCCATTAAATAATAAAAAAAGTTATGATAAAATAAAAGTGCTTTCAATCGCACCCCTGCTTGCAAAAACAATAAAAAAAGTTTATTATTGCAAGTCGGTAAGCGAGTTGTTCAAAGGCGAAAATTTAGTTTAATTTTTAAGTATCAAGGTGGGTGTAGGAATAAATGGAAAACATAGCTCTGGCAGTGGAAAAAAGAAATGACAATGAAATAAAAAACAATGCGTCCAGGAGGTTAAGGAATAGCAATTACATCCCTGCAGTAATGTATGGATTGAACAGGGAACCGGTAAGCATCAAGGTAAATGAAAAAGAATTTAAAAAACTGCTAAAGGGCAGAAGCATATTCAGCCTGATTTTTGATATGCAGGTAGATGAAACCAAAAAAAACAAAAAAGAGACGGTTCTAATAAAAGATTTTCAAAGAGACCCCATTACCAGAGAATTTCTTCATCTGGATTTTTTAAGGATACAGATGGAAAAAGAAATCGAAACCAGTATCCCGGTCCATATTATTAATGAGGAAATAGCGCTGGGGGTCAAGGAAGTCGGAGGCGTCCTGCAGCACGGCCTGAGAGAGCTTCATATCTCCTGTCTTCCCAAAGATATTCCCGAGTATGTTGAATATGATATAAAAGACCTTGATATGGGTATAGCAATAAGAGTTTCGGACATTGAGATTTCTGATAAGATAAAGATATTAAATGACCCTGAAGAAGTAGTAGTTTCAATAATCCACCCGACGCAGCTGAAAGAAGAGGAATTGGTTCCCGAAGAGGAAGCTGAGGGAGAAGAGATTGCTGAACCTGAGGTAATAGGCAAGGAGAAAGAAGAACCGGAAGCAGAAGAAAAGCAGCAAAAAGAAGAAAGACAACAGAAAGAAAAAGACTCCAAGGAAAAATAATTATCATGGTTATAATTGTTGGTCTTGGCAACCCCGGTAAAGAATATGAATTTACAAGGCATAATATAGGTTTTAGGATCATTGACAAGATCAATGATAGTCTTGAGAAAAAGAAAATTTACCGTAAATTCAATTCGCTGGTATCAGAATCTTCATATAATGAGCAAAAGATTATACTTCTAAAACCCCAAATATTTATGAATAATTCCGGCAGTGCTGTTGCTTTGTGCAATAAATTCTTTGAAAAACAGATAATCTCAATGCTGGTGATCCATGATGATATTGATATTGAGCTTGGGGAGATCAGGCTAAAGTCAGGCGGCAGTACCAGTGGGCATAAAGGTCTGGAATCAATAGCTGAAAAGCTGGGAAGTTTTGATTTTGACAGGCTTCGGTTTGGCATAGGAAGGCCTCCCGGCAGGCAGGATGCGGCCGACTATGTGCTGGATGAATTCAAAAAAAAGGAAAGAGAAGAAGTTGATATTGGGATACATAGATCAACGGACATTGTAAATGATTATCTTATGGAAGGCATTGATTATGCCATGAACAAATATAACTGAAGTATCTTAGTCTGCTGCTTTTATTTTTTTTATTTAGTCTTATTATTGTACTTCCTCCCTCAGGAATGCTGCTTTATAAATTAGTTTTAAAATATTGGAACGAAAATGTTTTTAAAAAATTTCATAAATGAAAAACAGTGGCAGCAGTTTATGAAGTGTTACAGAAAAGAAAATCTTGGGCCGGAAACGGCAGGAAGCAGCGGCCTTGATACGCTTGTCGCAGATGAGAATATCTGGCCTTTTGCGATAAGCGCCTTTTGGGCGGCTTTTAATGTTTCGCTTCTGATAATTACCCCGACTCTGGAAAGAGCCTGGGAACTTGAAAGTGAAATAAGCTGTATCGTCCCAAAAGCTAAGATTTTTAACTTTCCCAGTCTGGGGAACAGTATTTTTTATAAAAATAGAATCACTCCCGCAGAGAATATTACAGGAAGACTGCATACCATTAAAAATTTATTGGAAGAAGGCAGCTCCGGGAAGACTTTTTTTGTTATTGCCACCAGCAATTCCCTGTTAAATCTTATGCCTTCCTCAAAAGCCGATAAACTTAAGAGTATAGAGATAATGGCCGGAAGCGAGTACGGCAGGGATGAGTTAATAAATAAATTTGTGGACAGCGGTTATGAAAGAGTAAATCAGGTTTATGACAGAGGAGAATTCAGTATAAGAGGGGGAATCATTGATATTTTTGATATAACCGGAAAAGATCCTGTAAGGATTGATTTTATGGGAGACGAAGCGGAAAAAATATTTTTTTATGATCTTTCAAATCAGAAACCGGTAAGAGAGTTAAGTAAAATATCTGTATTTCCGAATATAAATCCCTGGGAAATAGAAACTGCGGGCAGTACGGAACCACCGGGTAAGATGTTCTCTTTTATTGATATGCTAAAAAAATACAGCCCCGGATTTGCAGCAGTATGGTGTGACCCTCTGGAGATATGCCTGAAAATAAAAAGCGATATTGACATGCTTAACAAGCTGTTCAGCAGCGAGAAGGATATGCTTAGAGCTGACGGCAGCAGGCTGATCTCTTATGTGGAAGAAGGGGACTTTCTTAAAAAGGAAAGCTTCTATTTGGAATTGAATATAGCCTCTGCCGGACAGCAGACTGCCCGCAGGAGCGAATTCAATCTGGCGGGAATAGCCAAGCAGAAAAAAAGTTTTGGCAACTCTGCTGCTTTTATAGACAATATAAAAAAGGATATAAAAAGTAAAAGAAAGGCAGTCATATCTATTGAAGAGAGCGGCAGAAGGGAAAAGGTAGAAGAATTACTTCTAAATAATTCCATATCTTACAGCTATTTAAATGCAGAAGCGGGAGCCGGCTATGATTTAGACAAGTCAAATATTGTCGGCATTTTAAACAAGAGATTATACAGGGGCTACCAGTCCGGGGCCGTTTCATTATACGGCGAATTGGATATTTATGACCGGATACAGCCCCTTGCTTCCAAAGAAAGAATTTCTACACAAAAAGATTTTGAGTATCTGGAGTTCGGAGACTATGTAGTGCATAAAAATCACGGCATAGGCAAATACACCGGTGTGGTATCCAAACAGTCCGGCGGCTGCAAAAGGGAATATTTTTTAATAGAGTATGCAAATGATGATAAGTTATATGTGCCCACATGGCAGTCTGACAGGATAAGTAAATATATTGGGACAGAAAACCCTGTGGTGACGCCGCTTGATTCCAGAAAGTGGGATAATCTTAAAAAGAAAGTCAGGGAATCTGTCCATAAGCTTGCCATTGATCTCGCTAAATTATATGCGGAGAGAGAATCAGCCATAGGATATTCATTTCCTGCAGACAGCCCCTGGCAGAAGGAGATAGAAGACCTGTTTCCGTTCAAGGAGACCCCTGACCAGACCAAGGCCATAAATTATGTAAAAGATGCCATGCACCGGCCGAAGCCAATGGATATTCTGGTAACCGGGGATGTAGGATTCGGCAAGACCGAAGTGGCCGTGAGAGCGGCTTTCAAAGCGATAGAAGACGGAAAGCAGGTTTTAATGCTGGTACCGACCACCATCCTTGCAGATCAGCACTTCCAGACATTCAATCAGCGTTATAAGGATTACCCTGTTATCCTGGAAGTCCTGAGCAGGTTCAGGACCAGAAAAAAACAGAAGGATATAGTCGAGGATTTTAATAACGGCAGGGTCGATATGATAATAGGGACACACCGTATTCTACAGGAAGACATAAAGCCTGCAAAGTTGGGTTTGATAATCGTAGACGAAGAACAGCGGTTCGGGGTTGGCAGCAAGGAAAAAATAAAGCTGCTTAAGACCAGAGCGGATGTTCTGACATTGAGCGCCACACCAATTCCCAGAACGCTGTATATGTCCCTTGTGGGAGTCAGGGATATTGTATCCATTGAGACCTATCCCCGGGGAAGAAACCCAATAGAGACTTTCATAGGGGAGATCGACTATACGGTTGTAAAAAGAGCCATAGAGAGAGAAATGATAAGAGATGGTCAGGCATATTACGTATATAACAGAATAAGCGGCATAGAGAATAAAAGAGCCCAATTGCAGCAGCTTATCCCTGAAGCAAGGATTGCCCTGACTCATGGCAGAATGGACGGCAGCAGGATTGAAAAAATAATGAGTGGTTTTATAGATAAAAAATATGATATATTACTTACTACCTCCATAATAGAATCAGGAATGGATATTGCAAATGTGAATACGTTGATTGTAGAGAATGCGCACCTGTTCGGGCTGTCCCAGCTCTATCAATTAAGGGGTAGGGTAGGCAGGTCTTCCGAAAGAGCTTATTCTTATTTTTTCTATCCCCGCAGAGGGAACCTAAGCATCCCCGCGTTTCAGAGACTTAAAACCCTGACCGAATATACAGATCTTGGTTCGGGGTACAATGTGGCAATGAGAGATCTGGAAATAAGAGGAGCAGGAGAAATACTGGGCCCCAGGCAGCACGGCCACATAAATAGCGTAGGCTTTGATATGTACTGTCAGATAGTAAATGAAGAGATTGAAAAATTAAAAGGCCACAAATTAAAAGAAGATATAAATATTCAGATAGACCTTCCGGTAAGTGCCTATATACCCAGAAATTATATCGAAAGTGAAAAGGAAAGGATAAATGTTTATAAGATACTGGGAAATGCCGGAAACCTGGATCAGATAGACAAGATCACCGAAAGAATGATTTCAAGGTACAGCAAAACTCCGTCAGTAGTCCTGAATCTTATAAATATAGCCAGGATAAAGTATTTGCTCAAAGAAGCAAAGATAGAGAAGCTTATTTTCTCGGACAGAAAAGGAATCATATTAAAAAAAGTGCATATAACCCGGAATGAAATCGACAAAATAAATAAAATGGGCAAAGATATTACATACGATCCGGTATCGAAACAAATAATTATAAAAAAAGTCGATAAGGGTATTGATTTAGATTTAGTGTTAGGTATCCTAGATGATATAATAAACTTAATACAATTTAATGAAAGGAAAGAAGGTAAGGATTGAAGAGAAGCGCTGTTCTTATATTTGTACTGTTGATTTTTATTTTCATGTTTGTGGCTGTCGGCTGCAATAAGACAGTGGCCAAGGTGGATGGAGCGGATATTAAGCAAAAGGAAGTTGATGCTTATATAAATTTTATTAAGAGCCAGAGCACAGACGAGCAATTAATTGAAAGTGAAGAAGAAATGGGAGCCCTGGAAGCAAATATTATCGATTCCCTCATTGTTATAGAACTTCTTGAGGATTACGCGCAGGAAAATAATATTACCGTAAGCGGTCAGGAAGTTGATGAACAGCTGGGATTAATAATAGATTCCTATCCGTCAGAAGAAGATTTTGAAAAAAAGTTAGAGGATGTTGGCGTAAGCAGAGAATTTCTTGGCACTGAACTCAGGAGCCAGATACTCAGGAGTAAAATTTATAATGAGGTAACCGCGGGTATAGATGTGACAGATAAGGAAATAAAGCAGTACTACGATGATAATGAGGAAACATTATTTTTGGTTCCGATCACGGTAAAGGCGAGCCATATCATGGCCATGTTCCCATGGATAGAAGACGGCTCCGAGGAAACCGAAGAAGGAAGGAAAGAAGCCCTTGAAAAAATAGAAATGGTTCAAGACAAACTGGAAAGAGGCGGAGATTTCGAGGAGCTGGCGCAGAAATATTCTGATGACACCAGTACTGCCGAAAGCGGAGGGGAGCTGGGCTATATAAGCGAGGGGCAGACTATTGAAGAATTTGAGAAGCCATTATTTTCTCTTGATGTGGGAGAAGTAAGTAAAATTATTGAAACGGGATACGGGTTCCATATACTGAAGGTTTTTGAGCGCGAGGAAGAGCATATCCAGAAATTTTCCGAAGTTGAAGAAAGTATAGGCACGTATTTATTAAATTTGCATAAATCAGAGAAATGGGAAGAGTTTATTCTTTCGCTGATAGAAGAGGCAAATATTGAATATTTTACGGATGTAGAAGGCTCTCTGGCCAGCAGCGAAAAGGAAGGCGAATGAGTTTTAAATTGAATAGCGGAGAAGTTAAAAATATAGATAAAATCAATGACAGCAGCGAGCTGTTTGCTATTTTAATAGGTGTGATGAAAAAACTCCGGTCGCCTGAAGGCTGTATGTGGGACAGGGAACAGGACCACAAGACCATCAAGAAAAATTTGATTGAGGAGACTTACGAGGCCGTTGAAAGCATTGAAAACGATGATTATGCGGGGCTTAAAGAAGAATTGGGCGACTTGCTGCTGCAGATAGTTTTTCACAGCCAGATAGCGGCTGAAAGTAAAGAATTTGATATAAATGAAGTGTTGAAATGTCTTATAAACAAATTGGTAAGAAGGCACCCACATGTATTTAAAGGGGTAAATTTGACAAGCAGTGATGAAATACTGGAGAGCTGGGAAAATATTAAGAAAAGAGAAAGAAAGAATAAACCGGAAAAAGCTGATTCGATTTTCAGTGGTATTCCCAGATCACTGCCTTCTCTCCATTATGCTTATGAGATTCAAAATAGGGCCTCCAGGCTGGGATTTGACTGGGATAAACCGGAGGATGTTTTTGAAAAAATAGAAGAAGAATTGGCCGAACTTAAGAGAGAGATGGATAAAAACAGGAAAAGTAAAATTTTTAGTGAAATAGGAGACGTTCTTTTCAGCATAGTAAATTTCAGCAGGCGGCTTGGCATGGACTGTGAGGAGAGCTTGCATGGTGCCAGTAGAAAATTTACAGAAAGGTTTGATCTTATGGAAAAATATGCCCGCGACAATGCTCTGGATTTTAAAAACTTACCGCTGGAAGAGAAAGATAAATTGTGGGAGAAGGCTAAAAGGGAGTTGTCATGAGAAAGACTAAAATAATATGTACTATCGGGCCTGCCACCAAAAAAGAGGATATCTTAAAAAAGCTGATAATCGGCGGAATGGATATAGCCCGTATAAATACTTCCCACAGTGGGGCCAATGAAGTAATTGAAATAGTTAAAAAGATAAGGAGAATCTCCAAAAAATCCGGGAAAAATACGGCAATAATGCTGGATCTGCAGGGCCCTAAAATAAGGGTAGAAAATCTTAAAAATAAAATAAACCTGTTAAGGAAGCAGAAAATCATTTTTACCACGGCTGACGGTGATCCCGGCTACTCCGATATAGGCAATGTGGTAAAGGTCACCTATGATAGATTCATCAAAGATATCAAGAAGGGAAGTCTTATTTTCATTGATGACGGCCTGATTGAATGTAAGGTATTGGAAGTTGACCTGCCTAAAAAGCGTGCCGTTTGTGAAGTTATAACAGGCGGTCTTCTCAGCTCCAATAAAGGCGTTAATTTGCCGGGCGTGTCCATAAGCGAGGAAACGGTTACAAAAAAAGATCTTGAATTTTTAGACCTGGGTATAAAGCTGGAGGTTGATTTTATAGCCCAGTCCTTTATAAGAAGTGCCGACGATATCAAAAAAATTGAGAAGGTATTGAAAAGTAAGAAAAGTAATGCCATGGTCATTGCTAAAATAGAAAAGCATGAGGCAGTCGATAGTTTTGATGCTATTTTGGATTCAGCAGATGCCATTATGGTGGCCAGGGGTGATCTGGGTATCGAGATCAATGAGGAAGAAGTCCCTTATATTCAGAAAAAGATTATAAAGAAGGCCAATATGGCAGGCAAGCCGGTAATAACCGCTACGCAGATGCTGGATTCCATGATGAGGAACCCGAGGCCGACCAGGGCGGAAGTAAGCGATGTGGCAAATGCAATCATAGACGGTTCGGATGCAGTCATGCTTTCAGGGGAAACTGCTGCAGGGGAATACCCCCTGGAATCCTTAAAGATGATGGTCAAGATAATAAATAAAACCGAAGCTTCGCTTGATTATGACGCCATTATGCGAAATAACGCCATACTTAAAAAGAAATTAAATATCTACCATAATTCCATTACGGAAGCCATAAGTTTTGCTTCCCGTGAAATTGCCAACATACTGAATGCAAAAGCCATAATTTCATCAACCGAGTCGGGATATACGGCAAGACAGATCTCCAGGAACAGGCCCAGGAGCAGGATAATTGGCGCCAGCCCCAATCAGTGGGTGGTCAGGCAGCTTATGATCAGCTGGGGGGTCATACCTGCGAAGGTAGAGTTTGCAAAAAATATTGATATGATGATCGAAGAGTCAATAAATGTCTCTAAAAAACTGAAGTATATAAGCACAGGCGATAAGGTGGTTATTACGGCCGGCGTAATGGCAGATAAACCGGGAAAGGGAAGCACTAATTTTATAAATGTAAAAGAAGTGAAATGACTTACGGTGTGCGGTATTTCCTGCGGTTTTAATCCTTTGTAAAGCGCAGTTTTTTCAGCAATTTGTTCTCCCCGATTAATGTCAGGACATCATCTTTCTGGAACTTGTAACTTACATCAGGAGGAGAGACTATTTCGTTTTTGCTATTTTTTATGCTTATTATGGTAACACCGTACTTATTACGCAGGTTCAAATCGGTTAAGTTTTTTCCAACAATCATTTCAGGCGCTGGTATTTCAATAATACTTACGTCGGGACTGACTTCCAGAAAGTCTATAATATTAGAGCTTATAAGATTTCTGGCCACTCTTTCTCCCATATCTTTTTCGGGATATGCTATGATATCCGCACCGACTTTTTTAAGGACCCTTCCCTGTGTTTTGGTTCCTGCCTTGGCAATTATTTTCTTTGCTCCCTTTTCTTTAAGCAGAAGCGTTACCAGTATGGAATTTTGTATATATTTTTCACCTATGCATACTATGACTGCCTCATAATCAGATATACCCATAGATTCCAGTATTTCTGCATCTGTGGCGTCACATTCTATTACGTCTGCTATTTCTTCCGAGACCCTCTGTGTTCTTTCTGCAGACTGATCTATGCCTACCACGCTGTGTCCGGCTTCGGTCAGTGTTCTGGCGACACTTGCTCCGAATCTTCCCAATCCTATTACCAAATATTGTTTTTTCATAATTCCTATCCGATAGTTATTGTATCTTCAGGGTAAGTCATTTTATTAATGGCTCCTCTTATTGCAATAGCTACAGACAAAGTGCTGATACCAATTCTACCAATAAACATACTCAGTATCAATATTATCTTGCCTGGTATGGAAAGTGTCTGTGTTATCCCCGTGCTTAGTCCTACGGTGCCGAATGCCGATATTGCTTCAAATAAAGCTTCTTTGAGTGAGCACTTTTCAAAAACCAGTAAGCCGATTGTTGAAATTATGACTATTGCTATTGCAGTAATGGTCAGGGTCAAGGCTCTGTATATCAATCTTTGGGGCATTTTTCTTTTAAGCAGCACCACATCACTTCTCCCACTGATGGAGCTGAAGCCGCCTGCCGTTACGGCGGCAAAAGTGGTTGTTTTTATACCGCCTCCGGTTCCTCCGGGAGATGCCCCTATAAACATAAGGAAAGCAAGAAAGAAGATAGTGGCAACATTTAAGCCGGCAATATTGGTGGTATTGAAGCCGGCTGTCCTGGCGGTAATCGATTGGAAGAAGCTGGATAAAATTTTAATCGAGATAGGTTTGCCCGCAATTGATTCGGGGTTATTAAATTCAAGGAGGAAGAACATGACCGCGCCTATCAGTATCAAACAAGCAGTTGAGATCATAACCACTTTTGCATGAATGGAGAATTTTTTTATTCTCCTGTATGCGATAATTTCAGAAATTACGGGAAAACCGATTCCTCCCAGTACGATTAAAACCATAAATATTATATTCAAGGGAATATCGGAGCTGAAACTCTGCAGGCTGCTGGAATAAAGGGAAAAACCCGCATTACAAAAAGCGCTGATGGTGTGAAATAAACTAAAAGTCATTGACGTCCTCAGCGGATAAAGGTGCTTGAAATAAAAAATAGCGGTCATAATGGCAAATGCTACGAATTCTATGGTAAAAGTTGTTCCTGCTATTACCATGAAAAATTTCGATGCGCTGAATTGCTGCTTTGAGCCAAAACTCGAATTTATGTAAAATTTATCCCTGATATGGATCTTTCTTCCCAGGATCAGTCCGAAAATGGAGCCGACGGTCATAATCCCCAGTCCGCCTATCTGTATAAGTATAAGAAGCACGATCTTTCCCATATCGGTAAAGTATGTGGGCGTGTCCTGGACTATAAGACCCGTGACACAGATGGCGGAGGTAGATGTGAAGACCGCATCTATGTAACTGATCTTCCCGCCCTGCGTCATCTGGGGGATAAGCAGGATTGCAGAACCAAGAATTATAGCAACGGCGAATCCGAGCAGCACCTGTTTGGCAATTTTGTTTTGTGTCCTGGAAGAGAATAAGGGTATGTCTTTCATTACATTTTTAAATTAAATTATTGGATAAAATCTAGCATATAGGTTGATATTTTAATAAAATTGCAGATTAAAGACAACAGCTTTATTTTTTGACGCTTAACTTATACAATATTACCGGAATTTGGTAGATATTGGATTATTAAGATATATGCTTTATACTTATACGAATACATGGATAAGGCTTGATTATAGAAAATGTAATTAAAGAAGCAATAATACAGCAATTAGCAGTTAATAAAAACATAGCAATAAAATTAAAATGGATGAAAATATAAAAATTGTAAGCAGGCTGTCCAAAAAAGCAAAAATTAATATTGGCATCGCCATCTTCTTACTCTTCATTCTAATCACCGTTCTAACCTCTATAAACCAGGTTAAAAGCATTGTTGAAAAAAGGGAAAAGATTATTGAACTGGAAGAAAAGCTGAACTGGTATAGAAATGAAAATATAGAACTTCTGGCACTTGAAAAAAGCTTATATGACGGAGAAGCTGTTGAGCTTGAAGCAAGAAAACAGTTCAATATGACCACCGGTGATGAGACCAATCTGTCCGTGGTCATAGGAGAAAGTGAGTCCATAGATGGCACAGAAGATGCCGCCGGACCGTCGGGTGAGGAAGTTTACTCAAATTCCGATTTATGGGAAAACATAAAAATTTTCTACAATAGGGAAATCGGAAGCAATTAACAACTGGCCGCAAAACGAACATATAAGTTTATATGAAATTAGCATCCATTGATATCGGGACCAATTCCACCAGATTACTTATCACTGATTACGACCGCGCTAAATTCACCACTCTGGAAAGAAAAATGGAAATTACCCGGCTGGGCAAGAACCTGGTCCCCGGTGGTAAAATACTAAAACAATCTGCATCAAGGACTCTTAAGGTTCTATCCGGCTATAAACGCTTAATGGAAGAACATAGTGCTAAAAGATACAAGGCGGTGGGAACAAACGCAGTAAGGAAAGCATCAAACAGAGATTGGTTCATATCTTATATATACAGGCATTCTGGCATTAAGATCGATGTTATAAGCGGAAAAGAAGAAGCCCGGCTCAGCTTTCGGGGTGCGGTAAGATGTATGGACGTAAAGCCGTCTTCTCTTAACACAGAAACACAGGGAAGCATCCTGGTGGTTGATGTAGGAGGGGGAAGCAGCGAATTTATACTGGGAGACGGTGATTGTAATCTTAAATTAGTTGAGAGTATAGATATGGGATGTGTCAGCCTGACCGAAAAGTTTCTGGGCAGCAGCATACCGGACGCACCCAGCCTGAATAGGCTGCATCAGTATATTTCAGATAGACTTAAGGAGACAATTGGTAGGATTAATCAGCACAGATCCCTGTCTGTAATAGGGGTAGCAGGTACCATAACTACCCTGGCGGCTATTGACCTGAAACTGAAAACATATGACAGCGAGAAGATACATCGGCATATTTTAAGTCCTGGGAGGATTGAGAGCCTATATAAAAATTTATGCAGCCTGAGTCTAAAAGAAAGGAAAAAGGTAACCGGGCTTGAACCCGGTAGGGCGGATATTATTATCGGCGGTGCGGCAATTTTCCTTACGGTTTTAATTATGCTGGGCGGTAAAGGTATTATGGCAAGTGAGAGGGATATACTGGACGGAATCATTTACAGTATGGTTGATTTTTGATAATATGAATCAGCAAATTTAACCCCTGCCCGAGTGGCGGAATTGGTAGACGCAACGGACTTAAAATCCGTTGAGGTTTTACCTCGTGCCGGTTCGATTCCGGCCTCGGGCACCATCTTAAGACTTGTATCAATACATTAATGAAAATAATTATTAATAAGTTTTTTTGGTTCCAATCTTCTTTGGGCAAGGCAGTCATTTGAGACAACTACATCATAGTTATCTTAATTGTATAAAACCTAAAAATTCCAATAAATTCTAATAATATAATAAAAATTATATAATATTCTTTAACATAATAATAAAACAACTATTATTTATAATCTTACTTAGGAGCATCTAATTAGGAGAAATAAACTATCCATAATATTTGCTATCCTAACCTGTATATGCATCTTTTCTGTAGCAGCAATTGCAGATCGATGTAGCTACAGAGCAGCACCCATTGAAGAAAAGGTAGATGTCGGAGAAAAAGAAGATGGGACATCTGAAGAAGTATTAAACAAAGAAGAAGGGGAAATCTCTGAAGAAACAGAAGAGGAAGATGAAACTGAAGAGGTTGTAGAAGAAGAGATATCAGAAACAGAAGAAGGGAAAGAGCATGAAACATCCGAATCGGAAGAACAAACAGAAGCTCCCACGATAGAACTTGAGATCTATGAAGGTCCGATATATTCTCAGTCTGACAATGTATGCTTTTATAGAATAAAAGCAAATGTAATTGGTGTCCCCAATCCTGATATAGAGTTTTCCAAGGATGATTCAAATGGTGCCTGTGGAGAGTTTAAAACTCAAGTTAATCTATATGATCCTGCTGATACATATAACCTAATCGCTACTGCTACCAATTCTGAGGGTACCGCAACTTCTACTATAACTCTTAAATGGGAATGTGACGGACAAAAGACAGAAATACAAAAAACACATACCAGTAGTGAATCAGAGATAGAATACTTTTTTGAAATAGCATTTGGTACTGAATATGGCGCATCACAATCCTTATTACATAAATGGACAAATAATATTAGAATCAAAGTAAGCGGCACACCGACAAGTACAGATTTGGATACTCTGAACCAGGTTGTAACCGAACTAAATTCTTTGATAAATAGTATTTCCCTCCATGTAGTTGACCAGAATCCAAACATTGATATCCATTTTACTACTATAGATCAATTCGCATCAATAATACCCAGTTATGTGCAAGGAAACATGGGATATTTTTCTGTACGGTGGAATGAAATAGGAGTTATATATTATGGAAATATTCTTATTGCTTCAGAAAGATTAAGTCAGCAAGAGCGCTCACACTTAATTCGTGAAGAACTAACACAGAGTCTTGGAATTATGAAAGATTCAAATAGATATAACGATAGTATTTTTTTTCAAGGGTGGACTAATACCATTAACTATACACCGATAGACCGCGCAATTATCAGTTTGCTGTATGATTCTCGACTAAAACCAAATATGACTAGAGACCAAGTAAGAAAAGTACTTGGTATCCCTTAGATATAATAAGTGTAATCCTGGTTCTAACTGAGTCTGTTACTATCAATAAGTTTTTTAAGTTCCTCCAATTCTTTCAATAAACAGTTCGACATTGCACTGCCCAGGGGCACCATCTTAAGACATATATAAATACTTATATTAAATATAATTGGCTCTTCACTAATTAACGGGGCAACTCCATTCTAACGACATAAATTTCGGACCTTGAAATTGTCTATATGATTTCTATAAATTTATTAACCAGCGTTGGGTCAAACTGAGTGCCAGCGCATTTCTTTAATTCCTTAATCGCTTTATCAGTGCTTAATGCTTTTCGGTATGGCCTATCATTTGTCATGGCATCATAAGCATCAATGACTGAAATAATGCGAGAAATAAAGGGAATATTTTCGCCTTTTAATCCTTTGGGATAACCTTTACCATTCCACCACTCGTGATGATAAAGTATTCCCTTAGCAATAGGGGCGAGCTCTGCTGATGTTACAGCAATACGATAACCAACTTCAGAATGTCTTTTAATGGTTTGCCACTCTTCTTTAGTAAGACTTGTAGGTTTAAGCATAATACTATCGGTAATAGAGATTTTTCCAATGTCATGCAGTGCAGCAAGAAGTACTACCTCATCGATTATTTCTTCTGAAAGATTCAGCTCCTTACCCAGCTTAATTGCTAATTTTTTCATTCGCTTTACGTGTGCTTCTGTTTCATAATCCCTTTCTTCTAAAGCCTTTTCCAAATAAGATATAATTGTGCTATGGACACTTTGATGTTCTATCAATTTATGCCTGTACATTTTATCTTCAGCAGTTTTAATTAATTCATCAATTTTTTGAGAATTATTCTCTTTAGTTGATAAACCAAAAGCAACACTTAAAGGAATCGTTTTGGTACTATCTTTTTTAAATTTTTCATTTATCCTGAATATAATCTTTAAAGTATCTTTGAGTTTAATTTTAGGTAAGATTATACTAAATTCGTCTCCTCCCCATCTGGCAACGATATCTTCACTCCTAAAACTTTCTTTTAGGATATTAGCTATCCTTTTAAGAAGTTCATCTCCTTTTTCATGACCAAAAGCATCATTTATAATCTTTAACCCATTGACATCTCCAATTACTATTGTCAAAGGAAGTTGTCTTCCTGTATCTAATCTATGCAATTCCTCTTCAAAAAAGGCTCGATTATAAATCCCAGTTAAATAATCATGAAAAGAAAGAAATTTTATCTTCTTCTCAGCTTTTTTTCTTTCAGTAATATCAATTAAAATTCCTCTGAGTCCAACAGGTTCTCCTTTTTCATTTATATTTATATTACTATAAATTTCTACATCTATTCTCTGGCCACCCTTTTTTATAGCGGTATATTGCTGTGGGTCCAATTTCTTATTTCTAAATAAAACTTCCATATTATTTTTTAATCTTATATGGTCTTTTTTATCCGTTACTTCAAATAAACTAATACCTTTATTTATATCTTTTTTATTGTAATTAAAAAGTATACAGCCTGTCTTATTAATATAGGTTATCCTCCCTTTAGCATCAGACTCAAATACCATTTGCGGTAACATCTCTGCTAGATCCCTAAATTTTTGCTCACTTTCTTTTATAACTTTTTCTGCTTCCTTATAAGTAGTAATATCACGGATTGAGGCAACATGAACTATTTTTCCCTTAAAGGGAATAGGCCTTGCACTTATTTCTATAGGAAACTTTGTTCCATCTTTTTTAATTCCTTCAACTTGATATGGCTTACTGTAGTTAGCCATAATTTTCCGCAAAACCGTTACACGACTTTTTTTAGTTAAAAATTTAAACACCGACGTTTTACTTTGATCTGCATAGGGAACCCCAAAAATTTGAGCCAATCTTTTATTTCCATCTAAAATCTTACCCTTGTTATGGATAATAATACCCTCTGAAGTAGCTTCTGAGAGCAGTTTAAATCTTTCTTCACTGTCACTTAGTGCTTTTTTCGCCACAATGCTTTCAGTAACATCTCTTAAAATCAATTGAAAGCCAACGACCTTACCGGCTTTTTTTATTTTTCCATGGCGTACCTCCGCAAAAAAGTCTTTTTTATCTTTAGTTTTTAGATTAACTACAAAGGGCTTGATAGATTTACCTCTTAAAACTGCAAAAAATAATTTAAGATATCTAGGTATGTCTCTTAGGGGTACAGCACTGGTCCTGACAAAATGCTTGCCTATTAAATTCTCTGGTGTGTAACCGCTATAGTCATATAATAATTTATTACAAGAAGTTATAATACCTGTTCTGCTTAAGGTTAAAATTCCAACAGGAGCATTTTGATAAAGGGCTTTATACGTTCCCTGGCTTTCAAGTAGATCTTCCTTAATTTTTTTAGATAATTCAAGCTCTTCTTTTAATTTAAGATTTAACTGGTTAAGTTCATAAGTACGATTTTTTACTTTTTCTTCTAAATTCTGATTCATAATTAGCATGTTTCTTTCAAGTTCTAAACGCTTGGATATATCTCTGGCAATTCCCAATACTACTCTTCTGCCATTTATTTTGGTGGGGTAAGTAGATATTTCTACTGTTACTAGATTTCCATTCTTAGTATTTAAGATAAACTCATCTGGTCCCGTAGATCTGCCAAGTTTATTCAGGGTTAAAAGTTTTGCTGCTTTTAGGATTTGATTTGCGGGTAGTATTTTTAACTTTAAAAAGCTTTTTCCTATAAGTTCCTCTTTTTTATATTCAGTCAGTTTTTCTGCAGACTTATTTCCGTCAAGCAATACCCCGCTTAGGTCACTTATATAATATGCGTCTGGAGCTTCATAGAATAATATTCTGAACTTATCTTCAAATTCTTCTAACTCAGGCTGACTTTTATCCATATATTTTTTTAAATCTCTAATTGCTTCTAAATAGTAATTATTTTCATTAAAACCAATTTTACTTATCTTTCTTAAAATTGGAACTTTCAGAACGTCTTTATTAATTATATAGGTATTAAAATTAACTTGACATAAGACATCTTTAGCCTTTCTAAGCAACTTTCTCCGTTACAAGCAGTAATCATTTCATATTTATTTGCCTTTAATCTCGACTTTAATAATGCTACTACCTGTGGCTTATCATTTACTGCTAATAATCTCCTTGCCATATATCCTAACTCTCGTTATTTACCTCACCTAAGGCCTTCCTAATCCTTGACAACACATCATCGGCCTTAAATGGTTTTGAGATAAAATCTACAGCTCCCATTTCTTTTGCCTTCTGTTGTATTTCTGGGCTGGGATGAGCAGTAATTACAATTATCGGGGTTATTGCAGTTTCCACAGAGTTACTTAAATTATTTATCACACTAATACCATTGCCCCCAGGCATCTTAATATCTAAAAGGATCAAGTCCGGTTTCTCCCTAAAGGCTTTGGCTACAGCCTGCATTGCATCATAAGCTACCACTATCTCGTATTTATTTGCCTTTAGCCGAGAGGCTAAAAGTAAAACGATCTGCTTATCATCATCAACAATTAATATTTTCTTAGCCATAATTGTTAAATCTTCCTTTCAGTCATTTTTCTATATCCTTTTATAATTGTACCATATTTAACAACTCTTCTTTTGTCTTAGCATCTTCGGGAAAACTGGCGGCTCTTAGGTCAACCTCTATTTCTTTAGCTAATCCTTCCCTCGATAAGTAATCGTTAAGATTTGATTTAAATCTTTCGACTGCTAACTCTGAACCTTTTTTATCGATCTCTGGCAGCACCACCAAAATTGATCGGGTATCTTCAATACTAATATCTGACTCGCACCTGAGGTTAGTTTTGACTAGTTGTTCTAAACTGTGCACAATAGATGCGATCTTATCCTGGCCTAACTTTTCCTGTAAAGCATCATAATTCTTGACTTCGAAAATGATAATGGATAAAGATAAACCCTCTTTAATCGCCTCTACCAAGCCATTGGTGACATATTCCTTAAATAGCTTCCTTGGACTGTACTTGGGTAGGGTAAAACTGATTTTAGTTCCCTGCCCTAACTTACTTTCTACCCAGATTTTCCCCCGATGTAATTCAATAATACCTTTAGAGATAGCCAGACCAAGACCAGTGCCTTTTTTTGTGGACTCAAATTCCTGGCCAAATTGTGTAAATTTGCTAAATACTTTGGGTAGCTCCTTTTCTGAAATACCTATGCCGGTATCGGAAATTGCGCACTCTACTATATTTTCTTTATCAATTATGGAGATTTCTATATAGCCAGCCGGAGTGAATTTAAGGGCATTACTTATTAAATTCACGAATACCTGGGCAATCCTGTCCTTATCCATGTAAAGCTCTATATTATCCTTGGTGAAATTGTATTTTAATTCTAACCCTTTGTTTTGGAAAGCAAGGGCGAAGTTTGAATTAACTTCTTTAGCTAAAGAGATAATGTCTATCAATTCTCTTTTGAGTTCAGTTTTATGTGCTTCAATTTTAGAAATATCTAGAAGATTCTTGATAAGGCGCGCCAGTCTGTCGATCTCCTCGATAGACATGGACAAGAATTGTTTTTGTTTTTTATTGGTTTCACCGCATATGCCGTCTAATACCTGCGAAATTGCCTCTCTGGTCACAGTTAAAGGTGTACGCAGCTCGTGTGAAACCGTAGAGACAAAATCAGATTTTAATTGATCGAATTTCTGTAATTCTTTATTTGCCCTCTCCAGTTCATCATTTGCGCCTTTCAAATCACTCATTATGTGCAGCATTGCCCTCTGCATCCGGGTTAGATCTTTGCTTCGTTCTTCAAGGTCTCTATCTTTCTTCTCCAAATCGCTGATATCTGTCATAACCTGGCGCATATCCCTGGCTACTCCCATGATACTTATTATCTTTTCACCCTCCCGCATTGCCGTACCGCTAAAATTTACCGGAATTTTCTTACCCTCTTTGGTAAGAAAAGTTAAGTTAATATTATACGCCGCGTCCTGTTTCATTATTTTTTGGAAGCATTTGTGTAGTATTCTTTCTTCTTCTTTCATAAAAATCTTTTTCACTGGCTGACTTATAAGCTCATGCTCTTTATAGTCCAATAAATTTAAAGTAGCTTTATTTACTGACCTAACCGTGAAATCAGGATTGACAACAATCAGAGCATCTGGCATCGATGAGATAATGCTTTCTATATAGCTTTTTTGGCTTAAGAGTTCTTCTTGTTTTTTTTTCATACTCAAGTCATCACTCTTAGATCTCATTTTCCTTTTACCCTTTCCTCCAGTTCCTTTATCTTCTTCTCCAACTCTTCCATCTTCAGCTCTCTATCTACGGCAAATTTACTAAACCGCTCTAAGTCCTGCATCTTCTCTTTTAGGTCATCTTGCATTATTTTGCGCTCGGTAATATCTCTGAAGCTTTCAATAAGATATTTTTTCTTAGATAAGATGATTTGCGACGTATTAATATCAGCATAAAAAACACTGCCGTCCTTCCTCTTTACAGGAATACCAGTAGCAAGTTTAATTTCTCCCCGTGCTTGCTTCTCAAAATGCTCTATAACATATGGCAGATCTACCTCAGGATGGATATCCTTAATGTTAAGGCGCATAATTTCTTCTTCGGTATATCCCAGCATCTGACAAATTGCTTTATTAAACATGAAGAATTGCTTGGTCTCTATATCTGCTAAAAGCATTCCATCCATGGTAGCCTCGAATATGGCTTTGAATCTTGCCTGGGATTTCTTTAATTCTTCCTCCTCTGCCTTACGCTCGGTGATGTCACGGATGTTGCATTGCATTACGTCTGCCTTGTCAACTAAATAGGCCTCAGTATCTATGCTCAAACCTTCTCTGGTTTTTACTGACGTGTCTTCATAATGGATTAAACCCTCTTTTTCCAATTTTGATAACACCTCTTGAAATTCCTCTTTATCTTTCATCAGACCTATTTCCCAGAGTTTCTTTTTCAGAAACTCCTCATGGGAATAACTTAATAATTCCGTGGCAGCTGTATTAGAATCAAGAATGTCGCCTTTAGTTTTATGAACAAGAAATAATGTATCCCGTGATGTTAAAAAGGCTTTGTGAAAACGCTCCTCGGAATTTTTTAATTTTTCTAGTAGGTGCTTGCGCTCGGTGATGTCTTCAATAGCCAGTAGGATTAGTTCTTCTTCTTCTTCTTCTTTTGCCGTTATTATTGCTGCTATTTTCTTATGGACATGTAACTGACAGGCATTCAGGTTCATGACCCGCTGTCCAATTTTCTCGAATTTGAGCTCAACTTCATAATCTTCTACAACCCTCTTTTCTGGCAGAATTTCCTTTAAGAGAGCAAGCAGTTTTGGAATATTCCATTGCTTATTACCTAAATCAGGAAGTGGCCAGCTTATTGTGTTTTTTTCAGTAACCTCAAAGGTGGTATAGAAAGCCTGGTTGGCAGTAATTATTCGTAAGTTTTTATCCAAAACCAGAAATGGCTCCCTTAGCGTAGCAATGATATTATTGGCATACTCTAAGAGTGTTTCAATTTTTAGCTCATCTCCATGCTTTTTATCTTTCATCTTTTAAGCCCTCCTTAAAAATAAAAACACAAGGTCTGTAGCATTCGCTACAAAACACTTGGGTTAAATTTTTTGAAAAATATTACTAAGCTGGTTATTTTTGCTTTCTTGCTTAGATTCATATCTTAGCTGCCTTTTTTTACACCAACCAAAAATATTATACCGTCTCCTTAAGCGCTTCTTGTTTATCAAGGTAATAATAGCAAATACGCTTTACAAAGGAAACATCATCAAAGTTATAACACAGAAATAACTTCATCACTTTTATTATTCTACCTCCTTGGTCGAGGCAATGTTATAAAAAAGAAAAAACATACAAGATATTTAGTCTTTTATAATTATATTAATAAATTTATTTGGTATTACAATTCTCATAAGACAAAAAGCGTGACTAGAGAAATCAAGATCAGAAGTTTCAAGTAATTTCTTTTAGTAAAATAACATTTCTTTTTTTTAAGTACTTAATCATTATACTTAAAAATATAAGATTAACCAACTCCATGATTATACTATTTAAAATAAAAATTATATAACTTATAATATTGTTGCACAATCATGACAATTTTTAAAATAGTTCTAATAATAAATACTCTTTTTTACAGTGTCCCGTTTGTCTTATTTTAAATCTTGACCGCAATGCTCAGCCATTCTGATACTTTAAAGAATTGCTTTTAAGTATTACAATAAGAATTCATAAACAATCAGATGAGATAAGTTATGACTAAATTCTGGAAGATATTATTGCAACGGCTTCACTTCTTGCGCTTGATTGGGGTATAGATGTTGGGCGTTTTTATTTTCCATTTTTAAAAACATTATTTTTAGTAATTAACTTTCCTTTCAGCATTTTATTTATATGGTTGGAATCAAAACCAAGTATATGGTGGTTTAACATTTTGGGAACGCAGGCAATAAATGATGAAATAGCACAATTGATTTTATTCCTTATAATGGTTGTTGTCCAGGCTGTCTTGTATGCTCTTTTATTTCTTTTAATTAAGAAAATTGTTAGACAGAAGATAACTCAGGCTGTTAAGCTCTGAATAATTTTAATAATTTATTTCTAACTTTGTCTACTGTGCCCAGCCGTCAAGGACCATATCAAGGACCATAATATCAATAATAAATATTATTTATAATATTCAATAATTTATACCTTAACTCTATTGATCTCTTAATTCAGATGTACAATTAGGACAGTGGGTAGCCTTGATATTAACTGACATAAAACAGAAAGTGCACTCCTTTATAAAAGGCTTAACTCCCTCTTTCTTTTTTAACCTATTAACAGCCTTTATGATAAAGAAAGGTGCAAGAGCTATTATTAGAAAGCCTATAATCGTATTTACGAATATCCCATAATTTAATGTAACTGTCCCTGCTTCATGGGCCGTCTCAGGTGATGGAAACGGCCCGAGAGCGGCTCCTTTATCAATTGCGGCATATCAAACTTAAAAACGTCTCTATTCCCGGCTGCTTTGACAAAATATTCTCATGTTATATAATAATGAACCGTTGCCCTTATATTTGCAGTATCATTTAAATAATCTACTGTGACTTAAAAATAATAATTTATTTGCAAAGGATGTGTATTGTTTTGTGCGGAATTGCCGGAATCTGGGGAGAATCCGATAATGTAATGCTTGGGTCCATGCTGGAGGAAATATCACATAGGGGACCGGATGGACAGGGAAGGGTCGTAAGGGATGACTTTTCCCTTGGACATAACCGGCTGTCTATTATAGACGTAGAAGGCGGAGACCAGCCAATATCAAATGAAGACAGCAAATTAAGGCTGATCTTTAATGGAGAGATCTATAATTATAAGGAAATAAAAAAAGGTCTTTCGGATCACGATTTTAAGACTGATTCTGATTCGGAGGTCATACTTCATTTGTTTGAAGACAAGGGGAAGGATGTAGTCAAAAAGCTTGACGGCATGTTTGCCTTTGCCATATGCAGCGATGAGGATATTTTTATTGCCAGGGACCCATTGGGGATAAAACCCCTTTATTACGGTTACAATGGTGATAATATGTACTTTTCTTCTGAAATCAAATCACTTCTGAAAGCAACCGGAGATATAAACGAATTTCCTGCAGGATATTATTACTGCAGTGACCAGGGCTTTAAAAAGTATTACAGCCTGCCCGAGATACCTGATAATTTTTCCAAGGATATAAATGAAATAATACTGAGCATAAGGAAAAAACTGGAAGAAGCTGTTGTAAAAAGATTGATGTCTGACGTGCCTCTGGGCGTTTTTCTAAGCGGGGGCCTGGACAGCAGCATTATTGCCGCAATAGCCAGAAAATATAAGCACGGGATCCTTCATTCTTTTGCAGTGGGTACTCCCCAGAGTGCAGATATAATGTATTCAGAGGAGATATCAAAAATTATAGGCACCAAACATCATACTTTTAAATACAGCAAAGAAGAGATCGTGGAAGCTCTTCCGGAAGTCATATACTACCTGGAATCATTCGACCCTGCATTGATAAGAAGCGCCATACCGACTTATTTTGTCTCAAGGCTCGCCCAGAATTATGTAAAAGTTGTTTTATCCGGAGAAGGAGCAGATGAGTTATTCGGTGGTTACCATTATCTTAAAAAAATCAGCAATACAAATGAACAAATATTTAAGGAGCTTAAAAATATTACAGCCAGTCTGCATAATACCAATCTGCAGCGAGCAGATAGGATAACGATGGCAAATTCTATCGAGGGCAGGGTTCCTTTCCTTGATATTAAATTAGTGGACGAGGCCTTAAATATTTCACCGGAACTTAAATTGTATTCCCAGGAATTCAAAGGAGGGGAGCCCATAGAAAAATGGATCTTAAGAAAAGTATCAGAAGCTTACCTTCCTGCTGATTTTGTCTGGAGAAAAAAAGAAAAGTTTTCTGTCGGCAGCGGAACAGCGCAGATACTGGAAAGTTATGCCGATGAGATGATCTCAGATAGAGAATTTGGAAGAAGGCATCAGATTTACAGTATAGATATAAAATCAAAAGAAGAACTGCTTTATTATAAGATATTTAAAGAGTATTACAGATCATCAAATATTTTAAAAACAGTTGGAAAAAGCAGGAGCCTAAATCCGGGTTTTGTTTATAATTGATCTTATCCGGGTGCCGATTTGGTATATTTTGCTGCCTGCAGCTAATAGACTGTCATGGATATAAATCCTTTGTATAAAAGTTCCGAGAGATAGCCGAATGCAAACCAGAAGGGTAGATAAAGAAGATTGACTATGCCCAATACGGTCCACCTGGTCTTATATTCCCAGGGGCATTTTTTAATGGCAAGTTTCAGTAGATAACCGTAAGCAAATTCACCAATAAATATCACTGCCAGATATATAAACCCTCTTCCTATAAAAGGGACAAATTTAATTAAACTATACAGCGGTCCGATTATTATTCCCCAGATCCCGTAAAGAGGAAACATCCAGAGATAAGACCTGCCTTTAAAAGCGATATCCCTGTATCTGATGTAGTCATGAATAGAAGTAAAAAATACTTCAATGCCTATTCCAAAAAAACTAAAAATAAAGAATAAGAAAAGATATTTCATATATATATATTAGCATTTAAACGAACCTTTGAATAATCAGCCTATTTTGATAGGTCATAAGTTAAAAATCTGTTATCATAGCTAATAAAAAAACTGATTCTTTTATAATGAAAAACTTAAATGATATAAATTTATTAATCTTTGACCTGGACGGCACCATGCTTCAATCCGGGGATGCAAATCTTGATGCTATGAAAAGGGCCTTTTCCGGAATGGATTTAGATATACCGATAGACATTGATGACATTAATATTTATCTGGGAAGAGCATCCAATGATTTTTATAAAAAGATTTTACCGCCGGAAAAGATCCCGTATCTGAATAAAATAAAAGATAAAGTAAGGGATGAATACTACACTTCCTTTTTAAAATTCGGAAAGCTCTATCCCGGTGTCCTTGAAACTCTGGATATTTTAAAAAAGAGGAAATATAAAATGGCCATATGCAGTAATTGTTCGGTTAAATATCTTAAGGCTGTACTCTCCGTGTTTAAGATTAAAAAGTTTTTTAGCCGTATAGAGTGCACCCAGAAGCATCAGTTAGCCAAGACAGAGCTTGTAAAAAGAATAATAAAATCCCTGGGATCCCCTAAAGCAGCATTTATTGGGGACAGGTCGGTAGATATTACTGCAGCCGGGGGAAATGGGATTCTCTCCGTAGGGGCCTTATACGGATACGGCTTCGGTGAGGCCGCGAGTGCTGATATTACCATTGACAGGTTTTCCGACCTTGCCAGAATCTTTGATAGAAAAATTCCCGTATTTGAAAAAATACTGGAGGAAATTTCCGGAAGGAAGAATGAGGGCAGGCCGTTTGTGGTTGGAATAAGCGGTATTGATACTTCGGGTAAAACTGATTTTGCAAAATCTTTTAAGCGTTTTTTAACCTCAAAAAATTACAGGGTGCAGATGATTCTGCTGGATGATTTTCATAATCCTAAAAAAATCAGGTATTCGGGTAGGGACGAAATAGATAGTTACTACAATAAGAGTTTTAATCTTGCCCTTATTATAAATAGATTGCTTGGTCCGATCAGTAGGGGCAAAGATTTCAGTATTAAATTGAAGCTGCTTAATCTATATACGGATAGGATTGAGGCAGAGAGGAAGTATTCCATTAGCAGGGAAACAGTGGTTATATTTGAAGGAGTTTTCCTATTCAGAAAAGAGCTCTCACCTTATATCAATTATAAAGTGTTTCTTGAGATACCTTTTAGGGAAAGCATGAACAGGGCAAAAAGCAGGGACAATAAAATATTCGGTAACAAAATTTTAAAAAAATACAGGAGCAAATATATACCCGCACAGAAAATATATCTTGGTTTGTATCCTCCCTGCAGGATAGCGGATATGGTTATCGATAATCTGAACTGGGAGTTCCCGGTAATTAAAAAGTGCGGGAAGTTATAGATAGCTTTTAGTTATTTTTTCTTTGTAACAAAGTCCAGAGACATGGAGTTGACACAGTGTCTTATGTTTTTAGGGGTAAAATTCTCACCCTCGAATACATGGCCCAGATGTCCACCGCATCTGGCGCACATGATCTCCGTTCTTATCCCGTCATTGTCGGGGATCCGTTTTACTGCTCCGGGAACTTCATCATCAAAACTGGGCCAGCCGCAGCCTGATTTAAATTTACTTTCGGATCTGTAGAGCGGTGATCCGCACTGGCGGCATACGTAAGTACCTTCCTTAAAGAAATCTTCATACTTGCCGCTGAACGGCGGTTCTGTCTCCTTGTCGATTATTACTCTTTTTTCTAAAGAATTAAGCTTTCTTTTTTTCATAATTCAAAATATTATATAGCAGTTGTAATAAAAGTATGATAGATTTATTATAAATAATTTCAATATAGATTAAGCGCTTTATTTAGTTACATTATACACTTATAAGTTATTTGATATAACTATTGATGAAAACTAACAGCTCAGGTACTTATAAAAACCGTACGCCCCGCGTGATTGCCGTGTCCAGCCAGAAAGGCGGGGTAGGTAAAAGCACGACAGCTGTAAATGTAGCCGCTTATCTGGGAGAGTATGGTTACAGGACCATGCTTGTGGATATGGATCCCCAGAGTAATTCCACCAGCGGGATAGGCATAGACTACAAAAAACTGGATACTTCTATTTATAATGTGCTGATCCACAACGAAGATCCGGATAATGTGATTATGGAGACATCTTATAAAAATTTAATGATCCTGCCTTCCAATAAAGCTTTACTTGATGCGGAAATCGGTCTTACTGTTTTAAATGGGAGAGAGCACAGGCTCAAAAACGCACTGGAAAAAATTAAATATGATTTCGATTTTATTATCATAGATTGCTCTTCATCGCTGGGACCCCTTACCACCAATGCTCTTGTTTCGGCCGGAGAAATAATAATTCCCATGCAGTGTGAGTTCTATGCCATGGAAGGGATCCATAGATTAATTGAAGCCATAAACAACATTAAATACAGCCTGAATGATTCACTGGAGATAACGGGTATAGTATTTACTATGTACCTGAGAACAGTATTATCCAGACAGGTAATAAAGAAGGTAAAAAAATATATGCCCGGTAGAGTGTTCAGCACCATTATTCCTAAAAACGTCAGGCTGATAGAAGCGCCCGGCATGGGCGAACCGATTAAGGCATACGATCCGTTTTGCAAGGGAGCGCAGGCTTATAGAAATTTAACAAGAGAAATTATAGAAGCAGGAAGTAAAGCTGAGGAAAAAGAGATTTTTAGCTTTCCCAGAAAATTTATGGATTTCTGGGATATGGGAGCACCTCCCAGGCATGCGGTAAAAAGGCATTAAATTACCTTGTATCGGGTAAATAAAATATTTTTATTTTTGGTATCATAATATTATAATATTATTAAAGTTAATTAGAGGAGGAGGGTTTTAATGAATAAGGAATTACAGGAACAAGGACCGAGCGGTCTCTCAATTGCAGCACTGGTAACGGGTATTTTATGGATGTCAATTATACCGATTATACTGGGTGCAGTGGACCTCACCAGGATAAAAAAGGAAGAGGCAAGCCCAAAAGGCAAGGGCTTTGATATAGCAGGTATAGTACTTGGGGCACTGGGAGTATTAACCTGGTTGACGGTAGGTATTGTAATGGCCATAGTAGGCTCTATTTATTATTTTTCATAAAATTTTTTAGTATTAATCTGCAGCAGTATTTATATACGGAAAGTATTATTTAATCTCCATGTAAATGGGGCTTAAATATATGATATCATTTTTTTGTTTTACCGGAGGGAGTCCGGGGCGGCTTATTTTTCTTTTTGGCAGACGGTTTTTTAAGAGCAGGTTTGACCTGTTTGGTTTTTAAGGGTGGTTTTTTTCTATCAGCGGACTTGCCTTTAGTAGCGGGTTTTTGTTTTTTGGAACCGGAAGGTTTCTTAATTTTATCAGCAGACTTTGTTTCAGTTGATTTCTTTATAGCAGTTTTCACCTTTTTCTCTGAAGCAGCCGGCTTTTGTGATTTTATTTCTTTTTTTGCTGATATAATTTTTTTTAAGATTTTTTCGGCAGAGTCCAGATCTTGCCCGTAACGGGTATCATCCGTAGGATTAAAAAACCTATTGCCCCTGTGGTATTTGGTATCGATAAAGGTCAGTTTCTTAAAATCATTTACATCGGCGATAAAATCAGGGGGCAGTGTATTTAATAGATTTTTGGTGCTGACGTGCCAGTTTCTGAATCCGAAATCCCTGCTCCTTAAATTTCTTATTGACTTGATTTCCTTTAATTTTTTTTCAATTTTTTCCAGAAGTCCTTTTTCCATTATCTTTCTCCGGTTTAATATACAATTGAATCGGATTTATTTTATCATATTCTTTACCAATTATAAATTTTAATAAAGTTGGGTTATAGAATTATTCTACAAATGGCTATATAAAGCCTAAAATATTAATATAACTTTAAATATAAAGATAATTGTTTTAAAATCTTTTATGAAAATTATTAATAATTTTTAGGTTGGCATTTGGCCCATGACAAAAAATAAAAAAGATACTCTTAAGAATTACCTTCTTGAGATACCTAATTTTCTTTCTATTTTTTTTGGTACCCGTATTTTTTGGTGACTGCCAGTCATATGCTTCTGGAAATGAGCAGGACCACCGGCTGCAGTATCGGCAATTTAAACCTGATCTTTACTTTTTTTAACGGCGGAATGGTGGGGGACAGCTGACCTCTATATTTTACAACCGCAAATTTAAAAAATTTCATATTATTCTGTAGTGTATATAATTATCGCCCTCTTCCTTGCATTGCTTCGGGAAAGATATTTTTGAAGATACTTCGAGAAGAATCGAAAATAGAAGTTAAAAATGGTAATATTGTATATGGTATAGGTAAAAATTTTAATTATGTCGGGGAACGGGAGGTATTATGAAAATTGAAAGCACAGCTTTTAAAAATAATGAACTGGTTCCATCAAAGTATACTTGTGATGGGGAAAACGTAAACCCCCCGCTGCAGATAAGCGATGTTCCCGAAAATGCAAAAAGCCTGGTACTTATAGTGGATGACCCAGATGCTCCCAGCGGAACATGGGTTCACTGGACCGTATGGAACATAGATCCCCGAATCGGAGAGATTTCAGAGAACAGCTGCCCCGGCGGCGGAGTAGAAGGCATGACTGATTCGGGCGGTGCCGGATATTCGGGACCATGCCCTCCTTCGGGAACGCACCGTTATTTTTTCAAACTTTTTGCGCTGAATACAATCTTGGGTCTGGATTCTTCGGTAAAAGTAAAGGATCTCGAGAGGGAAATGGAAAATAACATTCTGGTCCGGGCACAGCTGGTAGGATTGTACAGGCGTCAGTAATCTATGTATTTTTTAACTAAATCAATTATCCGGGGGATCTTTTGTTTTATTTTACCGGACAGTTCCATGGAAAAAGTAAAATTACTGTCTGCACTGTCTTTTCCGGATATGACAACCCCGATTAAATATCCGCTTATTTTTATTTTATAGGTCATACAAAATAAATTAAGTACATCTGCAACGGAAGTTTGATGAAATGAGATGAAATCCATACCGGGATATTCTGGACCGGACATGCCGTAAAGATCTTCTAAGGGTATGACATATAAGTCTCCTTTTGAGAGAGTATTTTTTTGGGCTATGCCATCCGGAGTTTTAGGGGAGGCACCGTGCGTATTTATGGCATCTATTATTATGAACCTGCAGTCCCTGTAATCCTCGAAAACGGGAAATAATCTAAAACCTGCGGTCGAACCGTCTATTACCAGTATATCAGGGGGCAGCTTTTCTTCACGGAGCCTTTTTACGACATGTACCCCTATGCCTTCATCGCCCAGCAGGATGTTGCCGATGCCTAGTATGACTGTTCTGGCAATTTTTAGGTTTTTGGCCATATTTATTTTAGGCTTTTTATTGCTGCGGGAATATGCTTTTCCCATCCCAGGGCCTGGATATGGACCCCGGCGCAATACGGTTTGACTGCTTCTATGAGTTCGGATGCAATCTCTATGCACATGGAAACTTTATCTTCCGTTCCTTCCATCTTCTTTACTATGGGTTCCGGTACAAAGACGCCGGGTACAAATTTATTCATGTAGTTTGCCATTCTTTCTGATTTTAAGAGGATTATACCGGCAAGGACCGGGACCTTGATATTTTCTTCATCGATTCTTTCCATGAACTTTTTAAAGACTTCGGCATCAAATATAGCCTGTGTCTGGAAGAACTGCGCCCCCTGGGCTATTTTTTTCTTCATTTTTATAATCTGGAGTTCGTAGGATGCTTCTGTGTCCGCACCCGGATTTACCACCGCGCCTTTAAAGAAAGAAGGTTTTCTGGTAAGCTCTTTTCCTGCCAGGTCATATCCCTCCTCCAGTTTTTTAATGGCCCACAGGAGCTGAACAGAATCAAGATCAAAAACAGGCTCGGCCTGGGGGTGGTCGCCGATTGTGGTATAGTCACCGGTAAGGGCCAAAACATTTCTTATCCCCAGAACGTAAGCACTGATGAGATCTGACTGCAGCGCCAGCCTGTTTCTGTCCCTGCAGGTAACCTGAAAGATAGGCTCCAATCCCATTTGTTTGAGCAGGTGACAGGTGGTAAGGGAACCAAGCCTCATTACCGAGCTCTGCAGATCGGTTACGTTTATCCCGTCAGCTACATTTTTTAAATGTTGAGCCGTTTCTTTGATTTCCTCATCTTCAGCGCCTTTGGGAGGCCCGATTTCACAGGTTACAGCAAATTTTCCACTGTCGAGTGTTTTTTCAAACTTTGATTTTTCCATTGGTTCTGCTGTCATAATATCTCCTCCTCATCAAGGGCCCATAATCTGGTTTTTCTTAAATCCGCTGTCGGCAGCAGTTTCGCATAATCTCTGGGTGGTATGAATTTTTCCAGCCTGTCCAGTTTGCCTATTCTTTTAAGATTGTTATAAATAAGCACCCAGCCGCAGTCTCTTTCGAGGTCAGTTTCACACTTGTCATTACTCTGCCCCGCACAGGCACCGTTTTCCAATTTCTTGGGACAGGCCGTATAGGGACATATCCCGCCGGTTTGATCCAGTATGCAGTTGCCGCAGGTATCACATCTTTCGGTACCCTGCCACATACCTGTTATGCCGCCAAATGTGGTCGTATTCAGGGCAGGGTGACAGATTTTATCTAAAATTGAAGATGTTGCCTGCACTCCGAGGCCGCATGAAAAGACCAGAACGGAATCCGAATTTTTTATCTCTTCTGACCTCGGTTTTATTCTGGAGCGAATAAGTGCCTTCTGGCACAGAAAATCTATTTCCAAAATTCCGGTTACGGTCTTTCCTTCTTTTTCCAATTTTTCCTTAAAATCAGACAATACTTTCTTCCCACCGGTATCCGCGCCTTCAGGACAGCCGCCGCAGCCCATAATAAAGATTTTTTTCTCCTCTCCCAGTTTTTCCAGAATCTCCTTTAATGGTTTGAATTCAGTCAGTATCATAAAACCTCCTAAAATTTTTATGTAACCTATCAGACAACCTTATATTTACCTATCAGATTCCCCTTTACTGTTACCATATGAACGGCACAGGCGGTGCATGGATCAAAACTTCTGATAACCCTTAAAATTTCAATAGGGCTCTGGCTTTCCCTGACTTTAAGGCCGATCAGCGCCTGCTCATAGGGACCGGGCTGGCCGTCTTTATCCTTTGGAGATGCGTTCCATGCCGTTGGCGTGATTACCTGATAATTGGAAATCCTTCCGTCCTTTACCTTCAGCCAGTGACCCAGGGCTCCCCTGGGCGCTGCGCAGAGGCCTATTCCTTCTCCATCTGCAGGAGGATCATATTCTACTGCAGTGGGTTCTCCCGCCTTTAACTGTTGTGCCCAGCCTACCAGCTGGTCCGCCAGTATATTTGCCGAAAGCGCCCTGCACAGGTGCCTTCCCGCTACCGAATACAGATTTGAGATATTTCCGCCTATTTCAGATAAGGCATTATCTACCATATTTTTAATGTAAGGATCACCCTTTCCCAGGTAAGTCGAAAGAACGCCTGCCAGCGGACCCACCTCATAAACTTTTCCGTCATACCTGGGAGATTTTACCCAGGAGTAGCCTGATTCCTTTCCTGCCATAGGCTCGGTTTTTTCTTCACCCGGGTACAGGGGTTCTTTATCTTTATACCAGCTGTGAGTCACATCTTCGGTTATACGGCTTATGTCAATTTCGCTGTACGTGTCGATATCATTTACCAGTCCTCCCTTAAACAGTGTATCACCGCGGCTCTCATCTGATATGGTTTTATATGAGTCATATGCCAGAAGCCTCCGGCAGCCTTTTCCGATTTCAAGATATTCTTTATATGCTTTTGCAACCGCAATAACATCAGGAACATAATAGTTTTTAACAAAGTCAACAATCTGCTCCAATCTCCATATAAATTCAGTTATCCTGTCAACTGTAAGCTGCTGGGAAACACCGCCGGACACAATAGAGGCGTCATGGGGCCACTTACCCCCGAATATAGTAGCTGCCTGCTGGGCTTTCCTGTAGATGTCCATTGCTTTAATATAATGGCTCACCACTGCATTTGTGGTCTCAGTATCAAATTTGTAGTCTATTTCATCCCTGGGGAGAAATGGCCTGGAATATCCCTGCTGGAGAAAATACTTTAAGATATTTAAATCCTGGTCCGAACCGCTGTATTTCATTACCGCGGCAGGATCCACATAATCCAATCCGCTCAGGATATAGAAATGCAGAATATGGTCACTGATACTTCTGGTGCCCAGGATCAGGTTTCTCATAAGAGTCCCGTTCGGAGGGATCTTACTGTCAAGGCCGGCGTATTGGTCAACTGCGCCAACGGATGCCATAGCGTGGGGTTCGGGACATACCCCGCATATTCTCTGGGTAATCATAACCGCATCTCTTGGGTCCCTGCCTTCCAGCATAATTTCTATGCCCCTGAACATGGTTCCGCTGATATTGGCATCTTTTATCTCGCCATTGTCCACTGTAGCTTCAACTTTTAAATGCCCTTCTATCCTGGTTATGGGGTGTATTACAATTTTTTTCACAATCTCACCTTCCTAGATAATTATTTCTTTTGGACTTTTGGCCTCTTTTCATTTACCGGCACCTCGACATCAATAATTCTATGGTAAAAATCTCCCAAAAGGTCAGGGTACTCCGGTGACGTACAGCCGCTGCAGGGAGCTCCGCTTCCGATAACCCAGTTTGTTCTGCCGTTCCACTGCCTTTTTGGACAGTCCGCATAGGTTATGGGCCCCTTGCATCCCAGTTCGTAAAGACAGCCCTCGTCACCTAACTTCTTGGCAAACTTACCTTCATCAAAGTAAGCCCTGTTGGGGCAATTTTCATGAATTAATTTTCCGTAAAATGTCTTTGGTCTCCTAAAATCATCCAGCTCTACATTTCCCAGTCCCTTTGTAAGCATTTCCTCGATGGTTCCAAACAGCCAGTCCGGATGGGGAGGACAACCTGGTATATTAATAAGAGGTGTTTTAATGTCATGGGTAAGAAAGATATCACCCACACTTTGTGCCCCGGTGGGATTAGGATTTCCGGCAGCGATTCCACCAAATGCCGCACAGGTCCCCAGAGCTATTACTGCCAGCGCATCCGGCGCCAGCCTTACGGTCTCTTCCAGCATGGTATATTTTTTACCGTCCTTTTCTCCGGTAACACAGTAAATTCCGTTATCACCGGTAGGAATGGCACCGTCAATAATCAAAACGTATCCTTTTTCTTTTGCTGCATTTTCAAGTATTTCCATGGCAAGATTACCGCTGGCGGTCATAATATTGGGATGGAATATAAAATCAAGTTTAAAACCGGGCACTATATCCTGAAGCAGAACATTTTTAATTGCAGGATACTGTGTGCAGAGAGTGGAAGTGGCGCATCCGGTGCAGTTCTGTCCCTGAATATTAATAACCGGAACAGCGGTACTTTTTCTATTGTTCATATCAGCTCCTTTAGGATAAAAATTTTCTTATGGTTTTTTGGTCCGGACGATTTATCTGAAAGCAAATTAGCGGTACTGCCATGATAGGATTTAAACAGCTATTGTTTTTATTATATTTGAATTTATGCATTGATTGCAAAGGTTTTACAAAATATAATTTTTTACATTTTAAACAAAATATTGTTTATTTACAATTAAAATAAAAAGAATTATATTTTAAAGTTTTTTATAGTCAACCAGTCGGGGCAAAACCCAATTTTCTTTACGAATAGCTTATTATATGAACCTCATGATATAATTTTACAGTATAATTTTTATTGTTTTCTTTATAAAAAAATATTTTATGAAGTTTAAAATATGAGTGTAAAAAAAATAATCCTGGCCATATCTGCTGTAGCAATAGTTTCTGCAGTTCTATTATTTTCGGTAAGTTGCTGTAGCGGCATAACCTATCTTTTTAGAAAAACGTCCAAAGAAACTGAAGCGAATAAAGAGTCGGATAAGATTGCAGAAAATGTTGATCAGGCCCTTGTTGACTTAAACACAGATTTTGCGCTGAAAATATTTAAAGAACTTTCAAATGAGGATAAAAATCTAAATGTTTTTATTTCACCAATCAGCATTTCTCTTGCAATAGCAATGGCATATAACGGTTCAAAAAATCAGACAAAGCAGGAAATTGCAGAAACTCTGGAATTTAAAGACTATAACATAGATGAATTAAATTCATCTTTTAAAGTTCTGCTGTCCAGCATGGCAGACATAGATGAAATGGTTGAATTATATACGGGAAATTCAATCTGGTTCGGAAAAGACTTTATTATAGAAAAGGATTTTACTGACCTGGCAGAATACTATTATAATGCATCAATTTATAATGTAGATTTTAAAAATCAGGACACTGCAGACAAAATGAATAATTGGGCAGGCGAAGCAACAAAAGGCAGGATAAGTAACATTGTAAGTCCGAAAGCCGTAGAAGACGCTGTAATGTATCTTATAAACGCCATTTATTTTAAAGGGCAGTGGATGGATAAATTTAAAACAGAAGACACTAAAGAAGATGATTTTTTCCTTAAAGACGGAGATGCTAAAAAAGTGCAGATGATGGAAAATTACGAAGAATATGATTATTACGAAGGCAGTGACTTTCAAATGATAAGAATTCCTTACGGCAGAAACAAAACCGCAATGTATGTATTCCTTCCAGATGAAGGTACTGAGATAAATGGATTTATTAATAATTTTTCCCATGATCTGCTGAATAAATCTATCCCGGAAGCTGCGGATGTAGATGTAATACTTAAATTTCCAAAATTTAGTATTGAGTATGGAGCAAAAAGCCTGGTAGAACCGCTTAAAGGTTTAGGGATGGTAAATGCATTTATTGACGATAGGGCTGATTTCAGTTCAATGGCGCCTCTGATGTTTATTTCGCAGATTGATCATAAAGCTATTATTGAGGTTAATGAAGAAGGAACGGTTGCTGCGGCAGCAACATCAATGGGTATGGGTGCTACTGCAGTGCAACCTGTAGAATTTATAGTAAACAGGCCTTTTGTACTTCTTATAAGGGATGACAGGACCGGCAATATATTATTTATGGGTAAGATTTTAGAACCTTAAAAGAGAAGACAGCATTGGGGGGGTTATCATGAAATTAAAATATAGGGCAGGTATTTTAGCGGCAGTAATAATAGTTTTTACAGTAGTGATAAGCTGCGTGTCGTGTTACAAAGAACCAGAAACAGAATGTCCCGAAGATTTAACCGTTGAGTTCTACTGGACCACACCACCGCTTTCACCAGAGTATAACTATTATTACGAAATAACCATAGGCCCCGGTCTACAGGGATTATTTGAATATCAGCCGGGTTATCCGGATACAACCTGGGAACCGCTTTCTCCGGATGTCTGGGAGGTAAGTTTTGAAGTCTCCCGGGACCAGCTGGACCACATTTATCAATTGCTTATAGAAAACGATTTATTTAAAAGGAAATGGGAAACAACTGATGAAATAGCGATAGGCGGGAGCAACAGCAGTGTTACAATTACAGCCAACGGCATAGAATATGATAATATACCGGATGATTCAGAAATAAAACCAGAGGATAGAAAAAAAGTTGATGCAATTTCAGATTATCTAAAAGAAATGGTTCCGGCAGATGTCTGGGAAGAAATGGAAGAGCGGCAGAACCAGTTTGAAAAATCTTATATTGATGAATAAATATTATATAAATCTATAAATATAAAAAATTCTTATTCTTTCATTTGCCTAAAAAGATTTTTTTCATATTAATCTTTTGGACCAGGTATTTATAAAACATAACAAACGGGATAAGAAATTATCCGCCAGGGCAGTAAATTAACGGGAGGTAATAAAAACAGACTACAGGATGGTTGCAGCCAATGGTTGATTTAAAAAAGGCAGGTAAAAAATATAAATGCATCGAACATCTTTCCGATATAGGCATAGAGTTTTACGGAAAAACACTGGAGGAATTATTTGAAAATGCGGCTGAGGGAATGTTTTCCATCATATGTGATTTAGGGATGGTTGAGCTTCTGAACAGGAGGAATGTAAAAATTGTCCCAGAGGATACGGACCCTGAAAATTTGCTGGTACTGTGGCTGGAAAAATTACTTTACCTTTATGAAATTGATAATATCCTGTTTTCAGGATTTAAGGTGGGCAAAATCCATAAAAGGAATAACAGGATTATACTGGAAGCTGAAGTATTCGGCCAGAAAGCGGATCCGAGCAAACATAATATAAGGACCATTATAAAAGCTCCCACTTACCATATGCTCAAAGTAGAAAAAGACAGCAGGCATGGCAGATGGGAAGGCAGAGTTATATTTGATGTCTGAGAGGAGAAGGGATTATTATAGCAGATTATAACATTAAAAAGATAAATGATTATAAGTGGGAAGTAGAGAAGAATGAAAGATACGGCATGAGGGTTCCCGGAATAATATTTGCCGATAAGCAGCTGCTGGATCACGCGGTCGGTGAAAAGACCATTGACCAGGTAGTAAATGTTGCAACTCTTCCCGGCATTATAAAGGCTTCATATGCTATGCCGGATATACATTACGGGTATGGGTTCCCCATAGGAGGAGTGGCTGCTTTTGACACTGATAGCGGTATTATTTCACCGGGCGGAGTTGGTTTTGATATATCCTGCGGGGTGAGGGCCATGCGGACCTGCCTTTATGTTGACGATATTAAGAACCGCCTGGAAGATATAATGGGTATCTTATCCTTCAGCATACCCAAAGGCCTGGGAACCAGGGGCAGGATTAAGCTTTCTGCGGATCAATTAAAGCAGCTGCTTAAAGGAGGCGTCCGCTGGGCCGTAAAAAATGGTTACGGCTGGGAAGAAGATGAGTACTTTATAGAAGAGAACGGCTGCATGGAGACAGCCAATCCCGATTTTGTGAGTAAAACTGCCATGGACAGGGGAATGAGTCAGGTGGGCACGCTGGGATCGGGAAATCATTTTTTAGAGATACAGGCAGTAGATGAAATATATGACAGCAAGGCAGCAGATTTACTGGGCCTGGAGAAAGACCAGATAACCATAATGATACACTCAGGTTCAAGAGGGCTCGGTCATCAGATATGCAGTGATTATATCAGGGTGATGCAGCAAGCTGCCTTAAAGTACGGGATAAAATTGCCGGATCGTCAGCTGGCGTGCGCGCCGCTTGCTTCTCCCGAGGCCAGAAGATATTACGGCGCCATGGCCTGTGCGGTTAATTATGCCATGGTAAACAGGCACTGCCTTTCGCATTGGACAAGGAAGGTATTTGAAAAATTTTTCGGCAGGTCTTCGGAGAAGCTGGGCCTTGGTACCATCTATGATGTATCCCATAATATAGCCAAGATGGAACAGCATAATATTGACGGTAAAACACGGGAGGTCTGCGTTCACAGAAAAGGGGCCACCAGATCCTATCCCGCGGGACACAGGCAGATCCCTGAAAAGTATAGGGCCATAGGGCAGCCGGTAATAATTCCCGGGGATATGGGACGTTATTCTTTCATCCTGCTGGGAACGGAGAAGGCAATGAGCGAGAGTTTCGGCTCCACCTGTCACGGGGCGGGAAGACTCATGAGTAGAACCAAAGCAAGAAAACAGATACAGGGAAGCGAACTTAAAAAAGAGCTTTTTGATAAGAAGGGGATAGTGGTAATGGCCGGGAGCATGTCCGGACTGGCTGAAGAAGCTCCACAGGCCTATAAAGATATAAGCAGGGTGGTGGATGTGACACACTTTGCCGGAATATCAAAAAAAGCGGTAAGGCTCAGGCCCCTTGGAGTCTTAAAGGGTTAGTAAATATCTGCAAACTACTAAGAAGACTTATAAATTTAATGATATATTCTGCAAGTTTATAATATTTTCTACAGAAAGAAGAAATATATTAACTGTAATAATATATTGATATTTAACCTTTTTTTTAAATTAAAATATTATTATAATATAGTCAAATATAGAATTGGGATGTTTATTTAGGGTAAATATAAATAATAATGTTCCTTTACAGGTATTTCTGAATTCTGGGTTTAGCATCTAGATTTGGAATAGAAAGAGTTAAATGGAAAAAGTTGTTTTTTTTAATACCAAGGGCGGTACCGGAAAGACGACTATATGCTATAACTATGGCTGGTATTTAGCCGAAAAAAAGAATAAAAGAGTTCTTTTTATTGATTTTGATCCCCAGATAAATCTTGTCCAGGCTTTTAATAAAGCATCAGATGACAGTAAGATAAATATTGATAATCTTATGATTGATTACCTAAAAGGAAAGAATATAAATTTTAGGAATTATGTTATAAAAATTACCGATAATATCGATTTACTGCCCTCTTCTAATAATATTTCACTTATTGAGGAATACCTGACAGATTACTTATTAAACAAAACTTTAAACGAGCAAAAACCTTATAAAGCGTTGTACAGAAATATAATAGTCAAGAATATACTTGAAGAAAATATCAATAAAGATGATTATGACTATATAGTAATAGATTCTCAGCCTAATTTTTCTCTTCTTTCAACAACATCAATAATTTACGCCTGTAAGGTCATAGTGGTAATAAAGCCGGAGATGTTCTCGCTGCTGGATATTGATTACCTGGACAAGATAATTAAAAACCTGGAAAGAAAATATGATATCAGGATAAAGATTGCCGGTATTGTAATTAATGCCTTTGAAAAAAGAAAGAAGATACCGGGGCAGGTAATAGATACCCTCCAGGAAAAATATGGCGGAAGATTAACTATATTTAATCAAAAGATAAGATATCTGGTGCACTATCAAAAATCTATATCGTTAAAAAGGGAACCGGTTTTTATATCGTTTCCCAGAGAAGAGGCATCAAAAGATATCATAAAATTGTTCTCTCAAATTGAAAAAACGGTAGATAGTTTAAACTGATTTTATTATATATTATATTAAAAGCTATAAGGAGGGAAACATGGTTTTTTCAAGCAAGGATTTAGATGAAACAGAAGCTTCTGGCAAGGAAGAATCCAGGACGCTGCTGACTATTATAGGGAATAAGGCAAAAATAGAGGGGAAACTGGATGTTTCTCAATCCATAGAGGTAGGATGCGAAATTGTAGGTGAATTAGTAGTCGATGGGCAGATGACGATTCAGAAAGAGGGAGTTGTCAGCGCTGATGTTACTACTATTGATGCTAAAATAATTGGGAAATTCGAAGGAAATTTAAAAGGTACCGGTAAAGTTGAAATCACAGAAACAGGAGTAGTGGATGGTAATATAAAAACAGACTCGCTGATCATAAACGAAGGCGGAATTTTCAGTGGAAAGGTTACCAGGATTACACAAACTGAAAACAAGGATGATAAAAAAATTAAGCCAAGAGAAAAAGCCGCATATGCGAAGACCGGTAAAAAAGATAAATCAAAAGAATTCCAGCTTAATGACATAGATGATAGCATGAAATTATAAATCCGGATGGTGAAATTTATATACAGGAAATAATCTGTATGCAAATATAATTATTTATTTTAAGCATCAATTAAATTAGAATTTTAAAATTTTAATATTTTCTTGGGTGTTATCTTAATATTGGAGAGTTTCTCACTATTATTTATTTTAAATATTTCCTTATTATCTATAATAATACTGTTGCCCTTAAATAGGCCGTTTTTATTTATTATAAGATAAGTGTCTTTTTGGATTACATTGCCTTTAAGCTTCCCGGTGGAAGTTATCAGGACTTCTTCTGCTGAAATTATATTGCCGGTGAAACTTCCTTCTATTACCATATTTTTAGTTTTAATGTTTGCTCTTACTTTTCCTTTTTTACCTATTACCAGTTCTTCCCTTGATATGATCTCCCCTGCTACGATACCTTCTATTTGGATAGGATGAGGAGAATAGATTCTGCCCATTATATTGGTTCCGGATGCGATAATATTACAGTAATTATTTTCCTTATCAGTTTTTAAATGAAATATTTTTTTTATTCTGTCAGAGATTATATTGATTGAAACGGTTAGGTTCTGATTCATGTGAATTAATTATAAAATAAATACAATATATTTACTAATTACTGTATAAAAATTTATGTGATAATTATATAAATTTAAAAATTAAAAAGCTATATTAATTTTCTAAGAATATAATATTTTATATAGTCAATTTATTAAGGGCCCATAAAAATGCTTATATTACAGGGTGCTAATATAATCGATATCGGGGTGGATATTAAACCGTATAGGTACATATAGAAAGAAGCAGGTTAAGAGCATGCTGCAAATAATCGATTGTTAATTTTATTCAACGGTAAAATCCCAGCTATAATTGGAGTTATCCCATGCAGAATTTGCCGCATAACAGCTTACTTTATTTAAGCCTCCAGTAAGGCTCTCCACCGGGATCTCAATAGATACAGATGATTCGTATTGGTCCCTTATGCAGATTTCAGGATTTAATTTTGTACTGTTTAAATGAAGGCTTATATCGCTGATTGTAAAAAAAGATCCTATATCAGCTGATATGGTAAGGCCGGCTATTTCACCGGAATTAATTATGCTGCCCGGTTCGGGGTTTACAGCTATGATTAAAATATCGGACGGGTAATAGAAATCAATCTTCCAGATTTCGTTTTCATTTATGAAATTGAACCGTATCTGCTCATCTTTATATTCCATACCTTCTACTGTTCTGTCCCCCCTGATTATAAGAAGGGCTCTGTTCCCGTCAAACGTGACACTTTCTGCAGTTATGTTTTCCCAGCCGGAATGTGATTCTTTTATGATATAAAAGATATCAGATGCGGTGCCATTTTTGTATTCCTCTTCGCTTCCTGTCATATCAACAGTATAGCTGTCAAAAAAGGCATATTCCTTATTTTCTTTTACTGCCTGAAGGAAATTATTTAAAACAATAAAAAGCTCCTGTTTTATTTCTTCACCCCTGTCTTCACCAGGAGAAACGGTATCTTCGGCAGGTTCCTCATCGGCTTTAAGCGGTAGTTCTTCCTTTATGGCTGTATCTGTCTGTTCTAATGCCTGTGTTTCAGCGACCGGATATTCTTTACACCCGGAGAAGCCTAAAAGAACTACAGGGATAAGCAGCAATACAGTCAGTGATGCAGTTTTAGAAATTAAATTTTTCACGACAATTATTCTTAATTGTTATATATAATATTTTAACAATTTAAATTAATCATATAAATGATAATTTATATTTTAATTTAAAATACAATAGTATATATTTATATTTAAACAAAAGTAATCATAATTAATAAATATTTAAAGATACGAAAAAACCTTATAAAAGATAGGGAAGGAGGTGGATTGTGAATATATTTAACCGTGTAGTGGTAATTCTGGTATTGCTTAAAGTGGCATTGTTTTCAGTTGCTGTTGTGCTGAACAAATTTTTTGATTTTTTCATCTGGAAAAGCTTGGTTGATAAAGTTATAAGTTTTGTGACAAACCAGAATATTTATCTTCTGGGAGGAGTAATTGTAGTAGTTTTCGCTGCCTGTATAGTTCTTCTGGTGTATGAATTTAGCAGAAGAGGATAAGTCTGACAGATTACCGAGGAAAGGCTGATAAACTATTTAATTAAATACTAAGGCTGGTTGCACGGCCAGCCTTAGTATTTGTTTTATAAACAGGTAATTTTATTTTTCAACTAAATATATTGACATATTTAAATATATAGTTATAATTGATGAAAATTCCAAGGGGGTTAAAATGACTGCTTTAAAAAATATAACCGGGGTTTTAAA
>CAZBSE010000005.1:0-29494 GCA_964494385.1 uncultured Actinomycetota bacterium | reverse complement strand
AAAATTCCAAGGGGGTTAAAATGACTGCTTTAAAAAATATAACCGGGGTTTTAAAAGCACTGGCCGATGAAAACAGAATCAGGATAATCCATTTGCTCAATGAGAAAAAGGACCTGTGCGTCTGTGAGATAAGGGAGATCATAGGGTTGTCCCAGCCCACAGTATCGAGTCATCTTAAACTGCTGGAAAACAGCGGTCTGGTTGATTACAGCAAGGAAGGTAAGTGGGTTAACTACAGAATGGGCACGGATATGAATGCACAGATAAAGAAGATTCTGTATGGAATATTTTCAGCAATAGAAGCTGATAAGGGAATAAAAAATGACGGGCTGAAGCTGTACGGAATTGACAGGAAAAAAATATGCAGGAGTTAGCCTAAAGTGGAAATATTTATTGAATCAATAAAAAGCGGATGGTATGCGCTTGTTGAATATCTTTCGGCCCATGTGCTTACCTGCTTGATACCTGCATTTTTTATTGCCGGCGCCATTGCTGTTTTTATTTCCAAAGGGGCAATTCTTAAATATTTCGGAGCAAAGGCGAATAAATGGTTATCCTACAGTGTTGCCTCTGTATCAGGAGCTATTCTTGCAGTGTGCTCCTGCACTATCCTTCCTTTATTTGCAGGCATTAGAAAAAGAGGTGCAGGGCTTGGCCCTGCGATTGCATTTCTTTATTCCGGACCGGCCATAAATATACTTGCCGTAGTTTACACGGCAAAGCTCCTTGGCTATGAACTGGGTATAGCCAGGGCCATAGGGGCCATTTCCTTTTCAATTGTTATAGGATTTATAATGTCTTTAATCTGGATAAAGGAAGAAAGAGAAAAATTAAAGGGGGACCAGAATTTATTTAAAGCTTACGGGCAAAGTGAATATAATAAGCCTAAATATATAAGTATAATATTTTTCCTATCCCTTCTTGCCATATTGGTTTTTGGTGCGGCCAGGATGTGGATATATGCTGCTATAGCATCTGCTGTTCTAATAGTAATTATAGTAGTGGGCTATAAAAAAGCCGAACTAAAAGTCTGGCTGAAAGAAACCGGAAAACTTGCCTGGCAGATATTTCCAATTCTTCTGGCAGGAGTTTTCATAACAGGGATTATCAAATATTTTCTGCCGCAGAGTGTGGTAGAGACCTGGGTTGGCGGAAATAGCATTAGGTCAAATTTTGTAGCCTCGATATTCGGTGCTCTTATGTACTTTTCTACTCTGACCGAGGTACCCATAATTAAAGCGCTGATGGAGCTTGGCATGGGGAAAGGGCCCGCTCTGACTCTTCTGCTGGCCGGACCGTCATTGTCCCTTCCCAATATGATTGTAATCGGAAGGATTATGGGGATTAAGAAAACCCTGACTTATACAACCCTGGTTGTAATTATGGCCACCTTTACGGGGATGGCTTTTGGCCACTTTTTTGTCTGAGACAGAAATGATTTTAAAGAGGAGATTAGAAGATGAAAATTCAAATTTTGGGTACCGGATGTTCCAAATGCAAACAGACTGAGGCCAATGCCATAAAGGCAGTAGACAGCCTGGGAATTGATGCCGATATTGAGAAAATCACTGATATAAATCAAATAATTGATTTCGGAGTAATAGCAACCCCGGCACTGGCAGTGAACGGAGAGGTCAAGTTTACAGGGAAGATACCTTCTGTTGAAGAGATAGAGGAAATATTAAAATAATTTACTTCATAAACTGCTAGGCAATTTAGCTCTAACCTTAAATCTTAACTGCCTTAGTTTAAAAAGTGATAAATGATTGATTTTAATGAAATGCTATTATGTTTATTTAAAAATATAAAGAAATAATTAGAAGTTTTTATAATGAAGGAAAATAAAATGGTAAGAGACAGTGAAAAATCAACAAAAGCAAAAAGACTGGATTTCTTTAATAAATATCTTTCGGTATGGGTGATTCTGTGTATTATTGTTGGTATAGCAATAGGAAGATTTTTTCCTGCATTTCCAGCTACTTTAAGTAGATTCGAATATGCTCATGTATCCATACCAGTGGCCATATTGATCTGGCTTATGATTTATCCCATGATGTTAAAGATTGATTTTACCAGTATCGTAAACGCTGTAAAAAAACCAAAGGGACTTACAGTAACCACAGTAACTAACTGGCTGATAAAGCCTTTTACCATGTATGCAATTGCATTTTTTTTCTTAAAGATTGTTTTTGCGAAATTCATACCGCAGGCTCTTTCTACTGAATATCTTGCCGGTGCGATACTTCTGGGAGCCGCTCCCTGCACTGCCATGGTATTTGTATGGAGCTATCTATCCGATGGAGATCCTGCTTACACACTGGTACAGGTAGCAGTAAATGATTTAATAATACTTTTTGCTTTTACCCCTATTGTTGTTCTTCTTCTGGGTGTGAGCAGGGTGATTGTTCCCTATAGCACCTTATTGTTATCGGTGCTGCTATTTGTGGTCATCCCATTTTCAGCTGGTTATATTACCAGATTTTTGATTATTAAGAAAAAAGGAACTGCTTATTTTGAAAATGTATTTTTAAAAAAATTTGATAAGGTAACAACCACGGGCCTGCTTCTGACCCTGGTTATCATCTTTGCGTTCCAGGGAGAAATAATTTTAACCAATCCTTTCCACATTGTGCTGATTGCCGTACCGCTTATAATTCAGACCTTCCTTATATTTTTAATAGCTTATGGTTGGGCAAGGATATGGAAATTACCTCATAATATCGCTGCTCCGGGAGCGATGATTGGGGCCAGTAATTTTTTTGAGCTGGCAGTTGCAGTGGCAATCTCATTATTTGGTCTTAACTCGGGAGCTACTCTGGCTACAGTAGTAGGTGTTCTGGTGGAGGTTCCTGTAATGTTGACTCTGGTAAGAATAGCTAATAATACCAGGAACTGGTTTCCAGAGGGATCAAAACAACTATCTTAAGAAGAGCTGGTTTTTCTGGCACGGAAGCTCAGATAAAGCAGGAAGATAATCAGGAACACGCTTGCTACAGCGCTGGGAAGTGACGCTCTGCCCCCGAACAGTGTCAGGGAAGTTGCAGCGGCAAAGCCGCCGTTTTTTATGGTTCCTAGGAGGACTATACAGCTGGATATACTGCGGCTGATTTTTAATTTTTTGGTTATAAATTCATACAGCAGGCCAAGGCCGAAAATGGTAACGGCACAGATCAGGGAGATTTTACCCAGTGTTTTGGGGTCATTAAAGAAAACGCTCCTGTTAAGTCCTATGATTGTAAAAATGATCACAAAAAGGCCCCAGTTTACAATAGGTCCCCTGAACTTAAGTATATATTTATCAATCTTCGTTTTTATGAATATCTGAGATATTATAATGGGGATTATTATAAGTTCGGTAAACACAATAATTAAATTCAAGGGCTGAATAAAGCTCCGGCCCACAAAAATCAACCCGGCCAGCGGTAATATGATAAGCGCCGCTATGTATGTCCCGACTATTCCCATAAGGGAAAATTTTATGTCTCCTCCTAATATGGCTGTAAATGGAGGGATCGCCACTCCCGGAGGGGCAAAGGCTATGATAACAAATCCGATCCATATCTCTTTTTGAGGGATGATAAACCAGGCCATTGTAAGCATGACCGCCGCAAAAGCAAAATAATTTAAAAGTATGGCAAGAAGTACAGGTTTCAGCAGGCTCTTAAGCGGCAGAAACGACTTTAAGGAAATCTCGGTCATTGATACGGTCATAACTATGGCCAGGGCAGGCAGGGTCAGATGCTTTGCCCAGCCGACCATATTTCCAATGGACAGCCCAAGGACGAAGGCTAAAATAAAAATAAAATTTCTATTTTTTAAAATTTTTATTATTAGCATCTGAAATTAAATCTGCTGACCATGGTTTAATGTTGCACCAGGCAAATTTTTAAGCGATTGGCCTAACGAAACCAGCTTTTTTAATCTCTATCAGCCAATTATAAACAGTATGTCCCATAAAAGAAAAGGAAAACCTGAAGAAAACATGGCAAAGATTTAACTTAGGATAAAAGTATTTTTTATCTGAATTTCAGCCTATATTCTGCTAATATCATTATATTTCTTTTTTGAAACTAAATAAATTTATATAACTTGAACCGGTTTTACCTAAAAAAATGTAAAATTTTTAAAAAAATTGAAAAATTTATTATAAATGTTATATTTTTTAAGAAATGTTATAATTATAGCAAAATTTTTTAAAAACAATGATTTCTTATCCATTTTTATAGATATAAGCAAGGATTTATTAGTTTTAAGGAGTGATAAGTGTGAGAGAAATAGATATACTAACAGAATTTTCGCAAAAAGCAGGAACAGAAATCGACCATAAAAATATAAAGATTGACGACACGACTTTACGTGACGGAGAACAGACCGCGGGAGTCGTATTTGCAAATGACGAGAAAGTATCCATTGCTAAAATGCTGGATAAGGTAGGGGTGCACCAGATAGAAGCAGGAATACCCACCATGGGAGGGGACGAAAAAGAAGCGATAAAGAGGATTGCTGCACTTGGACTCAACTGCAGCGTGCTGGGCTGGAACAGGGCGGTAAAATCCGATATTGATGCCTCCATCGAATGCGGAGTCGATGCCGTGGCTATTTCATTATCTTCTTCCGATATACATATTGAACATAAACTTATGAAGAGCAGAGAATGGGTACTGGAAAGCGTTAAGACCAGTGTGGATTATGCCAAGGGATTTAACCTGTATGTATCGGTAAATGCAGAAGATGCTTCAAGATCCGATATGGAATTTCTTCTGCAGTTTGCAAGAACGGCAAGAGATGCGGGTGCGGACAGACTAAGATATTGCGATACCCTGGGCATACTTGACCCGTTTGAGACTTTTATAAGAGTTAAAAATATTATAGATATAATCGGAATAGATATCGAAATGCATACCCATAACGATTTTGGAATGGCTATAGCCAACGCCATAGCAGGAATTAAGGCAGGAGCAACTTATGTAAATACTACCATAAACGGATTGGGTGAGAGAGCGGGAAATGCCGCATTTGAAGAATTGATTATGGCCCTAAAATATATCGAGGGAGTGGACCTGGGATTCAATACCACTCTTTTCAGGTCAATATCCGAGTATGTAGCCAAGGCCTCAAACAGGATCATTCCCTCCTGGAAGCCGATAGTAGGAGGAAAATTATTTGTTTATGAAAGTGAGAGTAGATTTTCCGGCGTGCTGTCGGATACAAAAACGTATGGGTTGTTTAATGAGCGGGATGTGGGTCTGGATAAAAAAGTAATACTTGGCAAATATTCGGGAGTAAATACCATAATCTATAAGCTCAATACTCTGGGCTTCAAGATAAGTGAAAATGAGGCCGAAGAATTAGCTGAAATAATAAGGGATAAGACCGTATCCCTTAAAAGGGCTCTTTTTGACAGTGAGATTATCGATACCTATAAATCCTATAAGAGCCGGTCAACCAGGAGTAAATCAGGCAAGAAGGGGGCTAAAAGTGACAGAAGCAAAAAGTAAAAGATATGTAAATATTATAGATACTACCTTAAGAAACGGCGAGCAGACGGCAGGTGTGGTCTTTTCAAAACATGAAAAAATCAGAATAGCCAATATGCTGGATGAAATAGGAATTCCCGAGGTCGAGGTAGGCACCCCTTCGCTGGGAGCAATTGAGAGAGAAATTATTAAGAAAATCGCAGATGAAAAATTAAACTGTAAAATTTTTGCTTATTGTGAGGCTGAACCGGAAGATATAGAATATGCGGTACAGTGCGGGGTTAAAAATGTAGTTATAAATATTTCCGCTTCCGATATACATATTAAAGAAAAATATAAGAAAAACAGGACATGGGTCATAAATAAATTAAGGGAAGCCATAAGAACTGCCAAGCAGAACAATCTTAACTTTATTGTAAGTGCGGAAGACGCCACCCGTGCCGATCTCGAGTTTCTATTAAAGTTAATTTCCATTGCCAGAAAAAAAGGTGCCTACAGGTTCAGGATCTGTGACACGGTAAGTAAATTTGACCCGTTCAGGACCTTTTTATATATCAATACCATATCGAATGCCATGAATTTTCCTCTGGAAGTCTATAACCATAATGATTTTGGAATGGCAACCGCTAATGGAATAGCGGCAATAAGAGGCGGTGCCTACAGCCTGGTAGCCAGTGTGGGCGGTCTGGGAGAAGGGACAGGAAATGCGGCCATGGAAGAAATTATAATGGCTCTGAAATATCTGGAGAATATAGAACTGGGAATAAAAACATCAAAATTCAGGGAAATTGCCGAATATGTTGCCAGATCCTCGGCCAGGGCAATACCGGTATGGAAAGCAATTGTAGGAACTAATGTGTTTGCCCATGAATCCGGTATACATGCAGACGGAGTCATTAAAAATCCGAAGAATTACGAAGTGTTCAAACCTAGTGAGGTGGGACTTACCAGGCAGCTGGTTGTAGGCAAGCATTCAGGTTCACATACCATCCTTCATAAATTCAAAGAGTTTGACATAGAGCTTACTGATAAGCAGGCCAACGATATACTTGGGCTTGCCAGGAGTATGTCAATAGACCTTAAGAGGCCTCTTTTTGATAAAGAGCTTATGTATATCTACAATGAATATGCTAAAAAGAAGAAAAAGCAGGAATGAGGGATTTTTTGGGAAAAACAATTTCCGAGAAGATTATAAGTGAACATGCGGGCAGGGAACTGAAAGCCGGAGACTTTGCGGTCGTGGATGTGGATGTGGTAATGTCACAGGACGGGACCGGCCCTCTTGCAGTAAGCCAGGTAAAAAAGATGGGTTTTAGAGAGGTAAAGAAACCTGAAAAATCATTTTTTTTCATCGACCATTCGGCACCCAGTCCCAGGAAGGAGCTCTCAAACTCCCATATCGTTCTAAGAGATTTTGCATCCCGGACGGGAGCGGTAATATACGATATCGGTGAGGGGGTATGCCATCAGGTTCTTGTAGAATCATATACCTGCCCTGGAGATATAGTAATAGGAGCGGATTCTCATACCTGCACTTCAGGTGCGCTGGGAGCATTTGCTACCGGTATGGGTTCCACGGATATTGCAGTGGGCTATGCGCTGGCCAAAACCTGGCTCATGGTTCCTCATACCATTAAAATTAATTTCAATAGAAAGATTAACAAAGGAGTATTTGCAAAGGATTTAATTATTTATTTAATTGAAAAAATTACTTCTGACGGAGCGACTTACAGGGCTCTGGAATTCGGGGGCGAAGTAGGAGCCAGGATGGGTATAGATGACAGATTCACTATTTCAAATATGGCAGTAGAGGCAGGGGCAAAAACAGGTATTTTCCCTTCTGATGAGATTACAAAAAAGTATCTGGAAGATCAGGGAAGGATTGATTGTTTCAGGGAGATAACTGCGGATAGGGGGGCAAAATATGAAAAAATCATAGACATTGACTGTTCAGTTATCGAACCCATGGTTTCACAGCCCCATACCGTAGATAATGCTCTGCCCGTAAGCAGCCTGGAAAAAATTATGGTGGACCAGGTATTTATAGGGACATGCACCAATGGCCGGTTCAGCGATTTAAAGATTGCGGCAGATATTCTTAAAGACAGGAAAGTAGCCGGCGGAGTCAGGCTAATTGTGGTCCCATCTTCCAGAGACACGTACCTTGAAGCTATGGAGAAGGGGGTCTTAAAAACGCTTGTAGACAGCGGGGCAGTGATACAGCCGCCAGGCTGCGGTCCATGTGTTGGTGTGCACCAGGGCGTACTTGGTGACGGGGAAGTGTGCCTTTCAACCCAGAACAGGAATTTTAAGGGAAGAATGGGAAATCCTGACTCGTTTATTTATCTTTCATCTCCTGCTACTGCTGCATGGAGTGCTGTTAAAGGTTATATTGCGGATCCAAGGGAGGTTCTGGGATAATGTCCGGCAAAAAGAAAAATTCCAAAATTCTAATTGGGAAAAGTTTTAAATTTGGCGACGATATCTCGACTGATTTAATTGCTCCGGGAAGGTTGTTCCACCTTCGTTCCAATCTACCCCGGCTGGCGGAGCATGTGCTGGAAGACGCCGATCCTGATTTTGCAAAGAAGGTAAAGCCGGGTGATTTTGTCGTAGGCGGCATGAATTTCGGGCTTGGCTCAAGCAGGGAGCATGCACCGGCAGTGATGAAAATTGCCGGTGTGGGAGCGGTTCTGGCCAAATCCTTTGCCAGAATATTTTTTCGAAACTGCATTAATATAGGGCTGCCTGCACTGGTCTGTAATACCGATAAAATTGAAAGCGGAGATGTACTGGAGATAGATTTAAAAAAGGGAATAATCAGCAATAAGACCGGCAATCTGGAATTAAAGTTCAATCCTCTTCCGGGGATAATGATAAAGATATTGGACGATGGGGGCCTGGCCGGCCATATTACCAAAAACAAAGGCTTTAAACTATGAAATATATTATAACTTTAATACCGGGTGACGGCATAGGGCCGGAAATAACAGAAGCTATGGTTAAAGTGGTAGAGGCCACTGGGGTAGATATCGAATGGGACGTGGTAAATGCAGGAGCCGAAGTTTACCAGAAAGAAGGAACTGTACTGCCCCGAAAAGTCATTGATTCACTTAAGAAAAATAAAGTAGGTATAAAAGGTCCAATAACAACTCCGGTGGGAACAGGGTTTAGAAGCGTGAATGTGGCAATGCGGAAGCTGTTCAATCTGTATGCATGCGTTAGGCCCTGTAAAAGCTATCCGGGAGTCAAGAGTATATATGACAATATAGATCTGGTAGTGATAAGAGAGAATACCGAGGATCTTTATGCCGGTATAGAGTTTAAAAAAGGGAACAGTGAGACAAAGGAACTTATAAATTTCATTAAAGAAAAAAAAGCTGCCGGCATCAGAGGTGACAGTGGAATAAGCATCAAACCGATTTCTGCTTCAGCTTCTGAAAATATAATCAGATTTGCATTTGAATATGCCAGAAAAAATAACCGGAAGAAGGTCACCGGAGTGCATAAGGCAAATATAATGAAATACTCTGACGGCATTTTTCTGGAAGTATTCAAGAAGGTTGCATCAGAATATGATGATATAGAATCGGAAGACAGGATTGTGGATAATATGTGTATGCAGCTGGTGCAGAAACCTCAACTTTATGATGTACTGGTTCTGCCCAACCTGTACGGGGATATAATTTCTGACCTTGCTGCAGGACTGGTCGGAGGGTTGGGTGTCGCGCCTGGTGGAAATATCGGTAAGGATATTGCATTGTTTGAACCAACACATGGCAGTGCCCCTAAATACAAAGGTTTAAATAAAGTAAATCCGACTGCTATGATGCTTTCGGCGGTTTTAATGCTCAAATATATAGAGGAACAGGAATGTGCCGGCATATTGGAACGCGCCATTGCCGAAAATATCAGGGAAGGCAAATATGTGACTTATGATTTAAAGCCCAATAGGAATGACCCCACAGCTGTGGGTACCAGTGAATTTGCAGATGCTGTTGTAAAGAAAATAAAAAGAGCTGGAAGTTAAAATTAACTTTAATTTTTTCTGCCTTACGGATATACTTTTTAAACAAGCCGATAGATATATTTTTATGGTGAGATCACAGGAATTTTAATAATTGGAATAAGCGCCATCTTCGGTTATTATCCCGTTTACAAAGACAATATCATCACTTCCGCCGTCAGCTTCGTTTATGCCATAGCTTTCCAGAACATAACTGCTTCCGCTGGCCGAAGAGTACTGGTAAGCATTTTCCCATTTATCATTTTCAGGGACATCATTCATGATTTCACTGGTTTCCAATACGTCAGGAAAATCGCCTGAGACCGGATAGGCATTGTTATCTGCAATATATATCTCAAGGGCTTTGGCAATATTGCCCATTTCAGTCTCGGTGGCCGTTTCCCTGGCCCTGTCAATTATAAATAAATAGCTGGGGACAGCAATTGCTGCAAATACCACCAGAACGAGTATGACTATCAGCAGCTCAAGTAAAGTAAAACCCTTTTCTTTTCTAAATGTGTAAAAGTTACAGAGATCCATTGAAGGTAATAAACCATTTACTCATATTTATATATATTTCATATATTATACTCAAAAATAAATAATTTAAAAATTCATCAGACAGGCATGGTAATATTGTAATGTGTTATATCGATTTTATCCTCTTTGGTATATAATTATAAAAAATATGGATTTGTATCAAACCCTTAAAAGAATTTTTAAAAAATTCAAGAAATTATATTCCCTCTTTTAAATTTAAGATGAGTCATAAAGAGAATATTGATTTAAAAATTTTAAAAGCAATTTTCGGTATAGCAAGTTCCATAGGATCTGAACTTGAGCTTGAAAAAGTTTGTGATTTGATTGTGGAAAAGGTTTTCAAGGTAATAAACTGTAACGGGTGTGCCATAATCCTGATAAATGAAGATGGAGTAAAGCTGCAGAGTGAAGTCGGCTTTGGTAAGAGCATAAGGAGTGTGGAATTCAGCAAGGAAATGCCGCTGATAAAGTATATATTATCCACAAAGAATAAACTTTTTATCGGCAATATCGAAAATTCTTACTTCAAGTACTGTATTCCCAAAGGCGAACAGACGACTTCAATGATATGCATCCCTATTATAGTAAAAGAAGAAGTAAAAGGAATTATTTATATTGATTCCAGAAAGACCAATGCTTTTTCCAGCAAGCATGAATATTTTTTAAACATCCTGGCTCACGAAATTTCTGTGGCAATAGAGAGGGCATTAAATTATAAAAGGATAAAGATGCTGACCATAGTGGATGAATTAACCGGCGTTTTTAACAGAAGAAAATTTGATACAGATTTAGAATATTCCATAATTGAGGCCAAAAGGTATTTAAAGAGCCTGTCCTTGCTTATGATAGATATTGACCATTTCAAAAAATATAACGATTATCACGGTCATCAGATGGGAGACACAATCCTCAGGCAAATAGGAGGATTATTCTTGAAAAGTAAAAGGACAATTGACAGAATATACCGCTACGGGGGGGAAGAATTCTCTGTGATTTGTGGCGAAACCAATAAAGAAAACGCCAGGGTTTTTGCTGAGAGGCTGCGTGAAGCTGTAAGTAAGAAGAAATTTGACGGTGAAGAAAAAATAGAACCTTCCGGTAATCTTACCATAAGTATAGGTGTTTCAAGCTACCCTTCTGATGCAGAAGAGCCCGAACAACTCATAAAATATGCCGATGATGCCCTGTATAAGGCGAAAGCCAGAGGCAGGGATAGAGTGGTAATATAGCCCATACTGCAACACAAGGTTAAGATAATTTTCCCGGATTTGACAAAGATTATATTAGTGTCTATAGTTAGGTTTATCTAACAATTTTAGTTTATTTCAGGATGAAAATAGAATGAAGAAATTATCTCAAAGTATGGAAGATTACCTGGAAGCAATATATTTAATAAGTATTGATAATAAAGTGACTAGGGTAAAGGAAATTGCAAAATTCTTAAAGGTAAAAACGCCATCGGTGGTCGATGCAGTTAGAAAGCTGATCGAAAAAGAACTGGTAACACATGAAAAGTATGCATATCTGGAATTAACAGATAAAGGGAAAAGACTGGCAAAAGAAGTATACGATAAGCATAAAAAGTTGTATAAGTTTTTTAATGATATCCTCGGTGTGAGTAGTAATACTTCAAAGGAAGACGCTTGCAACATTGAACATTACATCAGCGCAGAATCATTGGACAGGATAATGAAACTTACTAAATTTATAGATACTTGTCCCGAAGGGTATCCCAGATGGCTGAAGAACTTTAACTATTATGCAAAACACGGAAGGCACCCTGCTGGTTGTACCGGAAATAATACTGCAAAATAAGTAATTCCGGTCCTTCTCATTATATTTTTCAAAATTTTTAAAAAAACTTGACAAATATATATAAACCTATTAAAGTTAGACATGTCTAATATAAATTAATAGGGTTAAATTTAAATGAGAAGATGGGGTTTAAGACATAAGGGCAGGATAAACTGGAAAGCTCCAATGCCCGGGGGGGAAGTTATAAGGCTCATTGACGCGGTCCCCGGGAAGAAGTACAGGATAGAAAGCATCAACGGAGGGTGCAGGCTTAATTCTCACCTCTGCGCAATGGGATTTATTCCTTATGAGATTTTTTATGTCTCACGAGCATCCAGGGGCGGTCCTCTTTGTATTATAGTCAAGGGTACCAAGTTTGCAATTGGAAGAGGGATGGCCGGAAAGATTCTAATAAGAGAGCTGGAGAATGAAGAGTAAAATAACCATTGCCCTGGCAGGAAACCCCAATTCTGGTAAAACAACAGTCTTTAATAACTTAACCGGTCTAAGACAGCATGTAGGCAATTATCCCGGTGTTACGGTTGAAAAAAAGACAGGGGTAGTTGAATATAAAGGGTACAGGATAAATGTAGTTGACCTCCCCGGGATTTACAGCCTTACTGCGTACTCCATGGAAGAGATTGTAGCCAGAAATTTCATAATTGACGAGAAACCCGATGTAGTTGTGGATATCATTGATTCCTCAAATCTGGAACGTAATCTTTACCTTGCGACACAGTTGATTGAACTTGATTCACCGCTGGTTTTGGTATTAAATATGGCTGACATTGCCAAAAAAAGCGGTAAGAAAATAGATATAGACCTGCTATCCGAACTTCTGGGCGCACCTATTGTGGAAACTGTAGGCTGCAAGGGGCTGGGCAGCAAAGAGGTACTGGGATCGGTGATTGAAGAAGTAAACAGTAAAAAGAAGAAAAAAATTGAAATAAAATATGGTGAAGAAGTAGAGAATGAAATAAACAGAATTACAGCGATTTTTAAAAGAGAAAAAATTCCTCCCCTGAAGTTCGATACAAAATGGATCATAGTAAAGCTTCTGGAGCAGGATAATGAGATTATTAATGTTCTTAAAGAAACTCTGGGCTCAAAATATCAAAAAATCGAAAAAGAAATTACAGGTTCAATAAATCATATAACCAGTATTTTAAGGAATACTCCTGAGGTAATAATTGCAGAGGCAAGATATGGGTTTATCAACGGTGCCCTTATGGAATCCTATAGAGAGGTTGACACCGGTAGGCTGGACATAAGCGAGAAAGTTGACAGGATACTTACAAACAGGGTACTTGGGATACCGATATTTGCTTTAATAATGTGGCTTATGTTCCAATTCGTCTTTACAGTCGGCAAGTATCCTATGAACTGGATTGATATAGGTTTTGGGAAGTTAAGTGAAATTATAACCAGCAACATGGCGGAAGGACTTATTAGTTCACTTCTGGTGGACGGAATAATAGGTGGTGTAGGGGGTGTAATTGTTTTCACACCCAATATAATGCTGCTGTTTTTAAGTATAGCTGTTCTTGAGGATTCAGGGTATATGGCAAGGGCAGCATTTGTCATGGACAGGATAATGCATAAAATAGGACTCCATGGAAAATCCTTTATTCCGCTGGTTATAGGATTTGGTTGTACCGTACCGGCATATATGGGCTCAAGAATTCTTGAAAATAAAGGTGACAGGCTGCTGACCATGCATATAAATACATTTATGAGCTGCGGGGCGCGCCTTCCGGTTTATATTTTGTTCGCAGGGGCTTTTTTCCCGGCAATTGCCGGAAATGTAATATTTTCAATTTATATAATAGGTGTAATTATGGCTGTGGTAATGGCCAAGGTGCTACGTTCAACTAGATTTAAAGGTATGTCTGATCCCTTTGTTATGGAATTGCCTCCGTATCGTGTTCCAACCCTTAAGGGTGTGCTGATCCATACCTGGGAGAGGACCTGGATGTATGTAAAAAAGGCAGGCACGGTTATTCTGGCCATATCCATACTGATGTGGATAGCGTTTACCTTCCCCATGATTGGAAATAATTACTCTACAGATTACCATGGGCAGATTGATGAAATAGAACAGTCATACCAATCGGGTACCATAACCCAGCAGTATTATAAAGAGCAGATAGCTGCAGTGGAGGGTAAAATGGCAGGCGAGAGGCTGGCATATTCAGCGGCAGGAAGAATAGGCCGTTTTGCTGAGCCGGTATTTAAGCTGCTCGGCTTCGACTGGAAAATGACAGTTGCTGCCATTTCGGGAATCGCAGCAAAGGAAGTAATAGTATCTACCATGGGGACTCTTTACAGTATAGAGGAGGCAGACGGGCAATCGGAACCTTTAAAGACTGTACTGAATAAAAATTACCACCCCCTGGTGGGGTATAACTTTATGCTGTTTACACTGCTGTACTTTCCCTGCCTGACAGCTATGGTTGTATTCAGGAAAGAAGCTGGCACAAAGGAAATGTTTTTTCAGATGGGGTATACACTGTTTCTTGCCTGGATGGTATCCTTTCTGGTGTTTCAGATAGGAAGGCTTTTTATTTGATTTTCGGGCAAGATACATATTGTCTTTTTAAATAATCCGGGCAGACAGAGGAAGAAGTTTTATTTGTTCGGATTTTGGTGAGGTGATGATCTATGTTAGAAATAATACTGGTAATTTTAATAGGTGCCGCGGCACTTGGTATAGTCATATGGTTTGCGGTAAGGCAGTTTAAAGCCAGAGGCGCTTGTTCTGCCTGTCCTTTTTCTGATGAATGCGATAAAGAAATTGAGGATAAATGCAGATGAAAGTGTATAATAATTACTGTCCTTGATGTAATTAAAAATATTATCCCGGATATGATCATAAATTTACTGATTTAGAACTGTAAAATGGGAATACTTAAAATAAAAAGTTTAAGCCTGAATCTGAACGGAAAGAATATTTTAAATAACTTGAATATAGATTTAAAAAAAGATTATATTCATGCTGTTGTGGGCCCTAACGGTGCCGGAAAATCAACTCTTGGATTTGCCATAATGGGCCTTGACGGATACAGGAATTTTGAGGGAGAGATATTATACAACGGCAGCTCCATTAAAGATTTAAATGTCTACCAGAGGGCAAAAAAGGGCATAACGCTTGCCTGGCAGGAACCTGCAAGGTTTGAGGGCATAACGGTTGAAAAGTTTATCAGGGTATCCTCTAAAAATAAGGATCTAAAATCCGTTGCAGGCGTACTGGAGAAAGTGGGTCTGGATCCTGGTGAATATCTGGAAAGAGCAGTTGATAGGAGTCTAAGCGGCGGAGAGAGAAAAAGGATTGAACTGGCTTCTGTTATTGCCATGAACCCAAAGATAGCTATTCTGGATGAACCCGATTCCGGTATAGATATAGTTTCACTTGAAAATATATTTGGTGCCATTAAATTCCTTAAGGCCAGCGGCTCCACGATTATTTTGATAACCCACAGTCTGGCGGTCTTAAAACAGGCGGAATATGCCTTTCTCCTATGCAGCGGCAGCATAATCCAGGAGGGAACGATTCAGGAAATAAGCAAATACTTTAAAGGAAGATGTATCCCCTGCCATCATAAGAATTTACCCGAGGAAATGGGGTCCTGAAGTGAACATTGAGAATATTTATAAAATAGCCGGTATCCATCCGGTTTTAGGCGATAAAAATACTGCGCGCCTGGTGATCAATAAAGATAAAATTATAGATTCAAATACTGTTGAAGGACTGGTGGTTAAAGCCAGGGAAATTAAAGATGGGGTAAATGTGGAGATCAGGCTCAAGAAAAATACAGTCATAGAAAACCCCGTGCATCTCTGTTTCGGAATAACCGACAGCCAGGCGATACAGAAGATTATAATAAATGTAGAAACTGAAGAAAACTCCGGCATTTCAATCCTGGCACATTGTGTTTTCCCCAATGCAACTGATGTGAAGCATATAATGGATGGGAAAATAAGGGTAGGAAAGGGTTCCCGCTATTCTTATTATGAGAGACATATCCACGGCGAATATGGAGGAACAACTGTAATTCCAAAAGCACGTATAGTACTGGAGGAAAGGGCCAGATTTAAAACAGAATTCGAGCTCTTGAAAGGGAGAGTCGGAACCATAGATATTGACTATGAAATTGTTTGCAAAAAAGATAGCGTTATGGAACTGGCAACCAGGATAAGCGGAACCGGGAATGATGTCATAAAAATAAAAGAAGCAGGCCAGCTTATAGGTGAGAATGCAAGAGGAGTCTTAAGATCAAAAATAGCGCTGAGACATAATGCCAGAGCCGAAATCATTAACAAATTAATTGCTTCGGGGCGGTACTCGAGGGGTCATGTGGACTGCAGTGAAATAATACGGGACAATGCGGTTGCAAGTGCGATACCTATTGTTGAAGTAAAAAATTCAACGGCACAAGTCACCCATGAAGCCGCAATTGGCAGTGTGGACACAAGACAGCTTCAAACCTTAATGTCCAGAAGAATAAGTGAGGATAAGGCAATCGACCTTATAATCGAGGGTATGCTTGGTTAAAAAGGAGAATATACAACTGAAAGGCTCATTATGAAAACAAAGAAATTTACCATACTTCATTCAAATGATATACACGGAGATTTTCTGGCAGAAGTAAAAAAGGGGCAGGGAAATTTAATAGGGGGTCTGGCCCTGCTTTCCGGTTATATCAATAAAGTAAGAGCGGAAGAGGAAAATGTCCTGTATGTTATTTCAGGCGATATGGTGCAGGGTTCGCTTATAGATTCGGAATATAAAGGAATTTCTACCATAGAGATTATGAATTACCTGGCCCCGGACGTGGTTTCACTGGGGAATCATGAGCTTGATTACGGCCTTCCCCATCTGCTGTTTCTGGAAAAAGTTGCCAATTTTCCTCTGGTAAATGCCAATCTTTATGTAAAGAAATACAATAAAAGACTGATGACGCCTTATATAATCATCAAAAAAGCCGGTTTTGATATTTTATTTACAGGTATAATCACGGAGAAAGTTCTTGATTCCATCAAACAGGATGAGCTAATCGGAAGCTTCATATCCCTTGAAGAAGCCAGCAAGGAAGTAGGCAAGATAACCAATGCCTACAAGAATGATGATATTGATCTGACCATACTGCTTACCCATATCGGTTTTGAATCAGACATAGAACTTGCAAAACTTTTAAAGCCTCAGTGGGGAGTGGATCTGATTATTGGCGGCCATTCCCATACCGTTCTGAATAAACCGGAAAAGGTTAATAATATTCTGATAACCCAGGCAGGGGTAGGCTCGGACCAGATTGGAAGGTTTGATCTTGTAGTGGACGATGATACCAACAGTATCGTTGATTTCAAATGGAAGCTTATTCCCATAGACAGCAATCTGGCAGAGCCGGACAAGGATCTTCAGGATTATATAAATTCTTTTAGGGATGTGGTTGATAGAAAATATAATACTATAATCTGTAAGTTATCCAAAAAATTAACCCACCCTGCACGCGAGATTGAGACTTCTCTGGGGAATCTGGTAGCAGATGCTTTTGGAGAAACCTCACAGGCGGATGTTGTGCTGGTAGGAAGCGGCTCTATAAGAGTAAAAGAAATTGGTCCCATTGTAACCTTGAAAGATTTTAAAACCTGCTTCCCTTATGATGATTTTTTAAATCGTTATAAGGTAAAGGGTTCCGTCCTTAAAAAAATATTTTCCTATATCATGAGAAAGGAAAATAGAAACAGTGAAGGAGAATGTTATCAGGTAAACAGCGGTGTAAGAGCAGTTTATGATGATAGGAAAGGGGAGCTCATATCACTGGATATTAGCGGCAGTCCTGTTAATGATAACGGATTTTATACCATCTGCCTTCAGGGATATCACTTCAGCAATTCCGGTGCTTATCTTAATGCTGCCAATAATGAACTGATGAAAGCGGGTCAGCATAAGGTAATAACCACCTCGGCACAGGAAGTCCTGGAAGAGTATCTAAGGGATAACCAGAATATTTCCAGAAATATAGAAGGAAGATTGGTTTACAGGTAAAAGGTAATCTTAAGCTTTCATCTTCCATCGGGTGAGTATATTTTCTCTGTCAAAAATCTTAACCGCCAGTCTAAGTACCAGCGGGCATACTGCCAGCAGCACCAGACAGCCGACAAGAAGGTAAATAAAATTTAGAAGGAAGAATCCCGCTATCTGGAGGCCGATAATAAGATATATGGGCAGTATTATAATTGCACCTATTCCCTGAGCGGATCTTATATCGGTGGACCTTGAAGAAACTATGATGCTGGCCATGGTAAGGATAAAAGACAGTATGGGGCTCAGCAGAAAAGCCACAATGACCCATTCTGCAGTGGGAAGAGGCATATAGCCCAGTTTTAAATAAGCGGCTATATCTACCACCAGAGTCAGTATAATAAAATTAATGGTGGAAATGACAAAAGCAGGAACCAGGGCAGTAAGTGACTTTCCCAGCAGAAGTTCGGATGTTTTGACCGGTGTAGCCAGAAGAGGCTCCAGGGTTTGATTCTCCTTTTCCATGATTACAGAGGAAGGTGCAATAAGACTGGGAACCATGGCCGGAAGCACAAGAAGAAAAATAAGCAGCTGCTTCAGGATAAATCCTATAAGCACCCTGAGCGGGTCCTCGACCTGCCCGAACATTTTAGTTATAAAATTAACTGTATCCTCATCCCGAAGTATGGATTCGCTTCCTATAATCATAAAAAGCGGCATGCCGATGGAAAAGATAACGGTAATTATAATAATAGGCAGCCAGATATTTTTATTTCGTATAACTTCTTTAATCTCTTTTTTAAAAATAATGCCTGCGTTTTTCATTTTTTCCCTTCATTTTTTACAAGATCGAGGTAAATTTCCTCCAGGCTTACTTTTACCTGGTTAAAATAAAGAATTTTAATCCCGTTTTTAACCAGTTTCCTGATAATCAGGGGATTTGAAAGTTCCGGTTCTTCTATTACCAGAATTGCCCTGTTTTTATCTATCGTGATATCTTTTATTTTATCAATTCCTTCCATTATCTTAAGGTACCTGTATGCATCATCTGCAAATACAATCTCCACTCTTTTATTTTTATCATCGTTTTGCAATTCGGAAAGAGTGGCAACCTTTATTATTTTCTTATTTATGATACAGACCCTGTCCGAAAGATAGGATGCCTCCTCGAGATTATGGGTGCAGAGGAAAACAGTGATTTTTTCTTTTTTAAGGCTGTCTATAAAATTCCTTACCATATGAGCACTTTCGGGATCCAGGCCTGCGGTCGGCTCATCCAGAAGCAGTATTTTGGGTTCATGTACCAGTGCCCTGGAAAGTGCCAGTTTTTGTTTCATGCCTTTGGAATAAGAGCCTGCCAGGTCGTCTTTTCTGTCCCAGAGATCAAACATCTTTAAATATTTTTCAATGTTGTCTTTTCTTCTGGAAGGGGGCATGTCATAGAAGGCAGAGTAATACAGGAGGTTATCATAAGCAGAAATTTTATCATACATTCCCGGAGACTCGGTTAAGAGCCCTGTTATGGACCTGATATACTCTCCTTTGCCTTGGAGGTCTTTATTGTCTATGATTATCTTTCCAGAGGTTGGAGAAATAAGGGTTGAGAGCATTCTTATGGTGGTGGTCTTTCCCGCCCCGTTGGGACCAAGAAACCCGAATATTTCACTTTCATTTATATTAAAGGAAATATTTTCAACTGCGGTGATATCCCCGAATTTTTTAGTTAAGTCCTCTACACTTATCATAAGAAAAAATTTTACCCTTAATATAAATTTTTATCAATTTAAAATGTTGATAAGGAAGAGAAATATTCTTTTGAGATTTTATCCAGGTTTTAATATAATTTCTTTTACGGAGCAAACAAAGCGGTCCGTATTGGAATAATCTTTGAGATTATAATATTGATAAAATTAAGCAGGGAGCGAAAATGAATACAGTTACCCGTATCGGAAAAATTGATATACTGATGATAGACAATTACGATTCTTTTACTTTTAACCTGGTGCAGTATCTGGGTGCAATGGGTGAAAACATAAAAGTAAGGAGAAATGATAAAGTGGGACTAGGTGAGATTGAAAGGATGGCTCCTTCCAGGATAGTGATATCACCCGGTCCGGGGAAGCCCGACAGTGCAGGTATTTCAAAAGACTTGATAAAGCATTTTTACAGGCAAATACCCATACTGGGGGTTTGCCTGGGGCATCAGTGCATCGGCGAGGTTTTCGGTGCGGAAGTAATAAATTCAGGAGTAGTGGTACATGGAAAGACGTCCATGATTTACCATGACGGCAAAAGTATCTTTAAGGGAATTAAAAGTCCCTTCGAAGCCGCCAGATACCACTCCCTTATTTTAAAAAAGGATACAATTCCGGCGTCATTTGAGATTACAGCCCATACCGAAGACGGTATTGTAATGGGAGTGAGGCATAAATCTTATAAACTGGAAGGGATACAATTCCATCCTGAATCTTTCCTGACCCCGGTGGGGCTTGAAATACTTAAAAATTTCATTAATCTATGAACATCCTTTCCACAATTTCAGATATAAAGCTACAGATGCCGCCTCAGGATGTGGCCTACAACCTAAGGGATAAGGACCATATTTGTTTTTTGGACAGCAGCCTTGTTTCCAATAAATATTCAAAATTTTCTTATATCGCCTGGGATCCAAAATTTATAATAAGCAGCCGGGGTTATGAAAATGAGTTCAGATGCGGCTGCGGGGGTATAAGTTATTATTCTTACCAGCATCCTCTATCTTTTATCAAACAGACTATGAAGAGCTATACCAGAAGCTTTCCCGGCAGTGAAGTAAAAAATATCAGAACAGTTTATATAACCGGAGGAGGCATTAAAAAAGTAACCGGAGATATGGAGAAAGAACTTCCTGATTTTAAAGGGGGTTTTACGGGCTACCTGTCATATGATTTGAAAAATTACATTGAAAAGCTTCCGTCAACTGCGGCCTATGATGTTGATATCCCCATATTTTACTTAGCATATTTTAACAGGCTTCTTGCGTTTAGCCATAAGCGGAACAAATGGTACCTTGTAATGAATTTTCTTACCGGTTCAAAAGGAAAAGAGAACAAAAGCGCTTTCGAGACTGTATTTTCGGAAGATGATTATCTAAAGTCCGGTACAGAGGATAAGGATCTGATGCAAAAAACAGAATCGGAGGCGGAAAATATTTTAAATGATATTAAGGGCGCGGGAGATATTAAAAAAAGTATAGTGGAAAAATACTCAAGGAAGAAAATTTCAACCATAAGGTTCCGCTCGAATATTACCCGGCGCAGCTATTTAAAAAAAGTTAAAAGAACCAAGGAGTATATTCATAACGGCGATATCTATCAGGCAAATTTTAGCCAGAGATTTGAAGCTGATCTGCCTGTGGAACCAATGGATCTTTATTATATATTAAGAGAAAAGAACGCGGCACCCTTTTCTGCGTTTTTAAAATTTCCGGAATTTTGTATCGGAAGCTCATCTCCGGAGAGATTTTTATTTATGAAGGGCGATATCATACAGACCAGACCCATAAAAGGAACCCGGCCCAGAGGAAAGGACGCCGCAGATGACGATAAAAACGTAATAGAACTCAAACGCAGTTTAAAGGACAGAGCGGAACTTAATATGATTGTGGATCTTGAACGCAATGATCTGGGAAAATTTTGTTACTACGGCACGGTTAAAGTTGCGGAACATGCTGTAGTGGAAAAATATGCAAGAGTTTTTCATTCTGTTTCCACCGTAACGGGAAAAGTAAAAAAGGGAATTGACATCTCGGATATTATAAAGGGTGCATTTCCCGGCGGTTCCATAACCGGTGCCCCGAAGATAAGGGCAATGGAAATTATTGATGAGCTGGAGCCGACTGCAAGGAATGTTTATACCGGCGCCATCGGCTACATCGGAATTGACTGTACCATGGATCTAAATATTGTAATAAGGACATTTGTTATAAAAAAGAATAAGTTTTATTATAATGTAGGCGGAGGGATCGTAGAGGATTCGGTCCCTGCCGGTGAGTATAATGAAACGCTGGATAAGGGAATTGCCCTGGAGGAGACCCTGAAATTTTTTAAGTTTAAAAACCTGAAAAAACTACTGTAAATCAGTTATAGGAAGAAACCGGTATGTTTAAGTATATATTTATTGACGGAAAACTAATTCCCGAAGGAAGAGCCAGGATATCTGTTAAGGATAGGGGATTTCTTTACAGCGACGGCCTTTATGAGACCCTGAAAAACTGCGGGGGCAATTTATTTATGATTGATGCCCATATAAAAAGACTGTTTCATTCACTTAAAATTTTAAGGTATGATATTCCATTTGACAACGAATATGTAAGAAATGCAGTGATTAGGACCATTGCCAAAAACAATTTAAATTCAAGCGATGCGTATGTAAAAATAATTGTAACCAGGGGTATTTACAGCGGGGAACTTCATTTCAGCAGCAGCTGCAGGCCCACCCTTATAATAATTGCCGAAAAGCTTGTGCCCTATTCCGGGGATGATTATACCCCGGGAATAGATATAATCTCTTCTTCGGTAAAAAGGCCTTCTATGGGTCATTTTATTTATTCCCATAAGCTTCTGAATTATTTTGAAAATATCTTTGCAAAGGATGAAGCCTACAGAAGGGGCGTGCAGGAGGCAATTTTTTTAACAAGGGACCGCCTGGTTCTGGAAGGCGCCTCAAGCAATATTTTTCTGGTTAAAAGAAATACGGTTTATACTCCGCCGCTCACCCAGAATATCCTGCCGGGAGTAACCAGGGAAGTTGTCATAGGCTTATGCAGAGAAAACGGGATAAAGGTAAGGCAGAAGAAAATCCATTACAGGGATATTATAGGCGCGGACGAGGTGTTTAAAACCAGTTCCGTTGCAGGGGTAGTACCGGTAAAAAAAGTTGACCGGTTTGAGATAAGGGGAAAAGCCCCCGGCAGTATTACCTTAAAGGTCATGGGATTATACGAAAAAACTGCTTACAGCAGATAAAAGCAAGCCGGATCTATTTAATAAGGGCAATAAAATAATTTTGTTTTTTTAACAGATACGCCTTTGTGGATTCATCCTGACTTATAAAAGAATTACACAGGTCCGAATATCTGAGCCTCTGGTCGAAAGTATATCCCTGACTGTATAGATTGGATTGGAACTGCAGGTAAAAAGACTCTATTTTACCCGGGTTTAAGAATCTGATAATCATTATTCTTCTTCCGTCTATAAAGTCAGCAGCAATTGTAAAAGAATTCTCTGATGTTTGCTCCTGAGAAGTATACTGGTAGTCAAGTGAAGCTAGTTCCAGAATATCATATGGAGAAATTATCTCAAAGTCTTCTTTTTCCAGTTTTTCGAGCTCATCTACTCTTTCCCGGCTTATTTTTACTTCTTCGTCTATCTCTTTTATAGCTTCACCCAGCTTTTCGCCGGTTATTTCTTTTTCCTCAGAGCTGCAGCCGCAGAACAGTAGACCGGACAGCAAAGAGATCAGTACGATACACAATACTGGAACCAGAATTTTTTTCATCTTTTTTTCTTTTGGTCTGAAGGTATTATTCATTATGTCTTTTATAGATTTTTTAAAATTAATATTGCCATTGCAGTCCCAGATCAGACATTACTGACCGCAGGAAATTCTCTGCTTGTCCATAGTTGTACAGTATTTCATCATAAAGCTGCAGATCTGCTTCAAGAGCGGCTTCTGCATCAATTATCTTAAAGAAATTAAGGATATTGGTCATGAGGTCTTTGTTTTCCTGCCACAGCGAAATCGAATCTTCAATGTTCAGCAGCATATCCAGCTGTTTCAAAGTAACCACTCTTCTTGTATGGAAAAAGAATTCGTTTATTTCCGCTGAACTGATTTTTTCTTTGATTGCAAGTTCATGCGCTTTTTGTGCATGATAGGCCAGAGATGAATTTAATACTGCTTTTTTTACTTCATAATTTATGGAATACTGTGCATTTTCAATAAAAAGTCCCTTGGAAATATCTCCCAGTACACTCCATCCTCCTGATGTAACTGCACCGACTACAAACATTACTTTTGAATCCAATTCCGGGAAACCGAGATTAGCTGCTCCTTCCCTGTCTGTTCCTATGAGTTCATCATAGATTCCTGTTAAGTTAGATGACAAGCCGATGATAGTATCCTTATTTTTCACCAGATCTTTTGCTGAGTTAACCGATTTTAAGGTATTAAATTGTTTGGGGATATCCTGAAGTGATTCTCTAAAGGACTGCACTATATAAAAGACGGAAAGAATATTATATAAAGATTTGAAATATCCCAGATTCTGGGCGTAATTATAGTGGACCTTTGATTCGATTACTGCCAGCCTGGCCACATCTTCCCAGCTGGTGGAGCCGGTAATATAATCAGCTGGACCCAGCAGTTTTTTATAAAGTATGGTTCCCTGGTATTTCTTTAAATTTTCCTCTGTAAGGCCGGGTATTTCTCTCCCCAGGACATATCCGGGATTATCAGGATTTATAAACATCGATTTAAAGTTAAAAATTAATTTTTCCTCATCTTCAGCTCCGACAGCGGCTGTTTCTTCCTGCCGGGCAGATGATTCTTTTTCTTCCTGAAGCAGTGTGGAGTAATCTTCTTCCGTTGTGTAATCCTCAGACGTCTCTTCTGCTGGTATTTCTTCCTGATAAGTACCTTCATCGCCGGTACTGTAGCCGTTCCCTGTATCACCATAATAGACTGTTACAATTATACCGGAACCGGCACCTTCGGTGTAGTGGTAGAACTCGATGGTATTTTCGCCCGCGTTTATGTAGTCGGTAATGTCAGTATAATTATTGGGCGGATTATCATCATAGTATGAGTTATCCGTATAATCATACCATCTGGATTCACCCCCCGTAAAGCTTTGCCATTTATATATTGGAGATCCATTTACTGAAAGCCAGGCCTTCCATCCACCGAATTTATTCCTGTTACCGTCTTCACCGTAATGCTGGATTTCAACTCTGGTGAAGTTATCTTTAACATCAATTATGAAGGTATAAGGGCACTCGTTATAGGGAATCAATCGTTCGGTATCAAAATATTCGATTTCTTCCGATTCCTGAGCTATCAATAATGCATCGTTTGCGGAAGCGTCAGAGGCAAAAATTAAATTGGCAGGGAACAGCAGTACGATGGAAAATATTAATATTATCAAAGATGTATAAAGTTTTTTCTTTATACCCATACGATAAATAATATATTTAATAATTGTGTTTTATTTTATAACAAAAATATCCTAAAATCCACAAAATTATACAAGCTGGCTAGATTAAGGATTTTGTAAGTTTTCAAATTTGCATTAGGTTAATTTCTTGTTAAAATAGACACGTGTTTCTATCTTCTCGATAAAACCAAATTACAAAATAAAAAAAATATAGAAAGAGCGATCATGAAATACAGGAATTTAGGAAAAACAGGTTTTAAAGTTTCCGAGATCTCGCTGGGGACCTGGCAGCTAGGGGGCCGGTGGGGTGAAGATTTTAATTCCGGTACCGCCGAAGAAATTTTAAGCAAGGCAGTAGAAAGAGGGATAAATTTTATTGATACTGCGGATGTTTATAATAAGGGCCAGAGTGAGAAAGCCATAGGAAAATTCTTAAAGAAGAAGCAGGAGAGAATTTATGTGGCCACCAAGGCAGGAAGAAGATTGGCTCCGCATACCACGGAAGGATATAACAGAGAAAACATAACCGGATTTGTAAATGACAGCCTCAAAAACATGGACCTGGAAACAATAGATCTCCTGCAGCTTCACTGTCCCACTACCGAGGTTTACTCCAGAGCGGAGGTTTTTGAAATACTGGATGATCTGGTAAAAGAAGGTAAAATTTTAAATTACGGGGTCAGCGTGGAGAAAGTAGAAGAAGCACTAAAATCCATGGAATATCCAAACCTTTCTACCATCCAGATTATTTATAATATGTTCAGGCACAAACCCGCCCAAAAAGTTTTTACCATGGCAAGGGATAAAAACATTGGAATTATTGTCAGGGTTCCGCTGGCAAGCGGTCTGCTTACAGGGAAGTTTAAAAAAGATACCGTATTCTCAAAAGGGGATCACAGGTTCTTTAACCGCGAGGGCCAGGTTTTTGACAGGGGAGAAACATTTTCGGGTGTTCAGTATGAAGTGGGTCTGGAAGCGGTAAAGGAGCTGAAGAAGGTATTTCCTGAAGGCAAACTTGCACAGTATGCGCTGCGCTGGATACTTATGAATGACTGTGTAAGCAGCATTATACCGGGTGCCAGCAGGGTATCACAGGTTGAAGACAATGCGGCAGCTTCCGGCCTCCCGCCGCTGACAGGTGAGCAGATGGAAAAAATCAGGGAAGTGTATCAGAAGTATATAAAAATATATGTTCATGATTTATGGTAAAAAACAATTTTACTTACCAAAACCATAGTGCTAATATAAAGTGTTGTCTGCCTGAATATTAAAGATTAGTATTTAGCTGATTGGGTATAGAATTTTTAAGTTTTAGGAATTGAATAATAAAAAAGGGGGTAATGGATAGTGAAGCAATTCAAAAAGCTTATGGATCTGATAGAGACAAGAAAAAGCATCAGGTCCTATAAACCCCAGGAAGTGGAAGAAGAAAAATTAAATTATATCCTGCAGGCATTCAGGAAAGCTCCTTCGGCAAAAAACCTTCAGCCGTGGAAACTGGTTGTGGTAAGAGATAAAAAGAAAAGAAGTGACCTGTCCATAGCATGCAATAATCAGACTTTCTTATCAGAGGCACCTATACTTATCGTAGCCTGCGCAAAAGCAGATGAAGCTTACGGAGTAATGGGCGGTTACATGAACAGCTATCCCATAGATATAGCACTGGCTCTGGAACATTTGATTCTGGCTGCTACAGAAAAAGGGCTGGGTACCTGCTGGATCGGAGCATTCAAGGAAAAACTTGTAAAGGATCTGCTTGAGATACCCGAGAATATAAGGGTAGTGGCCATAACACCGGTGGGATACCCTACCGGAGAAGGCGGAATCAGGGGAAGAAAGCCTCTTTCCGAAATAGTCTGCTATGATAAGTATATAGACTGATATAAACAAGTTACATGTCAACGGACTTATGGAAATAATCTTAACCCATTTAAGCTCTGATTTTGATTCTTTTGCCGGAATGGTGGCAGCTAAAAAAATCTATCCCCGGGCCCAAATTGTATTGCCTACGGCCATAAATCAAAACGTAAGAAAATTTATTACTCTCTATGAAGATGAACTTCCGCCTCTTATGGAGGCCGGGAAAGTCGATCTTTCAAAGGTAAAAAGAGTCATCATAATTGATACCAGATTTGCGGCAAGACTTGGTCCTGCCGGAGCGGTGCTGAGAAATAAAAATATTGAAATTATAGTATATGACCATCATAAAAAGTCATCCGGAAACCTAAAAGCCACCTATGATTATTCCAGGGAAGTAGGGGCCACTGTCACTATTCTGGTCAACCTTATAAAGAAGAAAAAACTTTATATTTCTCCTCTTGATGCAACCCTTTTTACTCTTGGAATCTATGAGGATACGGGCACATTCACATATCCCGGAACCACTTCCAGCGATCTGGAGGCAGCTTCTTTCCTCATGAAAAGAGGATCCAACCTGTTTATGGTATCAAAATTTTTAAATCTTTCCCTTTCCGGCGACCAGCACAAGCTTCTGGAAAAGTTAATAATGAACTGCAGGAAGATAAATATAAATGAAACCGAGATTATACTTTCACAGGCGAATATGCCAAATTTTATTGAGGGGCTTTCCATACTGACAAGGAAGCTGTCTCAGATCGAAGATGTGAGCATCGTGATATGCTGGGTAAAAATGAAGAGTAAAATCTATGCTGCGGCCAGAAGTGACGACAGGAATGTAGACGTATCGGAGATACTTAAAGCTGTAGGAGGCGGGGGCCATCCCCAGGCAGCTTCGGCTGTAATAGGTGACATGGATTTTAAAGATATAGAAAATAAGCTGCTGGGCTCCCTCAAGAAAAACATAAAAAAACCGATGCTGGCCAGGGACATAATGTCCTATCCGGTAAGGACCGTAAAGGAGACCACAAGCATATTAAAAATAGACGGCATTTTAAAGAAGTATGGTCATTCAGGCATACCCATTGTTGGCAGGGATGGTGATCTTGCGGGAATAATAACCAGAAAGGATATAGACAAAGCCATAGGTCACGGCTTATCGCATGCCCCGGTCAAGGGCTTTAAGTCCAGCAGTATTGTCAGGGCCGGACCCAATACCAGTATTGGCAGGATACAGGATCTAATGATAGAAAACGGTATTGGCAGAATACCCATAACCGATAAAAAAAAGATCGTGGGCATTATTACCAGAAAAGATATACTGAGGGTCCTGCATGGACGCAGTTATGAAAATTTATGGAAATTTTTCCCTGACGGAGTAAGAAAAATACTGAGAAACATCTCAACCGTGGCAAAGACTTTAAAATGCAATACTTATCTGGTGGGAGGAATAGTAAGGGACGCACTGCTTAAGATACCGAATTTTGATATAGATATTGTGGTGGAAGGGGACGGGATAAAATTCGCCAGGGAGCTCGCCGCCGGGTTTGAATGCAAACTGGAGTGCCATCAGAAATTTGGAACTGCTGTTCTGGTATTGAAAAGCGGACAGCACATAGATGTAGCTTCGGCAAGAATAGAATATTACGAAAGTCCTGCCGCTCTCCCTACCGTAGAACGGGGCAGCATCAAACAGGATCTTTCAAGAAGGGATTTTACCATAAATACTATGGCCGTATCGCTGAATAAGAAAAATTTCGGTGAAATCCTTGATTTCTTCGGAGGCAGGGAAGATTTAAAGAATAAGGTAATAAAAGTGCTGCATAAGATGAGCTTTATAGAGGATCCCACCAGAATCTTCAGGGCGGTACGGTTTGAGAAGAGGCTGGGGTTTAAAATGGATCCTTACACCGAGAAGCTGGCCCGGACCACTATAAATATGAATATAGTCTCAAGGTTAAACGGGGTCAGAATAAGAGATGAACTTATTTATATATTCAATGAAGAAAATTCCCAGGAAGCAATAAAGAGGCTGTACGGGCTGGGTGCGCTTAAAAAAATCGGGATAAAAGTGAAGGCAGATGCGGAATTTATGGGGCAGTTGAAAAAAATTTTAAAATGCTACAGAGAGTTAAAGGTTTTTTATAGCAGCAGTGGGGGGATAAAAAGGTGGAGGCTTCTTTTTACCCTTCTTTTGAAGGGCATCGGGTCTGATAAAATCGAATCATGGTGCTCCTGGCTGAAGGTCAGGAAAAAAGATATAAATATTATACTTGAAACCTGCAGAAGCTGGAACAGGATCAGGAGAAACCTTAAAAACGAAATCAGCAGTAATCTTGTTCTCTACCGCAGGGCAGGCGGCATTACTCCCGAACTTCAGGTTATTGCCTGCAGCTGGGGCAAAATGTATTATAAGAATATTAAAAGATATCTAACAAAACTTTCAGGAATGCGGCTGGAGGTAAGCGGCCAGACACTCAAGGATATGGGTTACAGGCCCTCGGAGAAGTTTAAGAGTGTTTTAAAAAAACTGTTTGATATGAAACTTGAGGGAAAAATAAAGAGCAGGGAAGATGAGATCATTAATTTAAAGAAGTTAATGG
>CAZBSE010000004.1:0-79911 GCA_964494385.1 uncultured Actinomycetota bacterium | reverse complement strand
GAGGCCAGGAAGGCATTTGAGATGCTTGCTTCCGAGGATGGTGATCTGGCCATGATCCTGTACGGCCTGAGGCTGAGCAAGGATTTTGAGAAGATGGACATAGTATCAAACTCACTGGACTCGGTGGCAAAGAAAATATCGGATGATATCGAAAAGAGAAAGGACCCATATTCTGCAGTTATCAAGGGTGTTGATGAATTCTGGGACGTATCGCTTTCAAAGTTTATCCAGGAAATAGTGTCAAGCAGCGCATTTAATTCGCAGCTGCCGGACCTTGTAGGCAACAGTACGGTCAGTATGGGGAGCGGCGGCGTGCCGGTTGTTACCAGGGACAGTACGGGAGTCCCGCTGGTGGCCAAAAAAGAAATAGAGATCCTTTTCAAGCTTTTTGAAAAGGGGGAAATCGAGCCGCTGGAGCTGAAGCAGGAACTGGACAGATGGGAAATGTTCGAACAGTATCAGGATAGGTTTTTCAGGTACTTCAGGAGGGGATCCAGAAATAAATAGCCTATGACACTGTCAGGAGCTCATCCGGAGCCAAAAGAGAAATTCCTGCATCCTTTCCCACAATTTCCACTTTTATAATCTTTTTGGGTTTTTTAAGGTCAATGTTTTTACGGTCGACCACATCGGTAAGCTTTACTATAAGTTCCTTGTAGTCATACTTATGGTAATGCCTCTTTTCCAGGTCCATCATCCACTTTTCATTTTCTCCAATCTTCGGCACAAGGGATTTTATGGCCTTCTGCATAACGGGTATTTCCGATTTTACCCATTTATCTACGGGGATGTAGCGGTAAGTCTTACCGAATAGCTCACTGCTGTTTTTGGAAAGTGCCTTTAACTTCTTGACCACTTCCTTTGGCTTTGATGCGTTAAGAAGGAAAATACCGCTGTATTTTGACTTTAGAAACTCCGGTTTTGACTTGATTTCCTTAAACAGCATCTCCACTTTTTCTTTGCTGCTTTCGATATGGGCAGGATCGTAGGTTATCAGAAGTTTGACGTTCATGACAAGCCTTCCTTTTTTAAAATAATAATACAATTATATCAATAGTACGGATTTATAAAAAGTTTAACTTATCCTATAATATCAAACAATTATAGTTTGATTTAGGAAAGCAGGTATTTTGGCATACGGCAGGCAGTCTCTTGAAGAAAGAGTAATTAAAATCAGGGGGGATAACAGCGAGGTAGGCAAGCTTATTTCTGAGTTTAAGCCCTTTATTGCAGGCGTTGCCCAGAAGAGGGTGGGAAAATTTCTGCAGTACGGTGTGGATGACGAGCTTTCGGTCGGGCTCTCCGCCTTTAAGGAAGCAGTGGATTCCTATGATGCTGCCAGGGGCAAGTTTTTAAGCTTTGCCAGAATGGTAATAAGCATGCGGCTAATCGACCACTTCCGCAAACAGGGCAGGGAAAAGACAGAAAGCCTTGATGGCAGCCAGTCCGGCAGTGCCCTGGACCAGGGCTCGGTGGAACGCTACAGGATAAGCGATGAAAACGAAAAAAGAATACTGGAGATAATACAGTACAGGACAGAACTTGAAAAGTGGGGAATAAGCCTTGAGGAACTGGCGGAAATATCTCCCATAAAAAAAAGTTTGAGGGAACAGTATAAGATGGTGGCAAGGATTATTGTCAACAAGAGCAGCATCCTGGATACGCTGATGAAAACAAAGAGGCTGCCCATAAAGGAAATTGAAGAGGTCATATCGATACACCGAAAAAAGCTGGAGCGGGGACGAATATATATAATAGCCATGGTTCTGGCAATAATAGGGAACCTAAGCTATATAGATATCTGCAGGGGTGATAAAAAGTGAAAGTGGTAATAATGGAAATACACAAGGACTACTGCATTGTTATGACCAAAGACGGCCAGTTCATAAAAAAGAAAATTATGGCAGGAGCTTATGAGATTGGCGATGAGATAATAATAAGTGAGTACTCATACCAGCCGGAGGCAGCCAGGGTAAACTGGGTTAAAAACTTTGTAGTCGGAGCCATAATAGTGGCAGCAATAACTGCGGGTTCCATCTGGGTGATAAGGTATATGAAAGAGTATTTTTCTCCGGTAAATATGGCTCTTACGGCCCAGGACGGAGCAGGTGAAGAAACCAGGATAGAGGCAGAAGAGTCACAGGCAGACAAGGGCGCCCAGGAGCAGGCTTTTACCATGGATGAAGATCAGGAAGAAGCAGTTGTTTACGGAAGCGTATACTCCCTTGAGGAGGGAACACGGATCGAGGAAGAAATAGACGGGATCATGTTTTCATATGAGGTCATGGACAGTGTCAGCATGTATGTAAAGCTGGAGAATATAAGCAGGACCCCTTACTTTAACGGGACATTCGGGATAAACACGCTTCTTTCCGATGGAAGCCCGTCCAGAACGCTTAATCCTATTACTCTCCAGAGATTTAAACCCGGAAATATAAGTGAGAGCAGCTTTATCTTAAAAGCAGGAGAAACGCAATTCAGGCTGATTATAACTGAAAATAATTACTAAAAACGGCTGCCACCCCGCTTAATTTAAAATATCCTGCGTGTATATATTACGGATTATCAGTTCAGTCAAAGGAGCTTTTATGAAAAGATGTAAATTAATTTTAATCCTGGCCGTTCTGGCCGCAGTCGTAATGCTTTCCTGTTCGGCGCTTTTTAAGCAGTGTGCCGCAGGAGAGTCCGGACAAATTTCGGGCGAGCAGTCAGATGAGATAGCAGCCTCGACTGACAGAAACCTGGTTAGCGCCAATACCCGGTTCGGCTTCAGTATCTTAAAAGAGCTTGTTTTGGAAGATAAGGACCGGAATATATTCATATCCCCCCTGTCCATACTGCTGGCCCTTGCAATGACCTACAACGGTGCCGTGGGCGATACAAACCTGGCCATGGCCGAAGCACTGCAGTTTACCGGATTTGACCTGGAAGAGCTGAATTCAGGATTCAGCGGCCTTATGAGAAGTATTATAAATGCCGATAGTGACATAGAGATGGTCATTGCCAATTCCATCTGGAGCAGGATGGACTTTGAGGTCAGGCAGGATTTTATCGACAGGAACAGCAAGTACTATTCCTCTAAGGTAGGAGAGATTGATTTTTCTGACCCGGAAGCAGTGAAAATCATAAACGGCTGGATAAGGGATGCCACCAGGGAAAAGATTGAAAAGATGCTGGACAGCATACCTCCCGATGCCATGATGTACCTTATAAATGCAATATACTTTAAGGGGAACTGGACCTATCCCTTTGATGAGGATGCAACCTGCGACGGGGATTTTTACCTGGCAGGCGGCGGTACCAAGAAGGTTCCCATGATGGGCCAGCAGGAAGAATTCCTATACTGCAGGGGTGATAATTTTTCAGGCGTAAGGCTTCCTTACGGGCAGGAGAAAATGGTAATGTATATAATCCTTCCCGATAAGGGCGAAAGTCTTGATTCTTTGATAGACTCACTGGATGAGGATACATGGAACCGGACTTTAGAGTCATTTTCAAAAAAACAGGTCCACGTGTCCATGCCCAGATACAAGATGGAATACGGGATCAAGCTTTTAAACGGCGTACTTGCCGAAATGGGTATGGGAATTGCCTTTGACGGCAGCCGGGCCGATTTTAGCGGGATTGCACCGGATATATTTATATCAAGGGTGCTGCACAAGACTGTAATCGAGGTAAACGAGGAAGGAAGCGAAGCTGCGGCGGCAACCGTGGTTGAGATGCTGGAATCGGCTGCCATGATAGAAGAAATAGTGGAATTTAAAGTGGACAGGCCCTTCTTTTTTGTAATCCAAGATGACAGGACCGGAAGCATCCTGTTTATGGGCAAGGTTGTGGAACCTTAAAATACTTGCTATATTAAATATTAGCTAAGTTATGTAATAGGCAAAGAATATAAGCTGCCAGCAGTGTCTGCTTATATTTATAGCTTTTCGTTAAAAAATAAAACATTGCTATTGTTGTAAAGTTCTACTACAATTGTTGTAGGTGATTACAACAATGATTAAATTTTTAGAAATTTCCAAATCAAGGTTAAGAAATAAAATTTTATTACATTTTTTCACGAACCCTGATGATGAGAAGTATTTAAGAGAAATAGCTGTTATTCTTGTGGAAGATCCGGGTAATTTGTCTAAGGAACTGTCGAAACTTGAAAAAGAGGGCATTTTTTTATCAATTAATAGGGGCAAACAAAAATACTTCTCAATAAATAAAAAGTATCCATTATTTAATGAATTAAAATCTATAATTTTTAAAACTATTGGAATTTACGGAAGTCTTCAAAAAATAACTAGTGAAGTTGGCGGCATTGTTTTAGCTTTTATATATGGTTCATTTGCAAAAAGTGAAGAGGGTGCCTTTTCTGATATAGATTTATGCTTGATTATTAATATTGAACATTTTAATGAGAATATCTTTCTTGAAAAAATAAATAATTTAGAACATAGAATTTCAAGGGAAATTAATTATACTTATTATTCAGGAGAAGAATGGTATAAAAGAGTAAAAGAGAAGGATAGTTTTATTTTAAGTATTTTAGATGATAAGAAAATAATGTTAAAGGGAGAAGAATCTGGATTACGAAGACTTAATAGCAGAAGGTAAGCTTAAAAAGGAATCTAAAATTGGATTTGACCAGATTCAAAAATTTATTAAACGGTCAAAGAAGGATTTAGAAACAGCTAGAAGTTTGATAAGTTTAGATGAAGGAGCAGCTCTTACATTTATTTATAATGCTATGTTTCATGCGGCAAACGCTCTTATAAGATCCCAGGGATATAGACCCGGGAATAGATTTCAACATGTTGGAATAATTGAAGCTGTAAGCAGGATTATTGGGAATGATTTTAAAAATTTGATTATTAAGTATAATAAGTTGAGAATACAAAGGAATAGATTTGAGTATCAAACTGATTACTCTAGTTCTAAAACTCAATTGTTAAAAAATATGGATGATGCAGAAGAATTTGTATCTGTTATTGAAAAATACCTTAAAAAAAATAATCCAAAATTAAAATTAGATATCTAATATATTCACAGCATACAGAGAATAATATTCTAAAATTAGGAAAAATTAGATGGTAATTTAGAAAAATAGATATTAAGTGATGTAACTAACAGATGGGGAATTTAGTAATACTTTTAAAAAAATCTTTGGACAAATGGAAAATATATTATATAATATCTAGTTAGTTTTAATTTTAAAACAGGGCAGTAGGGATTTTTTATTATAGTATGTAAATATAAATAGAATTAAATCTTCTTTTTGCATTCCTTATTAATTCATTTGTTTCACATTTTAAATAATAGTTTCTACTTCTCTTTTATATATAGTAAAGCAATTTAAGGAAAGGTATTTTTAAGTGAATAAGAGAATGTATGTTGGTAATCTGGACTATGACACTACCGATAAAGAGCTGGAAGAGCTGTTTGCACAGGAAGGAACTGTTACTTACTCCAAGGTAATAACCAGGATGGACGGAAAATCAAGAGGTTTCGGATTTATAGAGATGGAGAGCGAAGAACAGGCAAAAGCAGCTATGGAAAAACTGAACCAGAGCGAGTTCAAGGGAAGAACTATTGTGGTTAATGAAGCCAGAACCCAGAACAGGGAAAACTTCGGTTCAAAAGATAGAAATTACGGCGGCGGCGGCGGTTATAAAAAAGAAGGCAAGGGAGATTTAAACTACAAGCTCAGACAGCTGAGAAAGAATATGGGCTAGTTTTTTAAAATTTCTGCTTGTTTTTTTATCTGTAATCTCCTATAGTATCTGTTGGACAGAGTATAAAATTAAATAAATTTAACCTTTAAAATAGTCCGGAGAGACTAAAAAGGAATGAAAAAAATATTTATAAAATATTCCAATATAAGTAATATTTTGACCTTCTTACCTATATGGTAAGGAGGTTTTTTTATGCAGTGAGGGATTATGCCGGAAATAGCAAACATTTTAAGCGAAAGTGACATGGAAAGGGTAATCAAGAGGATCTCACATGAGATCCTGGAGAGAAACAAAGGTCCCGGGAACCTTGTTTTCATAGGTCTTCAGAAAAGGGGAGTTCCTCTGGCAAACAGGATAGTCGCAAATATTGAAAAGTTTGAAGGGGCCAGGGTCGATGCGGGCAAGCTTGATATAACCTTTTACAGGGACGATATAGGCAGGAGCATAAAGCGGGATGCCCAGATAACCGATATCTCCTTTGATATAGGCGGAAAGAACGTGATCCTGGTTGACGATGTGCTCTACACCGGAAGAACGGTAAGGGCGGCCATGGATGCCATAATAGATTTCGGAAGGCCCAGAAGCATACAGCTGGTGGTTTTAATAGACAGGGGGCACAGGGAACTTCCCATAAGGGCCGATTATGTAGGAAAGAACCTGCCCACCTCCCGCAGTGAATCAGTAGAGGTAAAATTAAAAGAGGTTGACGGTACGGATAGTGTCACAGTGGTAAAGAAGGAATAGCCATGTTAAGCAATAAAAGCCTGCTGGATATAGACAGCCTGGAGCCCGGGGACATAGAGCTCATACTCTCAAATGCAGATTCTTTCGGAGAGATTTCGAAAAGGAAGGTAAAAAAGGTCCCCACCCTGAGGGGTAAAACCGTATTTAATCTCTTTTTCGAGCCCAGTACCAGGACCAGGACTTCATTTGAGATAGCGGCCAAGAGGCTGAGCGCAGACATTGTTAATTTTTCGGCTCCGGACAGCAGCCTGAAAAAAGGTGAGTCCATAATAGACACTTTAAGGACCATACTTTCCATGAAGGTCGATCTGGTAATAATAAGGCACCCTGACAGCGGAACAGCAGTTATGATGGACAGGCTGACGGATATCCCTGTAATAAACGCCGGGGACGGAAAGAACCGGCACCCGACCCAGGCACTGCTGGATCTGTACACCATAAATAAGGAATTCGGCAAATTAAAAGGGCTCAAAGCGGCCGTTGTGGGAGATTTTCTGGACAGCAGGGTGGCGAGATCGGATGTTGCCCTTTTTAAAAAGATGGGCATGGACGTGACTATAGTTTCTCCCACCATGTTTTTACCCGAGGACTTTTCCGAAATTAAGGTAAGGCACTGCATTGACGATGTCATAGAAGACTGCGATATCCTGTATATGTTAAGGATGCAGTTTGAAAGGCAGAGCAGGAAATTTTACCCATCGGTGATGGAGTATAAACGGTTTTTGGGTCTTGATATGGACAGGCTGAAAAGAATGAAGTCCGGCTCGATAGTTATGCACCCCGGACCGGTAAACAGGGGGATAGAGATTACCGATGAGGTAATGGATGTAAAAGGAAAACTGGCGGACAAAATCGTGATTGAAAAGCAGGTAACTTCCGGGGTGGCCATAAGAATGGCCATACTATATTTAATACTGGGATGATGTTATATGGATAAGACCGAAAACAGAAATATATTAATAAAGGGAGGCACAATAATCGATCCCGCAGAGGGCGGTGTATTTGCTTCCGACATTTACATAAAAGACGGAATTGTAACTGAAATAGGCAAAAATATTAAGGCCGGCAGTACTGCGGTTAAAATCGATGCGGAAGGGCTGTCGGTTTCACCGGGGTTTGTGGACATGCACGTTCATCTGAGGGACCCCGGATTTGAGGATAAGGAAACCATTGAAAGCGGAGCGCTGGCTGCGGTAAAGGGAGGCGTAACCGCTGCTGCCTGTATGCCCAATACCAGACCGGCCATAGACAGCGAGCATACGGTAAAATATGTCCTGGAAAAATCAATTGATGCGGCCTGCAGGGTTTTTCCTGTTGCGGCCATGACCAGGGGGCTCAAAGGAAAAGAGATAACTGAAATGGGGCTGCTGGCCGAGGCGGGAGCGGTAGGTTTTTCAGACGACGGCAAATGTGTCGGTGACAGCAGGCTGATGTATGAGATTATGAGATATTCTAAACAGTTCGGTCTTCCCCTGATACTGCATGAAGAAGATATCCTCATGTCGGGAGACGGTCTGATGCATGAGGGACGTTATTCTTCGATGCTGGGGCTGGAAGGGATATCGCCTCTGGCAGATGACCTTATGATAGCCAGGGACATAATCCTTGCCGCAAGAAGCGGGGCAAAAATACATATAACCCACCTCAGCACAAAAAGCGGGGTGGAGATGATAAGGAAAGCCAAAAAGGACGGGATCAATATAACCTGTGATGTGACCCCGCACCATTTGTTTTTCAATGACAGCTTTCTTACTTCCTTTAACACCAGCCTCAAGGTCAAGCCTCCCATAAGGAGCGAGGAGGACAGGCAGGCTCTGGTAGGCGGCATAAAGGAGGGGGTAATTGATGCGGTGGCAAGCGACCATGCCCCCCATCTTGATACCGAAAAAAATACCACCTTCAGACTGGCAGAATTCGGAACCATCGGCCTGGAGACACTGTTCAGCGCATCTTTTAGCAAATTATGCGGAGAGGGAAAAATGAGCCTTCCCGGACTTATAAAGCTGATAACAGCCTCACCTGCAAAGATACTGGGCATAGACGCCGGAAAGATAGAGGTGGGTAGGCTGGCCGATATTGCGGTTATAGACACCGGTACGGAAAAGACAGTAAAGAGGGAAGATTTCATATCAAAAAGTAAAAACAGCGCCTTTATAGGTCAGAAGCTGAAGGGAAAGGTGGTCTGCACCATAAGCAAGGGCAAATTAATTTACAGGAGTGATTGAGTTGGAAGCGATATTGGTACTTGAAGACGGTAAAGTGTTTGAAGGCAAAAGTTTCGGCTGCGGGGGCGAGATAATGGGGGAAGTTGTTTTTAACACTTCCATGACCGGCTATCAGGAAATTCTGACCGACCCCTCTTACTGCGAGCAGATTGTTACCATGACCTATCCCCAGATAGGCAACTATGGGATAAACAGTAAGGACATAGAGTCGGAAAAGGTCCAGGTAAAGGGATTTATTGTAAGGGAACATCTTGAATATTACAGCAGCTGGAGAGCCGAGTCCAGCCTGGAGCAGTACTTAAAAAAGTACAATATCATGGGAATTTCGGAAATTGATACCAGGCAGCTTACCAAGCATATAAGGGTTAAAGGCGCCATGAAAGGTATAATATCTACTAAAACTTTTAATAAAAAAATTCTGGCCGGAAAATTAAAAAGCTACCCTGATATGGAGGGAAAAAACCTTGTGGATCTTGTTACCTGCAGGGAGCCCTATACCTTTAACCCGGGAAGAAGCGGCTGCAGCTGTACCGTTGCAGTTTATGACTACGGAGTAAAGCTTAATATCCTAAGATGCCTGTCTGATGCGGGCTTTAAGATAAGGGTAGTACCTGCGGCTGCGGACGCAGACGAGGTCCTGGCCGGAAATCCGGACGGGATCCTTCTGTCCAACGGCCCGGGGGATCCTGCTGCAGTAGACTATGCCATTTCCAACATAAAAAGGCTGATAGGAAAGAAGCCCTTATTTGGAATCTGTCTGGGACATCAGCTGCTGGCACTGGCCCTGGGTGCAAAAACCTATAAGTTAAAATTCGGCCATCACGGGGCGAATCATCCGGTAAAAAATTTAGAGACAGGTGAAGTCGAAGTGACCACGCAGAATCACGGATTTTCAGTGGATATTGATTCGCTTAAATCCGTTAAGGTTACGGGATATAAAGTAACGCACCTGAATTTAAATGACGGGACAATAGAGGGAATAGAATATCCCAAAATAGGCTCGCTTTCGGTTCAGCACCACCCCGAAGCAGGTCCGGGCCCCCATGATTCCAGATATATATTTAAAAAATTTAAAAACTATATTGATAATTTTAAGTTAGCGGAAGCATAATAGCGTGCCCAAAAGGAAAGATATAAAAAAGGTGATGATTATAGGCTCGGGCCCCATAATAATAGGGCAGGCCTGTGAGTTTGATTACTCCGGGACCCAGGGCTGCAAGGTCCTTAAAGAAGAAGGATATAAAGTGGTTCTGGTAAACAGCAATCCAGCCACTATTATGACCGACCCCGAATTTGCGGACAAGACCTATATCGAACCCTTAAATGTTGAATTTGTTACAAAAATTATAGACAGGGAAAGGCCGGATGCCATACTGCCCACCCTGGGAGGACAGACGGGACTGAACATTGCGGTCATGCTGGGAAAAGAAAAGATCCTGTCAAAATACGGCGTAGAGCTTATAGGCGCAAACGTGGAGGCAATAAATAAGGCGGAAGACAGGGAGAAATTTAAAAAAGCCATGGCAAATATAGGGTTGTATGTGCCTCCAAGCGGTTATGCCCGCAGCTTAAAAGAGGCTCTGGAGATAAGCCGAAGGTTAAGATTTCCTCTGGTGGTAAGGCCAAGCTTTACCCTGGGGGGCCTGGGAGGCGGTGTAGCCTTTAACAAGGACGAATTTACCGACACTGTGACCAGGGGGCTGGATCTTTCCCCCATATCGGAAGTGCTGGTTGAAAAGTCGGTGGCGGGGTGGAAGGAATACGAGCTTGAAGTTATGAGGGACAAGAATGACAATGTGGTAATCGTATGTTCCATTGAAAACTTTGACCCCATGGGAGTTCATACCGGGGACAGTATTACCGTGGCTCCTGCCCAGACATTAAGCGACCGTGAATATCAGGATATGAGGAATGCCGCACTGGCAATTATAAGGGAAATAGGGGTGGAGACCGGGGGGTCCAATATACAGTTTGCCATAAATCCGGTAAATGGAAAGATGGCAGTAATCGAGATGAATCCAAGGGTTTCCAGAAGCAGTGCCCTGGCTTCCAAGGCTACGGGATTTCCAATTGCAAAAATTGCCACCAAGCTGGCAGTGGGCTACACTCTTGACGAGATACCCAATGACATCACCAAAAAGACTCCTGCCTGTTTCGAACCCTCCATAGATTATGTGGTGGTAAAGTTTCCGAGATGGGCATTTGAAAAATTCCCCGGAACAGATATAAGCCTGACTACCAGGATGAAATCGGTAGGTGAAGCCATGGCCATCGGAAGGACCTTTAAGGAAGCTCTTCAAAAATCGATACGGTCCCTGGAAATAGACCGCTACGGGCTGGGGGCGGACGGAAAGGACGGCATAATCGAGGAACTGCTTGAAAAGAAGCTTTCCATACCAAATCAGGACAGGGTATTTTATATAAAATTTGCCTTTGAGCTGGGCAGAAGTGTCGAGGACATATACAGCTACACTAAAATAGACCCCTGGTTTTTAAACAACATAAAACAGCTGGTGGAATTTGAAAAAACATTTAAGGATCTCGATGTTAAAAATATGACCCAAAAGCTTCTCTGCAAGGCCAAAAGATATGGTTATTCGGACATGCAGCTTGGTTACCTATGCGGCTGCAGTGAGAGTAAAATAAGGAACTTAAGAAAAAAACTGGGCGTTATTGCCACTTTTAAAACGGTAGATACCTGTGCCGCTGAGTTTGAGGCCTATACCCCCTATTATTACTCCACTTATGAAAGCGAAGATGAGATCATGCCTGCCGTAAAAGAAAAAATTATAATACTTGGCAGCGGGCCCAACCGTATAGGACAGGGAATAGAATTTGATTACTGCTGCGTACATGCCTCTTTTGCCCTGCATGACGCGGGTTATGAGACCATAATGGTAAATTGCAATCCCGAGACAGTGAGCACCGATTACGATACATCGGATAGGCTGTATTTTGAACCGCTGACTTTTGAAGATGTTATGAATATTGTGGAGGCCGAAAAACCCCATGGAGTAATAGTGCAATTCGGCGGACAGACTCCGCTTAAGCTGTCACTGGAACTGCAGAAAGCGGGAGTGAATATCCTGGGTACATCGCCTGACAGTATCGACCTGGCCGAGGACCGTAAAAGATTCGGTTCCATGCTCAAGAAGCTAAACATCCCGCAGGCAGAAAACGGAACCGCTATGGATGTTAAAAAAGCAAAAGAGATAGCCGTAAGGATCGGTTATCCGGTCCTGGTAAGGCCCTCTTATGTACTGGGAGGAAGAGCCATGAGCATAGTCTATACCGAAGAAAGCCTTATAAGTTATGTTAAAAATGCGGCAATGGTGTCAAATGACAGGCCCATACTTATTGATAAATTTCTGGAGAGCGCGGTGGAAGTAGATGTTGACGCCGTCTATGACGGCGACGAACTGTTTATCGGCGGGATCATGGAGCATATAGAGGAAGCGGGAATACATTCGGGCGACAGCGCCTGCGTCATACCGCCTTTCACTCTGGATAAAAAAATAATAAAGACAATCAGGGATTACACTTATAAAATGGCAAAGGAACTTGGGGTGGTAGGACTTATGAACGTTCAGTATGCAGTAAAGGATTCCATCGTTTATGTTCTGGAAGCCAATCCCAGGGCTTCAAGGACCATTCCTTTTGTCAGTAAATCCATAAAGGTTCCTATGGCAAAGATCGCTGCTCTGGTAATGACCGGCAGGAAGCTTAAAAGTATCGATTTTAAAAGAGTTGATCCCACATCGCTTGATTATTACAGCATCAAAGAAGCAGTAATGCCCTTTAACAGGTTCCCCGGTGCGGATACCATACTGGGACCGGAGATGAAATCCACGGGTGAAGTAATGGGTATAGACAGCAGTTTCGGGATTGCTTTTGCCAAGACACAGATCTCGATCAATCAGGTGTTTCCAACTTCGGGCTCGGTTTTCATAAGTGTCCATGACAGGGATAAGGAAGTTATAATTGATATAGCCGGAAAATTATCAAAACTGGGCTTTAATATAATTTCCACCAGGGGAACGGGAGACGCACTGGAAGAAAAGGGAATAAAGTGCCATAAGGTAATGAAAATAAGGGAAGGAAGACCCAATGTCCTGGATATGATAAAAAACGGGGAAATTGACCTGATCATAAATACTCCCGAGGGAAAGATTGCCAGGAGCGACGGGTACTATTTAAGGACCGCAGCGGTTCTCAGGAACGTGCCATCGATTACTACCATATCAGGCGCTTCGGCTCTGGTCCAGGGAATACAGGAGATGAAATATAACTCAAAAGTCAAGGTAAAACCTATACAGGAGTACTGATGAAATTATTAAAAGGCGAAATACTCTCAAATGACAGATACAGCGACAATCTCTATAAGATGGAGATCTTTTCGCCTTACATATGCAGGAATGCCGGGGCCGGCAATTTTATTAATGTAAAATGTGCGCCTGAAGGAGTTATGGATCCTTTGCTCAGGCGTCCTTTCAGTATTTTTGATATAGAGGAAAAATTTAATGTCTTTTCCATATTATATAAATTAAAGGGTATCGGTACCGTTTTCATGTCCCGGCTGGAGAGAGGGGATATGCTTGATTTTGCGGGACCTCTGGGAAAAGAAATAAAACTGAACGGAGACGACCTTCTGCTTATAGGAGGAGGTATCGGCATAGCTCCCCTGAACCTTATAGCCAGGCTTGCAGCCTGCAGGAAAAAGAATGTGTTTTTTGCGGTGGGGTTCAGGGATAACAGTTTCCTGAAGTGGGAAAAGGATCTAATCGAGCTAAAGATAAATTACAGCATATCTACAGAAGACGGCTCCTGCGGCGAGAAGGGATTGGTTACGGATTATATAAGGGACAATGCAGCGGCATTCGAAGGTTATGATATTTACTGCTGCGGGCCCGTGAACATGCTTAAAGCGCTGCAGGATATTTACAGCAATAGAAACAATAAAGTGACAGTGCTTCTGGAGGAAAAAATGGCATGCGGGATCGGGGTCTGTGCAGGGTGTGCCGTTAAGATAAGAAAAGGGAAAAAAGGATTTTCCTATATGAAAATATGCCAGGACGGTCCTGCTTTCGATCTTAAGGAGGTAATATTTGACTGAGCAGAATAGTTTATTTCCACAGGAGATAAATAACAGGGAAAGCAGCTCCTCACTATCGGTAAGACTGGGGAGGATAAGGCTGGATAATCCGGTTATTGCCTGTTCAGGCACTTTTGGCTTCGGAACGGAACACAACCGGTTTTTTGATGTATCCTTGCTGGGTGCAGTGGTTACCAAAAGCTATTCACTTAAATCAAGATGCGGAAATCCGGCGCCCAGGATATGCGAGACTCCCTGCGGGCTGCTTAATTCAATCGGTCTGCAGAATGACGGAATAGAAAAATTTATCAGTGATCATCTGCCCCGGGCCGAGGAATTAAAAGCAAGGCTTATTTTAAGTGTATTCGGGGAAGATGCGGAAGAGTTCAAGGCCATACTGACCAGAACTGTTGATATCAGGGATAGAATCACGGCTGTGGAACTAAATCTTTCCTGCCCCAACGTCAAGAAGGGAGGAATGGCTTTCTGTTCCATGCCCGATGAGGTTGAAAGAATAGTAAACTCTGCATGCAGTACCATAAATATTCCGGTTATAGCCAAACTGAGTCCCAACCACCACAATCTTATACAGGCAGCTGATGCGGCAAAAAGAGGAGGTGCTGAAGCCATATCGCTGATTAATACCGTAGTGGGCATGGCAGTGGATATAGAAACCTTCAAACCCGCACTGGGCAATATTTTAGGCGGGCTGTCAGGACCGGCGGTAAAGCCCATTGCGCTGGCAAAGGTTTATACGCTGGCCAGGGAAAAAATTCTACCCCTTATCGGGATGGGAGGTATTTTCAGCTGGCAGGATGCCGTGGAGTTTATGCTGGTTGGCGCCAGTGCGGTAGGAATCGGTACGGCTAACTTTGTACAGTACGATATAGGTAAAAAGATTATAGAAGGACTTAATGGTTATGTGGAGGAGAAAAAGATTAAAAACATAAGTGAAGTAATAGGAAGGCTCAGGACTTGATAAAGAGAAAGTTATCTTTAAGGGACAGGCTGATTATATGCCTGGATACCAGCAGCAGGAGGGATGTCATAAGCTTATGCAGCAAAATTTCAGGCAGGGTTTCAACTTTAAAAATAGGCCTGGAGCTTATATACAGTGTGGGCCCGGAAGTGATAAATACGGTAAGGAGCTTTGGTTATAAGGTGATGCTGGATGCAAAGCTTTTTGATATTCCCAATACGGTGGCCGGAGCAATAAGAGCCATAGGCAAGCTGGATGTGGATATAGTGACCATACATACTCTTGGAGGGAAGGCAATGCTGCAGGGAGCCCTGAAAGTGCTGGATGGGCAGTCGAAAAATAAAATAAGGCCCCTTCTTTTCGGTGTCACCGTTCTCACAAGCCTGGATGATGAGGATCTTAAGGTCCTGGGGTTCAAAGGGAACTTTATGGATTCGGTCCTGAACCTGATAAATGTTTCCAGGGAGGCGGGGCTTGACGGCATAGTATGCTCACCCCGTGAGGTGGAAAGGATAAGGAAGGCGGCCGGCAGTGATTTTTATATCGCAACTCCGGGTATAAGGCTTGCCGGAGACGCAGCCGGGGATCAGAAAAGAATAAGCACCCCTTCTGAGGCAATATCGGCAGGAGCGGATTTTATAATTGCGGGAAGGTCCATAACTGCCGGAAAGGATATTGGAAAGACTATTGATCTGTATATGGAGAATATGGAAAGGGCACTTAAGCCATGATTAAAATAGTAAATCAAATTAAAACGATGGATGTATATAAAATACTCAAGGATACCGGTTCCGTAATGGAAGGGCACTTCCTGCTGAGTTCCGGAAACCACAGCAAATATTATCTGCAGTGCGCCAGGCTGCTCCAGCATCCTGACATCACATCAAGACTTGCAAGCGGCGCACTGGAGCTTATGGGTAAAAAGGTTGAAATAAAAAAAATTGACACCATAATATCACCGGCCGTGGGAGGGATCCTGTGGGGTTATATGCTGGCTTACGAGCTGGGCTGCGGGATGATTTTTACCGAGAGAAAAGCAGGGAAGATGGAGCTAAGACGCGGGTTTGAAATAAAACCGGGCCAAAAGATTATAGTGGCGGAAGATGTTATTACCACGGGCGGTTCGGTAAAAGAAGTAATAGAAATATGCAAAGAAAGAGGGGCGGATGTAAAAGCCGTAATAAGTATAGTTGACCGGTCGGAAGACTTAAGGCTCGGCTGTCCATATTATTATCTTATAAAACTTGATATTAAAATAAACAGGCCTTCCCAGTGTATGCTTTGCAGGGACAACATTCCCCTTATATATCCCGGTTCCAGGAAAATAACTGTTGACAATCAGTAAAAAAGGTTGATATTAAGTATATATATTTGTATACTATAATGTATTTAATTTTTTAACCAACGAGGAGCTCTATGTCTTTAAATAATTTAAGCGACAGCGACAGAAAGAAGGGTCTGGACAAAGCCAGGCAGGTGAGGAAAAAGAGGGCCGAGATTAAAAATCTGCTAAAAAAGGGAAAACTTGACATAAAGTCGCTTTTTAAAGGAGAAGAGCCCTTTAGGGAATATGTAATAAATATGAAGGTCATAAATCTGGTAAGCGCATTACCCGGAAACGGGAAAGTCAATGCTTTAAAAATTTTAAAAGATTTAAAGATAAGTCCCAATAAGAAAGTTGGCGGATTGGGCAGCAAGCAAAAAGGCAGTTTTTATAAGTTTTTTAATATAACTTAGGCTGCCGGTTTTTAAATGTTCTATGGCAGTTAAAGGAAAATTATTTATTGTATCCGGACCCTCGGGTTCGGGGAAAAGCAGCCTTGTCAATGATATATTAAATAAATCCGGCGATTTTATAAGATCCGTCTCAGTCACTACCAGGCCCAGGAGAAAAGGCGATATCAGCGGCAGTCAATACCATTTTGTAAGTGATGAAAAATTCAGGGAACTTATAGAAAACGATATGCTGCTTGAATGGGCACCTTATGCCGGTAATCTCTATGGAACCCCTAAAAAATTCGTAATTGACAGCCTGAAAGAGGGTAAGAACATAATCCTGGTGATTGAAGTCAGTGGTGCCATGAAGGTGGCAGAAAAAATAAAAGATGCATATTTGATTTTTATTACCACTTCTTCATTTAAGGAACTGAAGGAAAGGATCAGAAAAAGAGGTGTCGACAGCACGGAAAAAATTAAAGAAAGACTGGAAATTGCAAAAGAGGAACTCAAATACAAGAAATACTATGATTGCATAATAGTAAATAATAATTATAATGATGCTTTACTAAATTTAAAAAAGGTTCTGAATCTAAAAAAAGGAAGGTAACCAAGTAGATGAAAATAGAATATATTGATGAGTACAGAAAAAGCATAGAAAGCAAGTATAAATTATGTGTGGCTGCAGCGAAGAGAGCAAGGGAGCTTGGAGATTATTTTTCGGCACAAAAAAACATGGAAAGAATAGATGTGGTGAAGCCGCTGGTTGATGTGGAATCACATGATCCGCTGGAAATTGCCTTTAACGAAATAAAAGAAAAAAAAGTAGTTTTTAATAAAAAAGAGAAGGAAACCAAATAGGTTCAGATTTGGCTTTGTATAAATCCATATTTATAAAAAAAAAGATAGTTCTGGGAATCACGGCATCCATTGCGGCATATAAAGCAGCTGCAATCTGCAGCAAGCTGGTCGGTATGGGTGCCAGTGTAGTTCCTGTAATGACTCCCAATGCTTTAAACTTTGTGGGTCCCGTTACTTTCAGTTCCATATGCGGAAATAAAACCATAGTGGAACAATTCGTAAATGAAGATGAGATTTACCATATCTCACTTTCTCACAGCGCGGATGTTTTTTTAATTGCGCCTGCATCAGCCGATGTAATTTCCAAATTATCTTACGGCGTCTGTGATAATTTCCTGACCACATCAGCAGTTTCGGCCGCCTGTCCGGTTTTGATTGCACCGGCTATGAACGAAAGTATGTATCTTGACCCAATAATTCAGAAAAACATTACCAGGCTAAAAGAAGCAGGAAAATATTTTTTTATAGGACCCGGAACCGGCAGTCTTGCCTGCGGGGAAAAAGGAACAGGGAGGCTGGAAGACGAGGATGTCATAATCGAAAGATTGGCGGAGCTTCTAACCTATAGTTCCGATCTTAGCGGAAAGAAAGTCATAATAACAGCAGGCGGTACCAGGGAGTTTATTGACACCGTAAGATATATATCCAACAGGTCCAGCGGTAAAATGGGCCATGCTCTGGCTGAAGAGGCCTGCTTCAGGGGAGCAAAAAGAGTAATTCTTATAAGTACAGCCGGGAATTTGACAAGGCCCTATGGAGCAGATGTTAAATATGTCGGGGACAGCAGTGAGATGAAGAAAGCTCTGCTGAAGTATTTTAAAGACAGTGATATTACCATTATGGCGGCAGCAGTAAGCGATATCGTGCCCTGCAGGAAATATAATTTTAAGTTAAAGAAAAAAAATGATATATTATCAAAAATAAAGTTTAAGGAAAACCAGAACATACTGGAACTTTTGGTCAGGGAAAGAAAAGGCAAGCAGTATATAGCGGGTTTCGCTGCTGAAAGCAATTATAAGATTAAAGATGTTTTAGAGAAACTCAAAAGTAGAAATATTGATATGATAGTGGCCAATGACATCTCCAGGGATGATATAGGGATGGAAAGCGATTATAATCAGGTTGATATAATAAAAAAAGACGGCTCCGTAAAGAAATTGGCCAGAAGCATGAAAAGAATCATTGCAAGAGGAATCTGGGATGAAATTATAAAAGATCAAAATTAGCTTATAGTATTTATATAGGAGGAATAATGTCAAAGAAAAGAGATTTCTTGTTTACTTCAGAATCGGTTACCGAGGGTCATCCCGACAAGATGGCGGATCAAATTTCGGATGCTATTCTCGACGCTATAATAGCTGAAGATCCGGGATGCAGAACTGCTATAGAAACGCTGCTTAAAACCGGTATCGTAGTGGTAGCAGGCGAGGTTACCACTTCAACCTATGTGGAAATACCGGATGTTGTAAGAGAGGTTATAAAAAGTATCGGCTATACCAGGGCAAAATACGGATTCGACTGTGAGACCTGCGGTATTATTTCTTCTATAGGAAAACAGTCGCCTAATATTGCACAGGGAGTTAGGAATGCTTATGAGGCAAGGGTTGGAAACGGCTATGAAAATGAATTTGATTCCCAGGGTGCCGGGGATCAGGGGATGATGTTCGGCTATGCCTGCAATGAAACCGAGGAATTGATGCCCCTTCCTATCCAGCTGGCCCACAAGCTGGCCCACCGTTTATCAGAGGTCAGAAAGGCCGGGATCCTGCCATATCTGCGTCCCGATGGTAAATCACAGGTGACCGTAAGATACGTGGACGGCAAGCCCGTTTCAGTAGAGACTATTGTAATAGCTACCCAGCACGCTCCCCGCATCGATATAGATACGCAAATAAAACCGGATATCAGGGAGTTTGTTATAAAACCGATTATACCCGAGCAGTATTTAAGCAAGGATATGAAATTGTTTGTAAATCCGACAGGTGAGTTTACCATCGGGGGGCCTATGGGTGACACCGGGCTTACAGGAAGGAAAATCATTGTAGATACCTATGGCGGGACAGCAAGGCACGGAGGAGGCTGTTTCTCCGGAAAAGATCCTTCCAAGGTTGACAGATCTGCGGCTTACGCTGCGAGGCATGCCGCAAAAAACCTGGTGGCCAGCGGAGCTGCCGATAAGCTGGAAATAGAGATAGCTTATGCCATAGGTGTTTCACATCCCATATCGGTCATGGTGGAGACATTCGGGACCGAAAAAGTAGATGTTAAAAAAATCGAGAAAACGGTAAGGGAAGTATTTGATTTAAGACCGGCAGCTATTATAAAAAATTTGAATCTGCTGAGGCCAATTTACAGAAAAACCGCTGCTTACGGACATTTTGGGAGGCATGACAGGGATTTTACATGGGAAAAACTGGATAAAGTAGATGATATCAAGAAAATGCTGGGCCTTAAATAATCTTCATGTTTTAAATGGGCATAAAAAACAAATATGCAGAGATTTATATAGATATAAAAGCCTTCGATATCGACCATGCTTTTGACTACAGAATACCCCCCGGTTTATGTTCTGATATTGATACCGGAAAAATTGTTCTGGTTCCTTTTCAAAACAGGATTGAAGTCGGCTTCATCGTAGGAGTCAAAAACAAATCTGAAATCGGTAATAATCAATTAAAGGATATCATAAAGGTAATAGGCAGCAGGCCTGTTTTTAACTTTAAAAAGCTGGAACTTATAAGATGGATCAGTAAATACTATGTCCAACCGCTGGGAAGCGTCATCAAATTTTTTCTGCCCCCGGGAGGAAAATACAAGAAAGCAATTATTCACCGCAGAATCGGGCTTAAATTTAAGGATTATGTGAGTTTAAACAGGGATAAATATAATCTTGCAAAGGATGATATAAACTGGAAAATAAATTCTTCCCGAAAAAAAATAATTGATTATCTGATGTTGTCCGGTGAGGTTCCAAAAGAAAAGCTGATAAGGGATACGGGTTCAGGCTACTCCAGTCTGGCCGGTCTTGCCGGCAGAGGGATCGTGTCCGTTGTAAAAAAAAGGCAGAATAGGGATTTTAGATACGAATACCAGGGTGGAGGGAGCCTTAAAAAAAATATAATCCTGAATTCCTATCAGAAAAATGCCGTCGGTGCCATAGACAATTACATACAAAAGGAAGCTTATCACAAATTTTTAATCCAGGGCGTGGCCGGCAGCGGCAAAACAGAGATCTATATGGCCGCATGCAAAAAAATCCTGGAGAAAAAAAAGAAAGCGATTATCCTGACTCCTGAGATTTCTTTGACCCCTCAGCTTTATTCAAGATTTGAACGCGAATTCGGACCCAGGGTTTGCGTCTATCATTCCAATATGAGTGAAGCGGAACGCTATGAAAGATGGCTGGATATATGGGAAAACAAATTTGACATAATAATCGGAACAAGGTCCGCGATTTTCGCGCCTGTCAGCAGTCTTGGTATAATTATACTGGATGAGGAGCACGACCCTTCCTATAAAGAAGGAACCCTGGTCAGATATAATACCCAGGATGTAGCAATCAAACTTGGAGAAATACTGGATATTCCAGTGGTTATGGGCAGTGCCACACCATCGGTTGTCACAAGGTACAGAGCGGAAAAAGAAAAAGATTTTACCCTGCTGAATGTTCCGATCAAGGCCAGAAGCACAAGTTTTCTGGAGATGGAGGCAGTTGATCTAAGGCGCATCAACCGCCTAAAAGAGGACACGGTTATTACCGGTAAATTATTTACTGCAATAAGAGAAGAGCTGGAAAAAGATAATAAGGTAATTATATTTTTAAACAGAAGGGGATACAGTAATTTTGTCATATGCAGCAAATGCGGCAGCGTACCTAAATGCAGTGCCTGTGACCTTTCTTTTAACTATCACAGCGACCGCAGGAGACTGGTTTGCCATCACTGCGGAAGAGAACAAAATTATACGGGCAAGTGCCCGGTTTGCGGTGCGGACAGCATCTTTTTATACGGTACGGGGATACAGAGGGTCCAGTCCAAACTGCAGGACAGATTTAAAGGCATACCCATACTGAGAATGGATTCAGATGTAACATCAAAAAGAAAGTCCCATCAGGAAATACTTAAAAAATTCATTTCTCCCGGAAAATCAATTTTAATCGGGACACAGATGGTTGCAAAGGGCCTGGATATCGGGGATGTCACTTTGGTAGGAGTTATTAATTGTGACAGTATGCTGGCACTCCCTGATTATCATATGAATGAAAGAGTCTATCAGCTGATTACACAGGTTTCAGGAAGGGCAGGGAGGGAGAAAAAAAAGGGAAGGGTGATAATACAAACCTATAATCCCGACAGCAGTGTTATGAAAAATATATTGGAAATGGATTATGAGTCATTTTACCGGCAGGAACTGGCAAACAGGAAAGAACTCTCCTATCCTCCTTTTTCCAATCTGGTGAATATAATAGTATCAGGCAAAAAAGAAGAAAAGGTAAAGAAAAATATCGAACAATTATTTGCGGAAATAAGCAGAGTGATTAAAATAGGTAATAGTATTCTTGGCCCGGCTCCTGCACCTTTTCATAAAGTGAATTTATTTTACAGGTGGCATATAATGATAAAATCAGGGGATATAGAAGATCTGGGTAAAAAGCTGGCTGTTATATTAAAAAGATTTAAAAAGTTCGGTGAGAATAAAATAATTGTGGATGTTGATCCGGTATGGATCTTATAAGATAACGGGGGATTTAAAATGGCGGTTAAAGAAATTAGGAAAACCGGGGACCCGGGTTTAAGGGAAAGAAGCAAAGAAGTAGAAAAAATAGACAGTAAGCTCAGGAAGCTGGTAAAGGATATGACCGATACCATGAATGAGATGGGTGGAGTGGGTCTGGCCGCTCCGCAGATAGGAGTAACCAGGAGAGTGATTATTGTTAATATTGGCGCGAAGATACAGGCATTCATAAATCCTGTGATTAAAGTTTTAGATGATAAAAAAATGGAAGGTGACGAAGGCTGCCTCAGCATATATTCAATAAAAGGTTTTCAGGTTAAAAGATTTAACAAAATCAAGGTAAAGGCAATGGATTTAAAGGGCAATAAGATAACGCTTACAGCAGAAGGTTTGCTGGCAAGAATATTTCAGCACGAAGTGGATCATTTGAACGGGATATTATATATGGACCACCTTGATAAAAAATCAAAGAGTGAGCTGCTGTCCAGGATCAGTGATTTAAAATTAAATATAGAGCAATAGGAGAAGTTGATTGAATATATTATTCTTCGGGTCTTCTGAAATCTCGGTTCCTTTTTTGGAAGGAATATACAACTCCAGGCATAAGATATCTCTGGTTGTAACTATTGCAGACAAACCTGCCGGAAGGGGAAAAAAGATTGTCCCCAATGTAGTGAAGGAAGCGGCCGCCGGGCTGGGAATAGATTTGACCCAGATTGAAAAGCTTGATGATATTTTTTTTAAAGAATTTAAAAAATTGAAATTTGATGCCGTAGTAGTGGTTTCTTTCGGCAGGATATTTCCTGAAGAAATATTTAAACTAACCGCTGCAAAGTGGTTTAATATGCACCCTTCGCTTTTGCCCAGATACAGGGGTCCAACGCCTATTATAAGCACGCTTTTAAACGGTGATGATGTTGGCGGCGTCAGCATCATCGAGGTCGCAGGCGAGGTAGATGCCGGGGGAATATATGCCCAGGTAAAATTTAGGGTGGAAAAGGATGACAACAGGGACAGTCTTGAGCAGAAATCCATAAAATTCGGAGTTCCCCTTATTATATCGGTACTTGATCTGGCGGAAAGCAAAAACCTGAAGCCCTACCCCCAGGATAGTGATAATATAGTATACAGCCATAAAATAACCAAAGAGGATCTGAAAATAAACTGGAACACGGGTGCTCCGGAAATAATTAATAAAATCAGGGCTCTCAGCATGAAACCGGGAGCTTACTGCCTGTGGAGGAATTTGAGAATTAAAATTCTTAAAGCCGGTGTTATAGATAAGGACACCTATCCTTATAAACCTGAGACTGCCGGAGGCGATAAAAATGGTTCCATAATAGAAGCAGACAGAGAAAAAGGTATTTTGGTCAAGTGCGGCGGAAATGAAATAGTAAAAATTGAACTGCTGCAGCCCCAGGGCAAAAAGGCAATGCCTGCAGCTGATTTTATTAATGGATACAGGTTAAAAGCTGGTGAAAGTCTTGAATGAAAAATGGCAGCGACAGTCCCCGTAAAATTGCTCTTCTTATATTAAACAGCTATTTTAAAGAAAGAAAATCTTTAAAAGATATAATAAACCGCTGCTTCAGTCATTATAATTTATCCGGACTCAACAGGCGCTTTATATTCAACGTAGTAAAGGGTACGGTAAGATATTATATAAGACTCGATTTTATAATTTCTTTATTTTCGGATAAAGATATAAAAGATATAGATTTCAAAGTGCTTAATATCCTGCGTATGGGGATCTTCCAGTGCATATATATGGATAAGGTCCCTGCTTATTCAGCTGTTGACCAGAGTGTTGAACTGACCAAAAGCAATGCAACTTTATCTTCGACAGGGTTTGTAAATGCAATACTGCGCAGGGTATGCTCGGTAGAGGATATGGATCTATTTATAAGAAAAAAGGCAGGAGAGTTAATAGAAGATGAAATCGATGGAATTAGTATAAACTATTCTTATCCCAGATGGCTGGTAAAGTACTGGTTTGACTGGTATGGAAAAGAAAGGACCGTTCTGCTCTGTAAATCGCTAAATGAAAATCCGCATGTTTACCTGCGGTTTAATAAGGGCAAGACTACAAAAAATAAACTGTCACAGGAATTGGATACGGTACTGCCGTGTAAAAATATTTTATTGGAAGACATACGGGCAGATGCGATAGAAGTTTCCAGTGCTAAAGATATAAACAAAACCGGTGCATATAAAAAAGGTCTGGTTTCGGTCCAGGATCTATCCTCGCAAATAGCCGTAAAGTACTACCTTGATCCCGGCAAAGGAGAAAAGGTACTGGATATATGTGCGGCTCCGGGCGGAAAGACTGTCTTTATCTCCGAAATGGTAGGAGTCAAAGGAGAAGTACTGTCAGTTGACATAAGCGGAAAAAGACTTAAGTTAATGAAGGACAATCTTGAAAGGTTAAATGCAGATAATGTATGGGTCATGCAGGCGGACGCAGCCGAAAAAAATTTTCTTGAGAAAAACAGTTATGCAGTCAAGAATAAGAATTTTAAAAATAAAAAAATATCCGGTGATTATACCGGATACTTTGATAAGATAATAATAGATGCACCCTGCAGCGCTTTTGGGACCATTTCCAAGAATCCGGATGTAAAATATAATAAGACCATGGATGATGTAATACGCCTTTCCGGTCTTTCTTACAGGATGATGGTAAATTGCGGCAGATACCTAAAGCCAGGCGGAAAGCTTGTTTTTTATACCTGTACCATATCACCCCTGGAAAACCAGCAGGTAATAAGTAAATTTTTGAAGGAATACAGAAAGGAGTATGCGGCAAAAAATCCGAATATGACCGATGAATTGATATCGATTTTAAAAATACCATCCTTGAGCCCGAATAAAGACAGTGCCGCTTTGGGAGAAGAGGCATGCTTTGAGATTATGCCATATTACTTTGGGAGCGAAGCAGGTTTCGTCTGCAGTTTTATAAAGAGTTTATGAATCCTCAGTTTGGCCGGGGATCGTACAAGAAGATAGGGTATAAAATAAAAGATTCCTATCTTGAAACGGAAATTTAATCAGCGGGGACCGTTTATGGTTTCCTTATAATATATAGGATTTGAATAATCATGCTTTATACCGGAACTTAGTCAGTCCTATTTATCTTTATCCATCTGTTTCATCACTTCTTTTATTTTCCTTTCTTCCCAGCGGCTGCCTTTCCCAAATACAAAAGTTCTTAAGCCGTGCATTAAAACGGCAAAGCCCCAAAAACCAAAAGGAAACAAGAACCAATAAAATCTACTTGCATGTTATCAGGGTAGGAAGGTAATAAAAAAACTGTCAGATGGCATTCAAAAAGAGCCATTGATATATATGATGTGCAAACATGGGAAAGTTTATTTGAGTCTATACTACTTTTTTAATCTCACCTGATTTTAGGCATCTGGCGCAGATATTTATGGTCTTAACCTTACCTTTATATTCAACCTTTGCTTTGTGAATATTAGGCTTGAAGGTTCTTCTGGTTTTTTTATGCGAGTGGCTCACGTTATTCCCAAAAGCTGTTTTTTTCCCGCAAATTTCGCATACTCTGGACATTTTTTCTCCTGTGCACCTTTATAAAAATTTATGCTGCATCTATTACAGATACATGCAATACTGGTTTTAAATAAACCAGGAAGGAATATTAGCATTTTATAGTTTAATTTTCAAGATAAATAAAAAAGTATGTCACAGCAAAGTAAAAGGCTGAAGCAAGAAACAATTTTTAATTAATAAAGTCTTAGTTGTTATAAAAATAAATAAAATTATAGAATAAGAAGCATGACCTTATCCGGATTTGAATATGATCTGATGAAATATATATAATTTTAAATTTAAAAGCAAAGAGAGCGATTATGTTTATTGAAATAGATAGCGGTGATCTGGAAAAAGTTATAGATATAATAATAGGCGATTTTAAGGAAAATGAAAGTAAAATTAATGATCTGAATGTTTTCCCTGTTCCCGACGGGGACACCGGTACAAATATGCTGATGACTTTGAAATCAATCAGAGAAGAACTTTTAAAGTTAAAAAGTTTTTCCGTAAAGAGCATACTGGAAAAGGCATCGTTTGGAGCATTGATGGGAGCCAGGGGTAATTCCGGCGTAATACTATCCCAGATACTTAAAGGTTTTTTCGATATATTAATAAGAAGCAATGACCTGGATCTGGATGTAATCAAGGATGCATTAAGGTCATCAAAAAATCTGGCATATGATTCCGTACAGGATCCGACTGAAGGAACTATGCTTACAACCATTAAGGATATCTGCAATTTTGTAGAGAACCTCACAAATAATACAGGTAAAATAAAAGTCATAGAGCTTCTGGATAAAATTATCTTAGAAACTGAAAAATCCGTTGAAAGGTCCACTTTGCTGCTGCCGGTATTAAAGAAAGCTGATGTGGTGGATGCCGGCGCCCAGGGTATTCTGGATATATTAATAGGAACCAGAAAGGCTTTAACCATGATTAATAATTTAAACGGTGAGCTGAAAAGGAAGACCGGAAAAGCAAAAAATAAATCTTTAACGTCCGGTATCGGCGATGATAAGGGAAAAAGCGGCAATACAGATAAAAAACCCCGTGACAGTATCACGCAGATTAAAGAGGATAGATTAAAGGAAGTGAAAATCGGTTACGAAATTAAATATACTTATTGTACCGAATTCATACTGAAAGGCAGCGGGATAGATGTGGAAAGACTAAGGGAAAGAATCGAAACCTTTGGCGACAGTGCAATGGTCGTAGGAGATGAAAGTCTGGTAAAAATACATGTGCACACCAATCAGCCGCATAAAGTCCTGAGAAGAGCCCTAAAAGAAGGTACGATTCATGATATCCAGATTAATAATATGAAAGATCAGAGAGAAGAAGTAACAGGAGAAGCTAAATCTCCTGAAAAAGAAATGGAGAAAAAAAGAGCCCTGATAGTTGTGGCCAGCGGCAAGGAACTGGAAGAGATATTCAAAAGCATAGGTGTGGATATCATTGTGAGCGGCGGACAGAGCATGAATCCGTCAACCTATGACCTGGTGAAAGCCATAAATAGCACCGATGCTGACGAAGCTATTATATTTCCCAATAATAAAAATATTATACTTACCTCGAACCAGGCAAAAAAAATTGTAAAGAAAAAAACTGTTTATGTTGTATGTACCAGGACCGTTCCGGCAGGGATAGCGGCAGTACTTAATTATAATCCCGATGCGGGGATGGAAGAAAATATTTATAATATGGAAGAAGCGGCCAGTAAGGCAAAAAGCGGGGAAGTGACAGCAGCGGTCAGGAATGCAAATCTCATGGTAGGTGAAATAAAGAAAGGTGAATATATCGGTCTTTCAAACGGCAAGGTTAGAGTAATTTCGGATAATGTCGTAGATGCGACTATCGATCTTGTAAGAGATATTGCAGATGCGACCGAAGAGGTCATTACCTTTTATACCGGTAAAGATGCCAGGCCCGAAGATAGCGAGGCTATCAGGCAAAAACTAAAAAAATATTTCCGCAAAATGGATGTGGAAATGCATAAAGGCGGACAGCCTTTATATCCCTATATATTTTCAATAGAATAATTACCGGACGGTGATGGATCATTAGAATTATTTCCGGTGAGTTTAAAGGCAGAAAGCTAAAGCCTCCTTCAGATTATAAAATCAGGCCTACTCTGGACAGCGTTAAAGAGAGTATTTTTAATGTTATCAGCGGCAGATTAGCAGGGTCAAATGTTCTGGATCTATTTTCGGGAACGGGTTCACTGGGAGTGGAATCATCAAGCAGAAATTGCAATCTAGTATACTTTGTGGATAATAGTTTCCAATCAATTAATCTTATAAGGTATAATACCAGGTATTTTGAAAATACAGATAAAAAGTATAAGATAATCAAAAGTGATGTTTTAAAATTCTTAAAATCTTATAAGGGTTTGAAATGGGACCTGGTCTTTTTGGACCCACCATACAAAATTGAAAGTGATATAATGAAAAAGATATTTGATGCTCTGGCAGGTAAAGATATCATCAAAAAAGATGCTTTGCTGATATACGAATACTTTTTTAAAAAAGATGTAAGCGGTGAAATAAAGAATTTTAATATAGTCAAACAATCGCATTTCGGAGATAAAAAAGTAATTTATCTGTCACCTTGTCAAAGTTAAAAGATAGGATTATATTATGGAAAAGACAGCATTGTGTCCGGGCACATACGACCCTTTAACCGAGGGACATAAGGATATAATAAGCAGATGCTCAAAGATTTTTAATAAGGTGATAGTAGCCATATCCGGAGATACCAGAAAAAAACCATTTTATTCCATAGAAAAGAGAATGGATTTTACAAGCAGAGCTCTGGGTGATTTGGGCAATATAGAAGTAATAACTTTTGAAGGGTTGCTGGTGGATCTGGCTAAAAAAGAAAAAGCGGCAGTTATAGTAAAAGGACTCAGGGCCATATCGGATTTTGAATATGAGTTTCAGATGGCACAGATAAATAAAAAGCTGAATCCGGAAGTGGAGACTATGTTTATGGTCACCAATCCTAAATTTGCTTATCTGAGTTCGAGTGCGGTAAAAGAAGTGGCAAGGTTTAATGGCTGCATAAAAGGCCTGGTACCGGAGGAAATAGAGAAAGATGTCATTGAAAGTTTTAATAAGAATGTTTTTTAATTAAAAATAAACGGATATGGAGAGCGGCATGAATGTAATTGAAATCGTAGACAGAATTGAAGAATTTCTTGAAAAGAGCAGGAGGATTCCATTTTCATCCAATATAATGGTAAGCGAAAGCGAGATATACGATTTACTGGATGAATTGAGGAGTGTGCTGCCGGAAGAGTTCAAGCAGTCAAGGTGGATTGTAAAAGAAAGAGAGAATATGATAGAAGAGGCCAAAAGATATTCTGAAAGGGTAATTAAAGAAGCTAAGGAAAAGGCAGAAATTCTTGTCAGTGAAACCGAGATATTAAAAGATGCTGCCAGGAAATCGGAGGAGATAATGACCACCGCAGAAGCCAGGGCAAGGACCATCAGACTTGAAGCCGAGGATTATGCAGACGAGAAACTGGCAAATATGGAAGCTGTACTGCATAAATTGCTGACTGCAATCGAAAAAGGAAGGGAACAATTTAGAGGCGCATTGGATACAGGTGAGAAATAATATTTATTGAATAAATATTATTTTATGTTATATTGATTTATTTGTTATTTATAACAAGTTTGTAACAATATTGTAAACAGGAGGATAGAGTATTGGCGGTTCCAAAAAGAAAAACATCAAAATCCCGGAGAAACAAACGCAGAACTCATGACCGATTAAAATTACTTAACATAGTAGAATGCCCCAGGTGTCACAGCAAGAAAATATCCCACAGGGTTTGCCAGAATTGCGGATATTATTCTGAACACGAGATAATAATATTTGAGAAGAAAGGCAAGGAGAAAGGCAAAGAGAAAGGCAAAGAAAAGAGCAAAAAAGAAACCAGTGAAACACGCAAGTAAAAATGAATCACATAAATGGAATTGGAGGTTTGTAATTTGAATTTGCAGAATTTTTTTTGCCCGAAGTCCACAGCAGTAATTGGGGCTTCCAGACAAGAAAAAAAAGTAGGCCACGAGATTCTATCCAATCTAATAAATTCCGGATATAAAGGCAAATTATTTCCAGTAAACCCTAAAACAGATGAAATATTTGGAATTAAATGTTATCCATCGGTACTGGATGTACCGCACGATATCGAGCTGGCTATAATAGTTATCCCCCGCACGATGGTGTTAGAGGCTCTGGAACAATGTTCAAAGAAAAATATAAAATGGTTCATTATAATTTCAGCAGGATTTAAGGAAACAGGTGTAGAAGGAGCCAGAATAGAGAGACAGTTAATTGAGAAAGCAAGGAATTACGGAATAAGGATACTGGGTCCCAATTGTCTTGGAATCATAAATACGGGATGTCCCATAAATGCTTCTTTTTCTCCCAATATGCCCCCCAGGGGGAAAATAAGTTTTATATCTCAATCAGGTGCGCTGGGAACAGCTATCCTGGATTGGGCCAAGACTAATAAAATAGGGTTTTCGAAATTTGTTTCTCTGGGTAATAAAGCTGATATTTCAGAAAATGATTTTATTGAAGGCTGGGAAAATGAGAAAAATACCGAAGTAATTACTTTATATCTTGAAGGTGTAAAATCCGGAAAAGAATTTATCAAAATATGTTCCAGGGTTTCTAAAAAGAAACCTATAATAGTTATCAAATCCGGAAACACAAACGCAGGGGCCAGGGCGGTGTCTTCTCATACAGGCACGCTTGCCGGCTCGGCTAAAGCTTATGAAGCTGCCTTTAAACAGACAGGCATAATAAGGGCGGATACAATAAGGGATCTCTTTAACTACTCTATAGCTTTTTCCTATCAGCCATTGCCTAAAGGTAAAAAAGTTGCAATAATAACAAATGCAGGCGGTCCCGGCATTATGGCCACAGATGAATGTGAAAAGAGAGATATAGAGCTGACCAGCCTAAAAATAGAAACTATAGAAAACCTAAAGAAATTTTTGCCCCAGGCAGCAAATTTTTATAATCCTGTAGATATTTTAGGAGATGCTCTGGCAGACAGGTACAGCAAGGCACTGGAGGAAGTGCTGAGGGACAGCAATGTTGATGCAGTGGTAGTACTGCTAACGCCACAGGCAATGACACAATGTTTGAAAACAGCCAGGGCAATTACCGGAGTAATAGAAAAAAGCAGCCGCAGTATTCCTATACTAACAAGTTTTATGGGAGGTTCAGAAGTAAAAGAAGCGGTAAATTTTTTAGCTAAAAAAAATATTCCCAATTTTGATATTCCCGAGGAAGCAATAAAAACATTAAAAGTAATGATGGACTATACGGAATGGAAATCCAGAAGAGATTTCCCTGTTGAGCAGTTCGAAGTTGACAATAGAAGGGTTAAGGAAATATTTAACCGGTGCAAAGCCGAAGGCAGACTGGAACTGGGAGAAATAGAAGCAAGAGAAATACTTAAAGCATATAATATAAGGATACCTGAAGCAGAACTGGCCTGTGATATAGGAAAAGCAAAAGAGGTAGCGGCAAGAATCGGATATCCGCTGGTACTGAAAATTGTTTCACCTAATATTTTGCATAAAACCGATGTTGGCGGCGTTAAGATTGGAATAGAAAATGAAAAAGAACTGGAAGAAAGTTACGACCAGATTCTTATCAATGTTAAAAAATATATGCCCGATGCCAATATCAGGGGAATTATGGTTCAGAAATTTATTAAAGAAAAAAAAGAGACCATTATCGGAATAAGCGAGGACCCTCAATTCGGACCAATGGTCATGTTCGGACTTGGCGGGATATATGTTGAGGCACTTAAAGATGTTTCTTTTAGAATTGTTCCAATAAGCAGAGAGGTTGCCCGGGAAATGGTGGAAGAGATTAAATCTTACAAGCTGCTTAAGGGTGTTAGGGGCGAAGACCCTGCAGATGTGGATAGCATAATTGATATCATACTTAAAGTTTCTCAGCTGGTTATAGATTTTCCAGAAATTATGGAAATGGATATAAATCCCTTGTTTGTAAAAAAACAGGGCGAAGGCTCAATAGCTGGAGACGTAAGAATAAGAATAGGAGGTTAAAATGATTCCTTTATTTTTTATTTCAAATCAGCCCTTTTCAGGGAAAAGTTCAATGTGTGTGGGAGTGGGGAAATTATTTGTTGAAAAAGGTCTCAAAGTAGGATATATGAAACCGGTGGGAACACTGCCGACCCGGGTAGGAGGAATTACCACAGATGAAGATGCGCAATATATTTCCAATATACTGGATGTAAAAGAAGAGCTTGAAGATATATGTCCCATCGTACTGACCCAGCAATATGTAAGAGAAGGGTTAAAGGATAATAATTTCTCCAAGGAATTTATGGAATCAATCGAGAAAGCTTACAAGAGAATCCAGAAGGGTAAGGATATTGTAATTTTAGAGGGAGCCAAGAGCGTAGAAGACGGATATTTCCTGGGAGTATCATCAGATAAGATTTGTGAGCATCTGGGGGCCAAGGCGGTTATGGTAATCAAATACGGCTCTGAAATCGTGGATCAAATTCTTTACTCAAAGAGTTTTTTGGGCAGCAAACTCGCAGGAATAATTATAAACTGGGTTCCAAGAAGCCAGGTGGATTATCTTAAGGAACTGATAATACCATTTATTGTAAAAAAAGAAATAGAAGTATTTGGATATATTGTATCGGATAAAATGCTTTCTTCCGTAAGCGTAAAAGAAATGTCCGAGCTTTTAGGAGGACAGATAATCTGCGCTGAAGACAAGGTAGATGAGCTGGTAGAGGCATTCATGGTCGGAGCAATGGGACAGGAGCAGGCTCTTAAATTTTTTAGGAGGAAAGCAAACAAGGCAGTTATAACCGGCGGCGATAGGGCAGATGTCCAGCTAGCCGCTCTGGAGACTCCTACCAAGTGTCTCATACTTACAGGAAATTTTCAGCCAAGCACCGTGGTCCTGGGAAGGGCCGAAGAATTAGGCGTTCCCATGATCCTGGTTAATTTTGATACCCTAACGGCAGTAGAAAGAGTAGGAGAAATTATAGGACATGTAAGATTTCACGAGATTAAAAAAATAGATAAAATAGTAGAAGTAGTAAAAGAGTATGTAGATATAAAAAGATTGCTGGAAATTTCAAAGAAATAATGTAACCGGTAAAAATTATGATGAAATCTGAGTTTGATGAGTATTTAATTGTAGTAGATGCTATGGGAGGGGATTATGCCCCTGAAGAGGTTATCAGGGGTTCGGTGGAAGCCAGGCAATCATTTGGAACTAAAATAAGGCTGGTAGGCAATAAAAATAAGATTGAAAAAATCGCAGCTTCCAGTCATCTGAACCTGGATGGGATAGAGATAATCGGAAGCTATCAGGAAGTCAGCATGAATGAGTCACCTTCGGAAGTATTGAAGAAAAAGAAGAAATCCTCAATCTATATAGGTTCACAGATGGTATCGCATCTTAAAAACAGTGCCTTTCTTTCGGCTGGCAATACAGGTGCGGTAATGGCCTGTTCCCTTTTTAATATAAAAAGGATTGAAAATATAATAAGACCTGCAATTGCAGTAGTAGTGCCGCTGTCCGATAAGAAATTCGTACTGATAGATGCCGGAGCAAATGCTGATTGCAAGCCTCAATATCTGGTTCAGTTTGCCGTAATGGGAAAGGTTTATTCTGAAAATATACTGGGAATAAGTAATCCAAGAGTTGCTCTGGTTAATATTGGTGAAGAAGAAAAGAAAGGCAGTGAATTGGCAGTTGAAAGTCATAGACTTCTTAAAAATTGTTCCAGTATTAATTTTATAGGAAATATAGAGGGAAGGGATATGTTTGACGGCGGAGCGGATGTAGCAGTCTGTGACGGCTTTGTTGGAAACGTAATTTTAAAATTAATTGAAGGTCTGGCAAGCTTCTTTTTTGGTGAAGTCAAAAAGGTATTGACTTCGAATATACTGAGTAAAATATCGGCCCTGGGGCTAAAAGGCTCTTTTATTGAAATGAAGAAGAAATTTGATTACGAGGAATATGGGGGGGCACAGCTGCTGGGATTGGGCGGTCCTGTTATCATTTCACACGGGAGTTCGAAATCAAGAGCAATTAAAAATGCAATAAAGGCAGCCATGGAAGCGCTAAAGACAAATTTAACCGCTAAAATCAAAATTGAAATCAATAATATAATGTAAATAAAAGAAGGAGAAAGAATGGAAAATTTTGACAGGCTTAAGGAGATTTTAGTTGATATACTTGGTGTTAAAGAACCTGATATAAAGTCCGAAAGCAAATTTGTCGATGATCTGGGAGCTGATTCCCTGGATCTGGTAGAACTCATTATGGCATTTGAAGATAAATTCAAAGTGGAAATAAGTGATGAGGATGCCGAAAAGATAATTACAGTAAAGGATGCTCTGGACTATATTGAATCCCATTCTAAAAAATAAATTTTATAAATCTGGAATAAAATCTGGAATAAGTTCTATAGTTTAATAAGGCGGCGATACCTGTTTGATGAATGACGAAGTTTTACCCGAGGATAGAGTAAAAAAATGGCTGAAAATTATAGGAGTCAATACAAATAGAGTAAAAATTTATATACAAAGTTTAACGCACAGGTCGCTTGCGCGCCAGATAAATATCAAATCGAGGGGTAACGAACAGCTTGAGTTCTTAGGCGACAGCATACTTTCCTTTATCATTACTTCATATATCTATAAAAATTATGAGTATTTTAATGAAGGGAAGATGGCTAAAATAAGATCAGTTCTGGTAAGCAGAAAGACGCTGGCAGAGTTGGCCGGGGAAATAAAAATAGACCAGCAGATACTTTTAAGCGAGAACGAGGAATTGTGTCATGGGAGAGAAAAAGCATCAATTTTAGCGGATAGCATGGAAGCGCTTATTGGTGCCATTTATACTGATAAGGGAATTGATTTTGCCTTTAACTGGGTGATGGATAGGTATAAAAAGAGGATCGAGAAGTTAATCGACACGACAAAGATTATGGATTACAAAACCTATCTTCAGGAAATTGTCCAGGCTGATTACTCTAAACTGGCAAAATACAGATTGATTAAATCCGAAGGTCCCGATCATGATAAATCATTTTATTCGGTAGTGGTGCTTGATGATAAAATAGTAGGAAAAGGTAAAGGAAAAAGCAAAAAGGAATCTGAACAGAATGCTGCTAAAAATACTTTAAAGAAATTATATAACTTAAAATTATAACTTTTACCGGGAATTTACAATTGTACTTAAAAAACATATCTCTGCGGGGTTTTAAATCTTTTAAAAATAAAAGCCAGTTATTCTTTGAGCCTGGAGTCAGTGTGGTTGTGGGCCCAAATGGAAGCGGTAAGAGCAATATAGCGGATGCTATTTCCTGGGTCCTGGGTGAGCAGAGTCCGAAATCGCTGAGAGGTAATTCTATGGGGGATGTTATTTTTAAAAGTAAAAACGAGGAAATGGGAATTGCCGAAGTTTCTCTTATGTTTGATAACTCCGATAGATTGTTTAATACAGAATTCAGGGATGTGAAATTCACCCGCAGGGTATTTTCTAAAGGAGGCAGTGATTATTTTATAAATTCTTCTCCCTGCAGGTTAATCGATATTCAGGAAATGACAGCAGACAGCGGAATAGGTAAAGGCTTGCATATTATAATAAATCAGGGGCAGATTAATGATATTGCGATGCTAAAGTCACTTGAGAGAAAAATTATAATAGATGAAGTATTGGGCATATCAAAACATAAAAATAGGAGAGATAAATCAATAGGGAAACTTCAGAAGGTAAAAAATGATATCGAAAGAATAGATGATTTAACCGAAGAAATAAAGAGGACAATGGATCCGCTTGAGATTGAGGCAAATAGAGCCCGGGAATATGCTGAAGTTTCCAATCATCTAAAAAAAGAGGAAATTTCTCTTTTTATTGCTTATCTTAACAATTCAAATAAAGAGTGGGAAAGTGAAAATATCACATATGCTAAAAGCAAGGATAAGCTGGAGGATATAGAGGCAGAAGCTTTAAGACTGGAGAAGGAAAAGAACAGCCTTTTGAAGCTTATGGATAAAAAGAATAGCGAGTATGAACTCTGGAAAAGCAGAATCGATATGTTCAATTCGAAAAGTGATCAGCTTGGCCATATGATATCTCTGGCAGAGAGCAAGAGGAATGTTTTTGCTACATTATATAATATGTTTGAACTGGAGCTTGGCAGTATTGAGAGCGCGGGAAGTTTACGCAGCCCGTTAAAACAATACGATAATAAAATCAAGCAGTCTTTTTTAGAGAATATTTTAAATAAGCTTAATAAGCTGGACAAATTATTTTTAAATTTTTTGGAAAAATTGAAGGGAAAAATAAAAGACGATGTTGACGGCAGCTTTATCGAAAACGAAGGGAAGATAATAGAAGAAGAACTAAAAGGTTTATTTAAGATGATTGAGAGACAGCAGAACGAAAAAAAGAACGGGCAGGAAGACGGGCCGCATGAAAATAAAAGTAACGGAGAAGGGACCGGAAATCTCAGGCAAAGATTGGATAAGATAGAAGCCATAAAAGAAGTCTGCAGCATTAATCTAAAGAGATCGAAAAAAATTTATTTACTTTTAAATGACTATAAATCTATCTGGAGGGATATCAAAGATAAACTTTATCCTGAATTTGAAAAAAGACGCATTTTACTGTCCGGAAGCCAGAAAAAAATAGGTGAGCTGGATGGCAAAATCAACCAGTTGAATATGTCCAGATTAAATCTTGAAAATAAGATGTATAAAATAAATTTAAAAAAAGAGCAAGTAAAAGAAAAAGTAAAAATAATAGCGGAAGGAATCACCGATAATTATAACATGTCAATGGAGTATGCACTAAAAAGTTATAGTCCCAGTACCGACATTAGAAAATCGGAGGCCGTAGTAAGAAGGCTCAAGAATGATATAAAAAAATATGGAAACGTTAATCCCAATGCGGCTATTGAATACAGCAGGATAAAAAAGAGATTTGATTTCCTGAACCATCAGAGACTTGATCTAAGCGAAAGTAAAAATAATCTGGAGGAACTAATTAAAGATATGAATATAAAAATAGCCGATTTATTTTTTGAGAGATTTGATGAAATTAACAGGTGCTTTAGAAGATACTTCAAGGTGTTGTTTCCTTTAGGCGAAGGCGAAATGCAGCTGGAAAGAAACGGGGGTCCGGATAAGGATGAAACAGGCGTAGATCTAAAGGTAGATATAGGCAATAATAAATTCGCTCCTATTTCGCTGCTTTCAGGAGGAGAAAAATCTTTAGTCTCCATGGCTTTTCTCTTCTCTATTTATTCCATAAACCCATCGCCTTTTTATGTATTTGATGAGGTGGATGCCGCACTTGATGATGTAAATATCGGAAGGTTTTTAACCCTTGTAAAGAAATTTTCGGAAAAGCAGCAAATCATAATAATTACCCATCAGAAGAGGACCATGGAAATTGCAGATACAATTTATGGCGTCACCATGCAATCTAGCGGGATCTCCAAGATAATAGCTGAAAAAATTGAAAAACATGCAGAGATTAATTAAAAATTTAAATTATTTCTGGAACAAGTTTAAAGACAATAAGGGTCAGTTCTGGGAAGAGCTGGAAGAACAGCTGGTAACCAGTGACATTAGTATCAGTACTGCAGGTAAGATGCTGGATGAAGTGAAGGATTATGTTTACCGTGAGAATATAAATGATTCGGGAAAGGTAAAGGCACTTTTAAAGAAACAGATTATAGAAATCCTTAATGGGAACAAAGATCATAAGTTAAATATACCGGCCATTCGTCCTGCGGTGATTTTAGTGGTAGGGGTAAACGGAGTGGGTAAAACCACAGCAGTTGCAAAGCTGGCCAAATTATTTAAAGAAGAAGGGAAAAAGGTTCTAATATCGGCCGCAGATACATACAGGTCGGCTGCAGTGGAGCAAATACAATATTATGCTGAAAAATTAGGGCTGGATATGGTATCACACCAAAAATTATCAGATCCCGGAGCGGTAGTTTACGACAGCATAGAAAAGGCAAAAGCCAGGAACATCGACGTGGTCATAATCGATACCGCCGGAAGGATGCAAACTTCATATAATTTAATGGAAGAGCTGAAGAAAATAAAAAAAGTAATTAACAAGAGAATAGGCCGGGAAGTCGATGAAATACTACTGGTAGTTGATTCCACTACCGGACAAAATGCTAAAAATCAGGCGGAGTTGTTTAATAATGCGTTAAACTTAACCGGCATTATCTTAACCAAGGTTGACAGCGCTTCCAAGGGCGGGATAGTAATTACCATAAAGCATGATCTGGGAATTCCCATAAAAATGGTTTCCAATGGAGAAAAAATGGAAGATATATTTCAATTTGATGCAGTAAGGTTTACCGAATTGATATTCTCCTGACTTTAATATCAAGATTAAAAAGGATTTTACGATGTTTGATCAGCTGACGGCGAAGTTTGAAAATTTATTTTTTAAAATAAGAAATAAAGGCAAAATAAATCCAGGTGATCTGGACAGTGCATTAAGGGAAATAAAACTGGCACTGCTGGAAGCCGATGTAAATTTTAAAGTTGTTAAGGAATTTTTAGAAAATGTAAAGGCAAAGGCAATAGGCGAAAAAATACTTGAAAGCCTTACTCCCTATCAGCAGGTAGTAAAAATAGTAAATGAAGAAATTATAAGAATGCTGGGCTCTAGCAGCGGCAGCATAAGTTTTGTTCCCAAAGGTCCCACAGTTATAATGACAGTCGGGCTCCAGGGCTCCGGTAAAACTTCATCGGTTATAAAACTGGCCAATTTCTTAAAGGCAAGGTTTCAGAAAAAAGTGTCCGTAGTAGCTGCAGATATTTACAGGCCGGCAGCCGTACTCCAGCTGGAAGATATGGCAAAAAATATAGGAGTGGATGTTTATTCCAATGAAAATTTAGATCCGGTTTCCATATCGGTAAAAGGATTGGAACTATTTAAAAAATCAGGAAGCGATGTAGTTATAATAGATACTGCCGGAAGATTGCATATTGATGAGAATATGATGGAAGAAATCGTAAATATAAAGAAAAAAGTAAGTCCGCATCAGATATACCTGGTACTTGATGCTATGACCGGCCAGGAAGCTGTAAATATTGCTTCCAGCTTTAATCAGAAAGTTGAATGTGATGGAATAATTTTAACCAAGTTGGACAGTGATACCAGAGGAGGTGCCGCGCTTTCCGTTTATTATGTGGTTAAGAAACCTATAAAGTTTGTATCAAACGGAGAAAAAGTTGAAGATTTTGATATATTTTACCCCGATAGGATTGCCTCAAGAATATTGGGTAAGGGCGATGTGATGACTTTAGTCGAAAAGGCGGAAAAAGCGGTAAGCAAAAAGGAGGCCAAAAGAATTGAAGAGAAAATATATAAAAATGAACTAAATTTCGAAGATTTCGTAGGACAGTTGAAAAGTATAAAAAAGATAGGATCGCTGGATAAAATATTCTCTATGATACCCATGGCAGGCAAGAACAAGATGCTTAAAAAAGTAAATTTTGATGATTCTCACCTGGATCGGATAGAGGCTATAATAAATTCCATGACTGTAGAAGAAAGACGCAGGCCTCATATAATCAATGGCAGCAGGAAAAAGAGAATAGCAAAGGGAAGCGGCAGTACAGTATCGGAAGTAAACAGATTGCTCAAGCAGTTTAGTAAAACCAGGCAGATGCTGAAGCAGTTTTCGGGCCAGAAGGGTAAATTTAATATGCCTTTTGGAAATTTCTAACTAAAAAAAAGTTTTGCAAGTTTTATAGAACAATATATAATTATGGCAAAAAGCTATATGTTGACGAAATTTGGAGGTTTTATTGAGTGTAAAGATCAGATTGACAAGAATTGGTTCGAAGAAACAACCCTTTTACAGGATTGTGGTAGCAGATATCAGATCACCGAGAGATGGGAGGTTTATTGAAAAAATAGGAACATATGACCCAAAATGTGATCCATCAAAAATAGAAGTAGATAAGGATAAAGCTATTGATTGGATCAAGAAAGGTGCAAAACCGACAGATACAGTTCAAAAACTTTTTGATAAGATTGGTTTAAAGAGGTAGTTATTACAATTTAGACTGGAGGTAAATAGTGAAAGAACTACTTGAGTACATGGTAAAAGAGTTGGTTGACAGCCCGGATGACGTTGAAATCACAGAAGAGGAGGAAGATGACAAAACAGTAATTTTCAAGTTAAAAGTTGCAGAAGACGATCTGGGAAAGGTGATTGGTAAAAAAGGAAGAACCGCAAATGCTCTAAGGGTTATTATGAGAGCTGCATCTGCTAAAAGAGGCAAGTCCTCTATAGTAAAGATTATGGATTGAAAATTTAATATATAAATATAGATAGATTTATTTAAACAGGCATAGTAAATGTCAGAAGTAAATGTAGATGCAAGGTTAATTGGGATAATTAGTAAGCCGCATGGAATAAAGGGAGAAGTAAATGTAATGTTGCTTACTGATTATCCCAAAACTATTAAAAGGGGAGATATTCTTTTTTTTGACCGGAAATGTATTAATAAAGCGGAGGTCGAGGACGTCAAGCTGAAAGAGGGAAGAAAGCCTCTCGCCCTCGTAATTAAATTCAAACAGATAAATGACCGAAACCGTGCCGAAGAATTTAAAGGAACAAATATTTTCAGGCATACCAGCAGCGGGCCAAAGCTTAAAAGGGACCAATACTGGGTGGACGATATAATAGGCTGCAGGGTCTATACAAGAGATAAAGTTTTTATCGGCAAAGCTATTGCAGTGGAAAAACTGATATCCAATGATAATTTAAAAGTGAAGATAGAGAATAAGGACATCAAGACAAAGGGAATAAGGGGCAGCATTCTATATGTTCCCGTCATTAATAATTATATTGATAGCATAAACACAAAAGAAAGAATGATATTATTAAAAAAGATCCCTGAATATATTTAAATCCGCATTTCATATTTTAAAATCTTTTTATAATTAAAATGTTAAAAATAGATGTAATAACTATTTTTCCAAAGATATTTGGCGATATCACCAGATTCGGCATAATAAAAGAAGCTTTTAAGAAAAATATATGCCGGCTGAATGTATATAATTTAAGAGATTTTTCCGGCTGTAAGCAAGGGAAAATAGATGATAGGCCATATGGCGGAGGTGCCGGTATGATATTGATGCCGGAACCGCTGGACAGGGCTGTGACTTTTATAAAAAAGAAGAATAAAATCAAACAAAAAGAAAAACAAAAGACAATTTTGCTTACTCCCAGAGGAGAGAGATTGAACCAGGGTAAATTAAAATATCTTTCAAATCTTGAAAATATAATATTGGTTTGCGGAAGATACGAGGGTATTGATCAGAGGGCCGTAAAGTGGCTGATTGATGCAGAGATTTCTATCGGAGATTATGTGCTCACAGGTGGAGAGATCCCGGCCATGGCAGTAATAGACGGAGTGATAAGATTGCTGCCCGGTGTGGTAGGAAAAAAGGAATCTTTAGAAACAGAGTCCTTTGAAAATAATTTACTGGATTATCCCCAGTACACAAGACCCCTTATTTTTAAAAAGACGCCTGTCCCCCGTATTCTTTTAAGCGGGAACCATAAAGATATACAGAAGTGGAGAGAGAAAAAATCAATAGAAATAACCAGATTAAAAAGGCCTGATTTATTTGACAAAGACAGTTAAATTCATTATATTTGTTTGGTTATTTTAGATTGGAAAAGAAACGGGCTGGAGAAATAAATGAACAAATTAGACAAAATAGAGAGTAAGTATCTGAGAACTGATATACCTGAAATTAATTCCGGTAATAAGGTAAAGGTTAAAATAAAGATAAGCGAAGAGAATAAAGACAGGATTCAAATCTTTGAAGGAATAGTAATAAAGATCAGAGGTTCCGGCATTAATAAAACATTTACAGTAAGGAAAATCTCTTTTAATAATGTAGGTGTTGAAAGAACATTTCTTTTCAATTCACCTGTGATTCAATCCATAGAAAAGGTTGGCGTAGGTATAGTCAGAAGGGCCAAACTTTACTACCTCAGGGACAAAATCGGTAAAAAATCAAAAATTAAATTTAAATAAATCTGCAGAAGATTTAAATTTTCATACCAATGCCTTTTGAAGAAAAACGGAATAAAATCAAAAATAAGAAAATTCTAAAAGAACTCCTGGGATATAGCATAGTTATAATAACGGCTGCTGTACTGGCTGCTATGGTCAGAATCTTTATGTTTGAACCTTTCGTTGTGCCCACACCCTCAATGGAACCAGCATTAAAGGTTGGCGATAAAGTAATAATTAACAAGATAGCATATAAATTCGCCAGCATTAAAAGAGGAGACATCGTAGCCTTTCATTCTCTGCTGGAAGACAGAGATCTGGTTAAAAGGGCAATAGCCATAGAAGGCGATGAGATTACAATAACCAGCGAGGGAGAAATATTTATAAACGGTGAAAAAATTACCGAGGATTATCTGCAGGCTGATCAAATTATTTCTTACATTAACCAGACTGTTGTTATTGGCGAGGACGAGATATTTGTAATGGGAGATAACAGGAACAACAGTTTCGACAGCAGATTTTTTGGAACCATTCCGGAAAGTGAAATTTTTGGAGAATTTATGGTGGTTTACTGGCCCCCTTCGAGATGGTAATATTTTAAGTGAATATGGAACCAAAAGAGATTGCAAGACTCCAAAATTTATGCAGGTATGAAGATGACCTATATATTGAGGGCTGTAAAAAGATAGCAGGCATTGATGAAGTAGGGAGGGGTTCCCTTGCCGGGCCGCTGGTAGCTGCGGCGGTCATTATGGACAGAAAGAAGTTAATGGTAGAAGATGTAAATGATTCCAAGAAAGTTGCTGAAAATAAAAGAAAATATATTTTTAAAAAAATTATAGAAAGCTGTTTATGCTGGTCAGTTGCCAAAATATCTCCTGAAGAGATTGACAGATTGTCAATTTCAAAGGCAAACATGATAGCATTTAAAAGAGCAGTAGGTGGTTTAAAGATAAAGCCGGATATTATTTTATCGGATTTTATCAGTATGGATCTGGGAGAAAAATATATACCTCTTATAAAGGGTGACAGGTTGAGTATTTCTATTGCAGCGGCTTCAATAATTGCTAAAGTGGTAAGAGATCAGATAATGTTCAAGTATTCAAAGTATTACCCGGAATACGGATTTGAATATAATAAAGGCTACGGTACCAGAAAACACTTAAATTCACTCCAAAAATATGGTCCTACAATGATCCATAGGGTATCTTTCAGAGGTGTTTTAAGTTAACGGAACTGACAGAAAAATCATAGGCAAATTTGGTGAATATGCTGCCCGGGAATATTTGAAAAAAGAAGGATATTTTATCATTAACAGCAATTACAGGAATAGATATGGCGAGATAGACATAGTAGCCGCAAAAGATAATTATTTAATTTTTATAGAAGTAAAAACAAGGACCAATTTAAAATATGGAGATCCTCTCGAATCTATCGGAAAAACAAAAATTTCCAGAATAAAAAGATTGGCCAGCGCTTATATCTCGGATAACAGGCTTTCAGGGTCAAACATCTGTTTTGATGTGATTACTATAATTATCGATAAAAATTTAGCCAATAAAATATTTACAGAAGATAATCCGCTTGATACATTAATAAAATTAAATACCCCGGAATATAAAAATTGCCTTGATGTTAAGCACATAAAAAACGCCTTTTAAAAGCAAATTGAATCTAATTTATTTGACGTCAGTATAGTCCTAAAATATAATATTATAAGATATGTTATTATTATAATGTATTTATAATTAAAATTTACTGATAATTTAAAGACTTTTTATGATAGGACTAAAAAGAACAGTAGAAAAAAAGTCAGAAGATGGCAGAATGAAATGCCGTATGGAAGACCTTAAGCTTCTAAATTCCATAAACATGGCTGTAAACCGCGGGGACAGCCTGAGTAAAATAATTAAACTTATAAACACCAGAACCAAAAAGATATTTTCAGGCTCCGGTGCAACTGTTTTTCTTATAGATGATGGCGGAAAGTATCTTATTATGCAGAATATTAATCTCTCCACAAATAAGAGAAGAGTAATTGAGGGCCTGATAAAAGTAAAGATACCGGAGGTAAGAATTCCGTTAGCAGGAACCGGCTGTTATTACAAAATACTTAAAGGAAAGAAGCCGGTGATTATAAATAACGTTTCTGAAATAAAAGGGCTTATAAGGGAGCTGACTGATTCCATATCTGATAAACAGAAAATATTAAAAGCTGCAGCGAGAAGGCTCCTACCTGAATTTTACAGGCTTTTAGGTATAAAATCAGTTATAGCTGTTCCGCTTATTTCAAATGGCAGTGTTTTAGGACTGCTGGATATTTCCGCAAGGAAACCATTTAAAGAATTTGACCTTAAAAGAATTTGCGCTCTCTCGGAACAGGTGGCAATTGTTATAGACAGAAAGAAAATAGAAAACAAATTAAGGTTCTCTTATAAGGAATTAGAGCAAGTGTTTGAAACATCAACAGATGGGATAGTATTTATTAATAAGGATTTTATTATAACTAAATCAAACAAAATGTTTAATAATCTTGCAGGTCTTGGCAAGAATGAGATTATAGAAAAAAAATGCTTTGAAGTATTTCCAAGGCACGAATGCAATACTCCTAAATGCATATTAAAAAGAATTATTTCCGGGGAAAAATATATTAAATCTGGATTAGAGAAAAAACGAATAGACGGAATGAAAATCCGATGTACCCTGACTGCCGATTCTATTAAAGATATAAATGGAAAAATTATCGGAGCCGTGGGGATCTTTAAAGATATTACCTTACAGGATAAGGCATTTAGGAAAATAGGAGAAAGCGAGAAGAAGTTTAAGGAACTCTTTGAGCATATGAGAAACGGTGTGGCAGTATATGAAGCCGTAGATGGCGGTAAAGATTTTATTATCAGAGATTATAATAAGGCTGCAGAAAGGATAGATAAGGTCAAAAGAAAAAATATTATAGGGAAAAGTGTTTTGGAAGTGTTTCCGGGGATAAAAGATATTGGATTATTTGATGTTTTTAAAAGAGTCAACAGAACGGGGATGTTTGAAAAACACCCCTTGTGTTTTTATAAAGATAAAAGATTATCCGGCTGGAGGCGTAATTATGTATATAAGCTGCCTTCAGGAGAAATTGTAACTATCTATGATGATTTAACCAGGCAAAAACAAGTGGAAGAATCATTAAAGACAAGTGAGGAACTCAGTTCCAGTCTGATGAATAATTCCCCTACTCCTATAGTAGTGGTAAATCCGGATACTTCTGTAAGATATGTAAATCCTGCGATGGAAAAATTGGTGGGTTTAAAGCCAGGTGAAGCTCTGGGCGTAAAAGTACCGTACCCCTGGTGGCCCAAAAATCAGGTAGATAATTACAGCAAGCATTATAAGGAATCTTTATTAAAAAATGTAAAAAATAAGGAAATTCTTTTCTGTAACAAGGATAAGAAAGATATATGGGTGCAGCTTTCCCGTAAACCTGTTTTCAGCAAGGGTAAATTAAAATATTTGATAAGCAACTGGGTTAATATATCCGGACAGAAATCAGCTGAAGATAAATTAAAGATAGGCTATAAAAAGTTAAAGAGAATACTTGACGGCACCATAAATACATTATCTGCCATAGTTGAAGCAAAGGATCCTTATACTTCGGGCCATCAGAAAAGGGTATCAAAACTAGCTGTCGCTGTTGCAAAAGAGCTGGATTTAGAGAAAGAAAGGGTAGAGGCCATAAGAGTAGCGGCATTGATCCATGATATAGGAAAAATAAACATACCGGCTTCAATTCTGGTAAAACCCGGAAGATTATCTGATATCGAATATGACATGATTAAGACTCATCCCGAAATGAGTTATGATATGATAGATAAAATAGAGTTTCCTTTCAATATTTCAAAAATTATATTGCAGCATCACGAAAAACTTAATGGTTCAGGATATCCCCAGGGATTAAAAAGTAAAGATATATTGTTCGAATCAAAGATATTAACTGTAGCTGATGTAGTAGAGGCCATGTCATCTGACAGGCCATACCGACCTGCTCTCGGGTTGGATGCAGCAATTGAAGAGATCAAGAATAACAAAGGCAAACTATACGACTCTTCGGTAGTAGATGCCTGTATAAAAGTAGTTTCCAAAAAAGATTTTAAATTTTAATAATAATAATACAGCATCTTTATTCATAAATATTATTCTTGCAGTCGTTAAATACGTGTTTGCAAAACAATTAAATCCCCTAAAAGCTGCATCTTGAATATAATTGACTAATAGCACAAATGCATATATAATTACTTCATGTTCTTTAAGCTGCACAGCTTTACCCTTATAGGCATCGATGCTCTGGATGTATGTGTAGAGGTTCACATATCAAGGGGAATGCCTGAATTCATAATAGTAGGGCTGCCGGGGAAGGCTGTGAACGAATCAAGGCAAAGGGTAAGATCCGCCATTATTAACAGCGGATTTGATTTTCCGATTAAAAAGATTATTGTAAACCTGTCACCGGCTGATATAAAGAAAGACGGATCCTTTTATGACCTGCCGATAGCAATTTCAATTCTTGCAGTCAGCGGTCAGATAAAAAGCGGTGTGTTTAAAGGCTCCTATTTCATCGGTGAGTTATCATTAGACGGGAGCATAAATCCGGTAAGAGGATTGATCTCAATGGCTGAAAGAGTAAGCTCCTCGGGTGGAAAATATTTTTTTGTGCCTTATAGTATCGCGGATCAGGCTTCTTTTATACCGGGAATTAAGATTATTGCATGTAAAAATCTGCTTGAGGTTGCGGAAGCTCTTTCCGGCGGCACACAGATAGAAAGATTTATTTATAAAAATACCGGTACCAGGGGTCAGAGCAGCTGCAGCAATCTGGATTTCAAAGATGTAAAAGGGCAGTTTAAGGCAAAAAGGGCACTGGAAATAGCAGCAAGCGGAAGGCACAACATAATACTAATGGGCCCGCCCGGAAGCGGAAAAACCATGCTGGCCCAGAGAGCGGTTTCCATAATGCCGGAACTTGAATTAAAAGAGTGTATTGAAGTTACTAAAATTTACAGCCTTTATCAGAAATATATTAATTGTTTAATACGGCAAAGACCATTTAGAAATCCTCATCATACGGTAAGCAGGATGGGACTGATCGGAGGAGGGGTTGTTCCTAAGCCAGGCGAGATTAGCCTGGCTCACAAGGGATTGCTGTTTCTGGATGAGTTTTCACAATTTCCCGCAAATCTTATTGAGGATCTAAGGCAGCCGCTGGAAAATAGGAAAGTGATAATTACCAGAAATAATATGTCCTATAGTTTTCCCTGTAATTTTATGCTGATAGTGGCCACAAACCCCTGTTATTGCGGTTATTTTGGGGATGGCAGCAGAAAATGCATATGCAGCTTAAGGGAAGTAAAAAAATTCTGGAAAAAAATGAGCGGCCCCATAATGGATAGAATAGATATGAGAGTTACGGTGGCAAGATTGCCGGAAAGCAGTTTTATAAAAACAGAAGACAGTGAAGGTTCGGATAATATAAGAGAACGCGTAAAGAAGTGTATGATTATACAAAAGGAAAGGTTTGAAGATGAAGATATCAGTTATAATTCCGAAATAGGAAACAATGTTATTAACCAGTGGCTGAAAAGCAGCAAGAAAATAAGGGATCTAATATATACGATATCAAAAAAATATAGATTAACCGCCAGGGGGATGGTCAGTATTTTAAAGGTATCCAGGACCATAGCCGATCTGGAGGAAAGTGGGATTATTAAAGAAAGTCATATTATCGAAGCTGTCCAATACCGGGTTGGTTATAATCAGGACAGTCTTACCTGAATATGGAAGATACAAACGGAAAAAAAATTTTATATTTACTGGCCAGCAGAGCGGTTAAACCGGCAAGGTTTATAGAAATATATAGAAGCAATAATGGTGACCTGGAAAAAACTCTAAAATTTTTTTTAAAATATAAAGCATTAAAACTAAAATTTGAGGATGATGAAGAAAACCCTGGTATTTCTAGCGGGGACGGAATCTTCTCTACTGAAGCAGTTAATTGCACAGCAGGAAAGGGTGTAGGATTGCTTGATATTGGTCAAGACAGTTATCCTGATATTTTAAAAAATATATACTCTCCTCCTCCCCTATTATTCTTCAAGGGTGATAAAATAAAAGAGGCAAAATTCTGCATAGCAGTTGTCGGCAGCCGAAAATGTACCGCTTACGGAAAAGAAGCGGCGCGATATATAAGTAAGAACTTGTCCAGGATGGGAATAACAGTAGTAAGCGGAGTAGCTATTGGAGTTGACAGCTGTGCCCATGAAGCAGCACTGGGAGAGAAGGGGGGAACTATCGGTGTATTGGGATGCGGCATAGATATAATTTATCCTCCTGAAAATAAATATTTATACGAAAACATACCGGAAAACGGAAGCATTGTAACCGAATTTATTCCCGGCACCCCGCCCCTTAAATCTAACTTTCCGGTGAGAAATAGAATAATCAGCGGACTCTGCAAGGGAACGGTGGTTATAGAGGCAGGTGAAAAAAGCGGTGCAATTATAACCGGTGAAATGGCATTAAGGCAAAACAGGGAGGTATTTGCAGTCCCAGGAAATATATTTAACGCTATGAGCAGGGGATGCCATTGGTTAATTAAAAACGGTGCAAAGTTGGTTGAGAAAGTTGATGATATACTGGAAGAGTTTACCATTTATTCAGAGCGGATTTTGAAATCATCTGAAGGCTGTCGCGGCAGCAGCAAGCAGGCGGCTAATAGTGAAATCCAAAAGGGGCTTACTGCAGGGGAGTCCAGGGTTTATGAATTTCTTGGATACAGGCCAAAAAGTGTGGAAGAGATAGTAAGGGATATAAAAATGGATGTAAGGGAAGTATTAAGGATACTAACACTGCTGGAGATAAAAAAATTAATTAGAGAGGATAGTTTTAATAAATACAGCAGATTATTTTAGGTTTTGTAATAGAATTAAATTTTTAATAGAATAATAGAATAATAATATATTTTTAATTTTAATTCAGCAGTAAGGTATAAAAAAAATGGGATTATTCAGAAAAAGGAAAGTAGAAAGGCCCAAGAGTCCGCTGGGAAATGCATTATTTCAATATGATAATATAATAAAGAGGGACCTAAGCAAGATTGTAAACAGGATGCTGGAACAGAAAAGCGTCAATCCTAAAAAAGCTGATATTATTTATAAAAATATTTGCGGGAAATTTGATGCTATTGCCAGGGATATATCCCGGGAAAATTTAAAAGTTGATTACAGATCCGACAAGATAAGATATATGATTGTGGATATAATGAGCAAGGTAAGGATTTTATTTAATACGGCCAGAGAACATGATTTTGACCAACTGAAAATGAAAGAGTATAAGGTTGTCTCCACATGGAACGGGATTGTGAATCTAAGAGAAATTATAAAAGGGAAGATGAAGGATATTGAAAGTGATTATCTGTAAAAATGAAACTGTCTAACTGTCTGGAATTATATATAAAATATTTAAAATATGAGAAAAATTTAGCCTTAAATTCCATAAATTCTTACAGAAAAGATATCCTGCAGCTGCTGGATTACCTTAGAATTAATAATATTAGCCATGCCTCCCGGTTAAATTTAGGTATTTTTAGAAATTTTGTAAAATCTCTGGACGGCTGCAATTATTCAAACAGGACCATTGTTAGGAAATATTCTTCTTATATAAACTTCTTTAGGTTTCTTGAGGAAAATGACTATATCAATTCCCGGTTTGTCCAGGCTATAAATGTTCCACGAAAGCATCATAGAATCTACTCCTTTATGTCAATAAATGAAGTGGAAAAATTATTCAACAGCATCAAGCCGGTAAATGACCAGGAAATCAGAGACAGGGCGATAATTGAGGTATTTTATTCTACGGGAGCAAGGATAAGCGAAGTGGAAGGTTTAAGGATAAAAGATATTGATTTTAAAAAAAGTGAAATTATGGTTACCGGGAAGGGCAGAAAGCAAAGGATAGTCTATTTGAACAAAACTGCGGTTTTCTGGATAGAAAAATACATCACGGTAAGAGAGAAGCTGCTTTCCTCCAGAAAGGATGGGTATATAAAAGAGGACCATTTATTTTTAAATAGATTTGGGAAGGGGTTATCTTCAAGGGGGATAAGGACCATGGTTGAGAAATACATAAAAAAGGTAATCATAGGTAAAAAAATAACACCCCACAGCATCAGGCATAGTTTTGCCACGCATCTGCTGCAGGAAGGAGCAGGGATAAGAGAAGTTCAGGAACTTCTGGGGCATGAAAATATATCTACCACACAGATATATTCGCACCTGAACATTAAAAAGTTAAAAAAAGACTACAGAAAATTTCACCCTAGAGCAGAAATAAAATAAAAATATTTTTGTGCATTTACAGCTTTCGTATTACCAATATTTATTATTGATTATTTGATGAAAGAAATGTATTATGCTAGACTTGAACGTTGAAATCACACACCACTTTCTGCATTATGGTGAACTAATATAAAAAGGTTAAAGTGGTGGAGGAAAACCATAAAAATAAGGAGGTATTTTTTTGAGTATTATAACTATGAAGCAGCTTCTGGAGGTGGGGGTTCACTTTGGGCACCAGACCAAAAAATGGAATCCTAAGATGAAAAAATATATATATACCGATAAAAACGGCATATATATAATTGACCTTCAGGAAACACTCAGACTTTTAATTGAAGCGTACGAATATGTAAGAAAAGTTGTGAGCGAGGGAGGGATTATATTATTTGTGGGTACCAAGAAACAAACCCAGGATATAATAGAATCTTATGCCAGTGAATGCGAAATGCCCTATGTTAAGAACAGATGGCTGGGAGGTACTCTCACCAATTTTGAAACCATAAGCAAGCGTACCAGAAGAATTGATGAAATTGAGGAAATGGAAAAATCAGACATTTTTGAAAAGTTACCCAAAAAGGAAGTTATGGGAATAAGAAAGGAGTATGAAAAACTTCTTTCTAATATCGGCGGCATAAGAAATATGAAAAAGCCGCCTGATATAATTTATATAATTGATCCCAATAAAGAGATTATTGCTGTAAAAGAAGCAATGAAACTGGGTATACCTATCGTGGCTATAACTGATACAAATTGTGATCCTGATATTATAGATTTTGTAATTCCTGGCAACGATGATGCAATACGTTCCTGTAATCTTATAACCAGAGTAATCTGTGATGCTGTAAAAAAAGGAAAAGAACAAAAAATTAAGTCAGAAGAAAGCGCAGAAGAAGAAAAAAAGAAACCAAAAGAAGAAAAACCAGAAGATAATTCAAAAGTGCTGCCTGGGAATGAAGAATAGATTTTAGAAACAATTGGTAAGAAACAGGGAGGAATGATGGAAATAAATGCTGATTTGGTAAAAAAATTGCGTAAAAAAAGTGGTTCCGGCATGATGGATTGCAAAAATGCATTGGTAGAAAGTAAAGGGGATATAAAAAGAGCAGAAGAAGTATTAAAAGAAAAAGGACTGGTTCAGGCTTCAAAAAAAGCTTCCAGAGCTACTAAAGAAGGCGTGATTCACAGCTATATACATACAGGTTCCAAAATCGGAGTAATGCTGGAGGTTAATTGTGAAACCGATTTTGTGGCAAAAAATGAAATGTTTAAAAATCTTGTGCATGATATTGCACTTCATATTGCTGCGACGGCACCTCTCTATGTTTCCAAAGAAGATGTCCCCCAGGAAGTACTTGACAGGGAAAAAGAGCTGTATAAAAAGCAGGCTTTAAATGAAGGAAAACCTGAAAATATTCTGGAAAGGATTGCTGAAGGAAAAATTAAGAAGTACTTTGAAGAAAACTGTTTAATGGAACAGCTGTTTGTAAGAGATAATGATGTAAAAGTAGGAGAACTGGTGAAACAGAATATAGCAAAGATTGGTGAAAATATAGTTATCAAGAGGTTTATAAGATATGTTCTGGGTGAAGGAAGGGAAGACGACTTATAGTATTTGCCTAAAAATTTAGATAAATAAACTGATGAAAAAATTAAGATATAACAGGGTTCTGCTTAAAATCAGCGGCGAAGCATTATTAGGAGATCTGGATTATGGAATAGACCCCAAGATTACCAGCAATATATCGAGCCAGATTAAAGAAGTGGTAGAATTGGGTGTGGAAATCGCAGTGGTTATAGGAGGCGGTAATTTTTGGAGAGGCGTTTCTGCCAGTGTAAATGGTATGGATAGAACCACTGCCGATTATATAGGAATGCTGGCTACTATTATGAATGCACTGGGTCTGCAGAATGCGCTGGAAAGGATGGGTATAACTACCAGGGTACAGACGGCAATAGCCATGCAGGAAATAGCCGAACCTTTTATCAGGAGAAAAGCCGTAAGGCACCTTGAAAAGAAAAGGGTGGTAATATTTGCAGGAGGAACAGGTAATCCTTATTTTACCACCGATACGGCCGCAGCGTTAAGGGCACTGGAAATAGAAGCAGAAATAATATTTAAAGCTACAAAAGTTGACGGGATATATGATAAGGATCCTGTAAAATTTAAGAATGCCAGAAAATTTGTTAAACTTACCTTCCTGGATGTATTAAAGAACAATCTAAGGGTCCTGGACTCAACGGCAACTTCCCTGTGTATGGAAAATAATTTACCTATTGTCGTTTTTGATATTACAAAGCCGGGTAACATAAAAGGAGTTATAACAGGAAAAGAAATTGGTACTATGGTCACAAAGGAGTAAAAAATGAAAGATAGATTAATGGTTGATACTAAAAAAAGAATGAACAATTCCCTGGAAGTAACCCAGCACGAATTCAATACCATACGAACCGGAAGAGCGTCTGCATCACTGTTGGATAATATTTATATTGACTATTACGGCAGCAAGACCTTATTAAAACATATGTCCAACGTAAGCATACCGGAACCGAGAGTTATATTAATCTCACCATACGAGCCGAAATTTTTAAAGGAAATTGAAACTCAGATTTCCAAGTCTGATCTGGGCATCAACCCTTCAAACGATGGGAAGGTTATAAGATTGAATGTTCCTCCTCTGAATGAAGAGAGAAGAAGAGAGTTGGTCAAACTGGTTAAAAAAGTTGCCGAAGATGGAAGAATAGCCATCAGGAATATCAGAAGAGAAATAAACGATGAATTTAAAAAGCTGGAAAGCGGAAGTGAAATAACCGAGGATGACCTGATAAGTTCACAGAAAGAAATCCAGGAAATTACAGATGAATTTATAGAAAAAATTAATAATTCCCTGGACCAGAAAGAAAAAGAGATTATGGAAGTGTAGGTAAAAAGTATTGGGTTTATTTTCTTCTTTTTTTTCTTCTATAAGAATCCCGTCTGTAAAAGAACTAAAGAAAAACGGTATTCCTGAGCACGTAGCCATTATTATGGATGGAAACGGCAGGTGGGCAACTAAGAGAAAACTTCCCCGTTCGGCAGGTCATAAAGCGGGTGTAGAAGCTCTCAGGGTTATTATAACAACATGTGTGCAGTTAGGAATAAAATTCTTAACAGTATACTCATTTTCAAGCGAAAACTGGCAGAGGCCGCAGGATGAAGTAGATTTCCTGTTGAACCTGTTTCTGGAGTCATTGACCGGCGAACTGGGGAACCTGAATAAAAACGGGGTGGGGGTAACACTAATCGGCCGAAGAGAAACAATTCCTCCCAGGATACTTAAAGCATTTACCAATGCAGAGAGAGAAACCAAAAAGAATAAAAAACTTTCTTTAAATATTGCCTTTAATTACGGTTCACGGCAGGAAATTATAAATGCAGTCAAAAGGATATACAAGGCAGCTGACAGGGGATATATAAATCTTGAAAAGCTAGATGAGGAAGCTTTTTCAAATTATCTTTTTACTAAAGAGTGCCCTGACCCTGATTTTTTAATCAGAACCAGCGGTGAGTGCAGAATGAGCAATTTCCTGTTGTGGCAGATTGCATATACTGAACTTTATTTTGTAAAAACACTCTGGCCGGATTTTAACAGAAAAGAATTTTTAAAAGCAATCTATTATTTTCAGAAAAGAAATAGAAGATTTGGCAGGTTGTGATTTCTAATGCAGGTTTTAACTACTATTTACCAGTATCTCCTGGCTATAATAGGACTATCATTGATTATAATCGTCCATGAATTAGGGCATTTCTCTACTGCAAGATTATCCGGGATGTATGTTGAAGAATTTTTTATTGGCTTCGGCCCTAAAATTTTTAAATTTAAAGCAAGAAGCGGCACGACCTATGGTATTAACGCCATACCCCTGGGAGGATATAACAGAATCCTGGGGGCGGATAGAAATGAATCAATACCTTCAAATATGAAAGATAAATCCTTTCAGTGCAAACCGGTTTATAAAAAAATACTGGTCTACATCAATGGAGCCGGATTTAATATAATACTGGCCATAATACTGATAGGTATCTTTTTAAGCATGGGTGTATTCGTTCTTACAACGACTATTGATTATATTCAGCCCGATTCGCCTGCAGATATAAGCGGCTTTGAAGTAGGCGATAAAGTTATTGCCTTAAATGGCAGAGAGATTGAAAGCTGGGATGATTTTTCAGTCCTGACAAAAGATAACCCGGACAGGACAGTGACCTATACGGTTATCCGTAATGAAGTAGAAATCAAACTTGAAGCCCACCTTGATAATATCGAGGGCCAGGGTTATCTGGGGATAAGTCCGGAGTACGTTAAACAAAAACTTGGTTTTACTGAAATAGTAAAAGAAAGCTTCAGGATGACCTGGGATATAATCGTTACCTGCGGCAGATTAATTGGGATGTTATTTTCAGGAAAACTTTCTTTTAGCGAAGCAAGGCCAGTCTCTCCGGTAGGGGTAATCAGTATATTTCAGCAGTCGGTGTCAATGGGCATTCAAAATTTTATATTCTTTGTCGCGCTGGTCTCCATACTGATAGGTTTTGGAAATTTAATCCCAATTCTTCCCCTGGACGGCGGTTATATTGTATTGATTTTAATTGAAGCCGTAAGGAAGAAACCTGTTTCCAATAAAATTCTGGGAATATGCAACGCTATAGGAATATTTATTCTGGTATCAATATTAGTCATAGGTTTTGTTTTTGATATAATAAGTCCTTTCAGCATCAGCAATATGTAATGATAAAAATGAAGATAAAAAGAAAAAAAACCAGAGTCATACAGGTAGGCCGACTAAAAATAGGAGGAGACAATCCTATTGCCGTGCAGTCAATGACTAAAAGCAGTCTGGAAGACCCGGCAGGTATCAGGAATGAAATAAAAAAGTTAATTGAAAGCGGTTGTGAAATTATAAGAATAGCGGTGCCTGACAGCAGGTCAGTAAAATCCCTTAGAAAATTGGCAGGAGAGGGAATTTTTTCAGTTCCGGTTGTTGCAGATATCCATTTTGATTACAAACTTGCCCTGGATTGTATGGATATAGGAATTGACGGCATAAGAATAAACCCCGGAAACATAGGAGGTATTACCAAAACTTCGGCAATTATAGAAAAGGCAAAGAAAAAGGGAATAGCGGTAAGAATAGGAATTAATTCTGGTTCTATAGATAAAAGGATCCTAAAAAAGAATAAAGGAAATATAGTTGATTCAATGATTGAAAGTGCACTGGAAAATGTTAAACTTTTGGAAAGCTTAAAATTTAATAATTTTAAAATATCTGCGAAGGCATCTTCGGTTTGGGACACTATAAATATAAATGAGATAATATCGGACAAAATTGATTATCCCCTGCATCTGGGCGTGACAGAAGCGGGACCTCTTTTCAGCGGCAGCATAAAGTCATCGGTAGGCATCGGGATCTTACTATCTAAAGGGATAGGCGATACCATAAGAGTTTCACTAACCGAGAGTTCGGCTGATGAAGTAAAGGCGGGTTATGCAATCCTAAGCAGTCTTAACTTAAGGAAAAAGGGAGTTGATATTATTTCCTGTCCCACATGCGGAAGGAATACTGAAAATTTAAAAAAAATGGTGCATACAGTTGAGAAGCTGACTGCAGGCGTAAAAAAGAGTTTAAAGCTGGCGCTGATGGGCTGCTTTGTAAACGGCCCCGAAGAGGCAAAGGACGCGGATCTCGGAATAGCTTTTGGCAGGACCAAAGCTGCAATTTTCCTGAAGGGTAAAATAATAAAAAGAGTGGATAAAAATATGGCAATGGAAGAATTTGAAAAAGAATTAGAAAAATTAATTTAAATCCAAAAAAAGGAGCCCGAATTGAAATTTTCACAATTTTTTATACCTACTTTAAAAGAAGAGCCAAGTGAAGCCGAAATACCAAGTCATTCTCTGGCCCTGAGGGCCGGACTTATCAGAAAAGCCGCCTCAGGAATTTATTCCTTCCTGCCCCTGGGTTTCAAGATACTGAAAAAAATTGAAGGGATAGTAAGAGAGGAAATGAACAAGGCAGGCGCAGTTGAGTTATTCTTACCGGTAATGCAGCCTGCGGATTTATGGAAAAAATCAGGGAGGTGGGAGGAATACGGTCCCGAGATGTTCAGGCTAAAGGATAGAAACAAGAGGGAATTTTGCCTGGGACCTACCCATGAAGAACTAATTACTTATATGGCATATCTGGATATAAAGTCGTATAAGGATCTGCCCGTAAATCTATATCAAATACAGGTCAAGTTCAGAGATGAAATAAGACCGCGGTATGGATTGCTAAGAGCCAGAGAATTCATTATGAAAGATGCCTATAGCTTTTGCAGAAATGATGATGATTCAAAACTGATTTATGAGAAAATGTATAGTGCCTACTGCAATATACTTGAGAGAATCGGCCTCAAATATAAGGTAGTTGAAGCCGAAACAGGACTGATTGGCGGTAAATTTTCGCATGAGTTCATAGTATTTGCCGAAAATGGAGAAGAAAAGCTAATTTTTTGTGACAGCTGCGGTTATTCGGCAAATTACGATATGTCAGAGTTTTCAAAAGAAGGCATTGGGAAAAAGGAGAAAGTGGGTAAATCCCCGGATTTAAAAGCTGCAGAAAAAGTTACTGAACCTGGTATTGCCGGCGTTAAGTGTAAAAGTTGCGGGGCAGAATTGAAATTTAGAAAAGGAATTGAAATAGGTCATATCTTTATGCTGGGGAAAAAGTACAGTGACAGGCTGGATGCGAAATTTTTAGATATAGATGGAAAGTTAAAGTCACTGGTAATGGGCTGCTATGGAATAGGTATAAGCAGAATGCTGGCAGCAGCAATTGAACAGCTGCATGACGATAAGGGAATTATATGGCCCGCTTCTATTGCTCCATTTAAAATTAATATTATCAATACCACCTCGAAAAATGAAAAAATATCACAGGCAGGTGATAATATATATAAAATTTTAAAAGAATTAAATGTAGAAGTTCTTTATGATGACAGGGACGTTAATGCGGGAATTAAGTTTAAGGATTCGGATCTGATAGGCATTCCCGTAAGATTTATTATAGGAAAAAAATTTCTGGAACGTAAAATAATTGATGTTGAATATAGAAAAGATTTTAAAAAAGAAGAAATAACAGCAGGTGCTGTCCCTAAATTTATAGAGAAATTTAAAATTGCAAATAACCCCCTTTAACCTCAAAATGAGTGACCAAAGCCTTAAAATTAGAGGAGTTTTAGAAAAGATGATTTTTAAAAATTCCGAGACCGGGTATATGGTCGGAAAAATAAAGCTGGATAATGGTAATTTAACCACAATAGTTGGAAATGCTTTTGAACTCCAATGCGGTGAAAAACTTGAAGTAACCGGGAAATGGATTTTTAATAAAAATTACGGACAGCAGTTTGAAATTGAGAGTATTAAAACTGCTGTACCGGATACTGCTGCTGGAATTATTAATTATCTGGGATCAGGTTTGATAAAAGGCATCGGTCCCGTTATGGCAAAAAGGATAGTTTCCCATTTTAAGACGGAGACTTTGAACGTGCTGGACGAACAGCCCCGGAGGCTGAACGAAATAGATGGTATCGGTAAAAAAAGAGTAAAGTTAATACTGGAATCGTGGCAGAAAAATAAAAAGGTAAGGGAAGTTATGATTTTTCTGCAGTCTTACGGCATAAGCAGTAATTTTGCCGTAAAAATCTATAATTATTACGGAAATAGTTCCATAAATGTTATAAGGGTAAACCCTTATAAATTGTCAGAGGATATATTCGGGATAGGCTTTAAGACCGCAGATAAAATCGCACTTAAAGCAGGCATAAAGAAAGATTCGCTGTTCAGGGCCAAGGCAGGAGTAATCCATCTACTGCAGAGCGCAGAAGATCAGGGGCATTGCTACTATCCCTATGAGCAGTTTATAGAAGCAGCGGTGAATTTTTTGGATATAGAATTGGGGAAAGTTACTACCGCTCTGGGTAAACTTGAAGGTGAAGGGAAAATAATAGTTATAAAGGATGATACAATTAAAATATATCTGACCGGTATTTATAATGCTGAAAAATATGTGAGCCAGAAGATAATGTCCCTCTTAAACAGCGAAAGAGAGCATAAGGTAAAGTCTGGCAGTAAGGATAATGTATACCATTTGATAAAAAATCTGGCGGATGAGTATGGAATAGTTCTGGATAATACTCAAGTAGAAGCCATATACAAAGCCGTAACTGAAAAAATTCTGATAATAACCGGGAGTCCCGGTACGGGCAAGAGCACCATATTAAATTTTGTTATTAAAATCTTTGAAAAAGAAAACAAGAGCGTCCTTCTGGGCGCACCAACAGGCAGGGCATCCAAAAGGTTATGCGAAACCACAGACAAAGAGGCAAAAACTATACACAGACTCCTGAATTATAATCCAAAATTAAATAAATTTTTAAAAAACGAAAAAGACCCCATTGTTGCAGACGTGGTAGTAATCGACGAAGCTTCAATGCTGGATATAACATTGATGAAGAATTTACTTTTAGCGGTAAAGCTTGAGACCTGCATTATCTTTGTGGGTGATGTGGACCAGCTGCCTTCAGTGGGTCCCGGTAATGTCCTTAGCGATATGATAAGCTCAGGAGTAATTCCGGTAATTGAGCTTAAGAAGATATACAGACAGGAAGGAGAGAGCCTTATTATATATAATGCCCATAAGGTCAGAGATGGCCAGTTTCCTTATATCGGAAAACCTAAAAATAATGACTTTTTCTTTATTGAAAAAGATGACCCGGTGGAAGTCGTAAATCTTATATTGAATCTTCTGACCAAGAGGATTCCGGAAAGTTTTCATTACAATCCTTTTTCTGATGTTCAGGTTCTGGTACCCACCAATAAGGGAATCGTGGGGGTCAATAACCTGAATTCTAAAATTCAGGAGATTTTAAATTCAAACAGCCGAAAAGTGATGAGAGGAGCTACACAGTTCAGATTAAACGATAAGGTAATACAGCTAAAGAATAATTACGAAAAGGATGTATATAACGGCGATATAGGATTCATAAGTAATATAGATTTTGAGGCGGAAGAGATTAAAGTTTCTTTTGATAACAGAATTGTGAACTATGACTTCTTCGAGATGGATGAATTAAGCCTTTCTTATGCCATTTCCATCCATAAGTCTCAGGGATCAGAATTTAAATGCACCATAATTCCTATCCTGACTTCTCATTATATGCTGCTGCAGAGGAATCTACTCTATACTGCCATTACCAGGGCAAGAGAGCTGGCTATTTTGGTAGGAAATAAAAAAGCAATAGGGATGGCCGTAAGCAGAAATATCGTGGAAAGAAGATACACCGGCTTAAAGGAATCACTTCGTAATTATCAATAAAATTGCGGCACCTGATCTTTTTATCTGAATAGGCCTTTTATTATAGCGGTCATATAGGGATCAAACCTGAAAAGTAATTATTTAAGGATGTATTATTATCTATTAGGGTAATTATAACAGTAACTTGTAATTGAATTATTTTTGTTTTGTGATATACTCATAATCAAATTTTAATGTTAATAATTTATTAAAAAATAGTGGGCATGCCCCACTTTTTTTTAGTTTTAAATTTTATAATATAAAAAGGTGATCAGGTTGAATAAAGAATTAATAGCGGCATTAGGGGAGCTAGAGAGAGAAAAAGGCATAAATATAGATACTTTAATAGAAGCCCTGAAGATTGCCTTTGTTTCAGCGTATAAAAAAAATTATCAGGTGGAGTATGAATGCAGGGTGGATATAGATGAAAAGACCGGTGAGATAAAAATATTTAAGATTCTGGATGAAGATGATAGTAAAGAAAAAACAGGAAAAGATACCGGTAAGAAAAATGAAGTTGAAGTTACACCCGATAATTTCGGCAGGATTGCCGCTCAAACAGCCAAACAGGTGATAAGGCAGAAAATTAAAGAGGCAGAGCGCGAGATTATGTATGACGAATATAAGGATAGAATGGGAGATATGGTAACAGGCATAGTCCAGCAAAGCGATGCCAGATTTACTCTGGTAGACCTGGGTAAAGTGGAGGCACTGCTTCCTCCGTACGAGCAGGTTCCAAGAGAGAGATATAGGCATGGAGAAAGAATAAAATGCTATATTTCAGATGTAAGAAAAACTACCAAAGGTCCGCAGGTAATAGTATCCAGAACGCATACGGGATTAATCAGGAAGCTGTTTGAATTGGAAGTACCTGAAATTTATGAAGGAATTGTAGAAATAAAAAGTGTGGCCAGGGAAGCAGGGTATAGGACCAAGATCGCAGTCAGTTCCAATGAAAAAAATATAGACCCTGTGGGAGCCTGTGTGGGTCCGAAAGGCTCAAGGGTAAAGATGGTGGTAGATGAATTGGGAGGAGAAAAAATAGATATTGTAGAATATAGTGACGATATTGTTAATTATATAAAAAATGCCCTGAGCCCTGCAAGGGTTCTGAAAGTTCTGACTGATGAAGATAAAAATTTTGCCTTAATTGTGGTATCAAGTGACCAGCTTTCTTTGGCTATAGGAAGAGAAGGTCAGAATGCAAGGCTGGCGGCAAAATTAACAGGATGGAAAGTGGACATAAAAAGTGAAAATCAGTTTGAAGAAGAAATGGATGTAGCCAGAGAAAAGAGATTGAAAGTGAAGGGAGAAGATATCGAAACCGGCCAGCAAAAAAAGGATTCAAAAAAACCTTAAATGTTTTAATATTATAAGCTTATTGATTATATATAGTTTAAGAAAATTATGGATAATAAAAAGAAAGAAATTAAAAAGAAACCGGAGAAAAAAGATACAGATGAACCTAAAACCGGGTTAAAGGTTAAATCCCGTCCAAAAGCTGAGAGCAAGGTCAAAAAGGAAGAAAAATTAAAGACCGGGACTAAAAGCGTTACGGAGATGACAAGCGGTGTCGGGAGCAAGGCAGGTTCTGCGGTAAAGGTTAAAAAGGAAAAAACAGTTGAAACAAAAGCAGAGGGAAAAGCCGGAGCAAGGAGTAAGAGCAGGGCTTCCGCAAAAATTGCGGATAATTCCGGAGAAAGAAAGGCAGCTAAAAAAGAAAAAAAAGTTGTCTCAGGAAGGAAGGCGAAGGGAAAAGTAGAAGTTGGAGTAAAGGAACCGAAGCCAAAAATGGATTGGGAAGAAGCAAAGAGGATAAGCATCAAGAGTGTTATCGACAAGGAACTTGACAAAGAAGAGAAGGAAGGAAAGTTAAGGCCAAAGTTAATCCGTAAGAGAAAAATTATATCGGCTAAAAAGCCAGAGAGCAAAAAAGCCTTAAAAGAAGAAGGTAGAGATATAAAGGAAAAATTAAAGAAAAGGCCGGAAATAAAGAAGGTAATTGAATTTTCCGAAGGGATAACCACAAAACAATTATCAGAGAAAATAAACGTTCCTTCAAATGAGATGATCAAAATGCTGTTTGATATGGGTGAGATTATTAATGTAAATCAATCCTTAAGTAAAGATTTAATAGAATATTTATCCCACGAATATAACTTTAAATATCATATTGTAGGTTTTGAAGAGAAATTAGATGAAGTTTACAAAGATGATGAAGAGGATTTAAAAATAAGGCCCCCTATTGTAGCTGTAATGGGCCATGTGGACCACGGGAAAACAACGTTACTTGACGTTATAAGAGAGACCAGTGTTGCAGGCAGCGAGGTGGGTGGAATAACCCAGCGCATAGGTGCCTATCAGATTGAATATAAAGGGAAAAAAATTACTTTTATAGACACCCCGGGCCACGAAGCATTTACATCCATAAGAGCAAGGGGAGCGAAAGTTACAGATATTGCTGTTATTGTGATAGCTGCAGATGATGGTATTATGCCCCAGACCATAGAAGCAATAAATCATGCCAAGGAAGCCGGAGTTACTGTTATAATTGCAATTAATAAAATAGATCTTCCAAATTCTGATCCCGATAAAATAAAAAAAGGCCTTACCGAATATAATCTGGTAACCGAAGAGTGGGGCGGAGACACTATTTGTGTGGAGATTTCAGCCAAGAAAAAGACCAATCTGAATGAACTTCTGGAGATGATTCAGCTGGTTGCGGATATGAATGAAATAAAGGGTAATCCGGATTCTGAAGGTACCGGAATTATAATTGAATCAAGATTGGATAAGGGTATGGGTTCGGTAGGTACGGTTATTGTAAAGAGAGGAGAAATAAAGGTAGGGGATCCTTTTGTAACCGGAGATTCATTCGGGAGGATAAGATCCATAAGAGATGAAAAAGGCAAAAGTCTGAAAAATGCAGTTTTATCACAACCGGTTGAAATTACAGGTTTCTCTTCGATACCAAAAGCCGGGGATAAATTGTTTATAGTTAAAAATGAAAAGGTGGCCAAAGAGCTTCTTAATAGAAAAGATTATGATAAAAAAATGATAAGGGCTACGGAAACAAGGAAAGGCCTGACTCTGGAGAGATTATCAGAACTATCCAGAGAAAGTGAAATAAAGAAGTTAAAAATAGTTTTAAAAGCGGAATCAGGCGGTTCGCTTGATGCAGTAGAAAAATCCCTTGACAAGATAAAAGATGAGAAGGTAAAGATTTACATTATACATAAGGCAATTGGTGCCATAAATGATAGTGATGTTATGCTGGCAGCGGCCTCAGACGCAATTGTGATTGGTTTTGGCGTAGTACCGACGCAGAAAGCGGATGAGCTGTATAAAAAAGAAAAAGTAGAAGTCAGGACCTATGATATTATTTACAAGTTGATTGATGACATCACTCTTGCCTTTAACGGGCTTCTGGAACCTGAAGTAAAGAGGATTGATAAAGGGAAAGCAGAAGTAAGGGAGACATTCAAACTGCCCAAGGTAGGAATAATCGCAGGTTGTTATATCCTGGAAGGTGAAGTTGAAAGGGGCAATTTGGTTAATGTATCAAGAGATGGCAAGTTAATTTATGAAGGGAAGATTATAACTCTCCATAGATTTAAAGAAGACGTAAAGAAAGTGGCATCGGGTTATGAGTGCGGAATAAGGCTGGAAGATTATCAGGACCTGGTCAAGGGTGATATGCTAGAATTTTATGAAGAAAAATAATTCTTTTAATGGTAGTGATTGAGGTGAATAGGTCAAGAAAAGCCGAGATAGATTTGAAGAGAGAAATAAGTTTTATTATTAATAATAAAGTAAAGGATCCCAGAGTAGGATTTATAACCATTACCGATACAAAATTATCATCGGATTTTAAGTGGCTGGATGTTTTTGTCAGCATTTTGGGTGAAGATGAAAACATAAGCGGCAGCCTGAAGGTACTGAAAAACTGCTGCGGATTCATTCAGAAAAATTTAAGTAAAAGATTAAAACTTAAAAATGTGCCCCATATAAGATTCTTATACGACAAATCGATTGATGAAGGTATAAAAATATCAAATATACTGAAAAACTTAGATAAAGGAAAATGATCTCAAGCAGGTAGTTTAATTGGATAATCAAAAGTCATACAATCAGATATCAAAAATCATAAACGATAATAAAAAGTTCTTAATCATAACCCATGATTATCCTGATGGCGATTCATTAGGTTCGCTTGAAGCTTTATATCAGTTGTTGTCTCAATTAAAAAAGAAGGTAATAGCAGTTTGCAGAGGTGAATTGCCTTACCAGTACAGCTTCCTGCCTGATATTGATAAGATAAGAAAAGATATAAGAGAGATAGACCTGTCAGGAAAGGATTACTTCTGTTTTTGCCTGGATTGTGCGGATGAGGATAGGATGGGTCTGGACTTTAAATTATTGAAGGATAGTGTAAAGTTTATAATAAATATAGATCATCATAAGAATAATACCAATTTTGGACATATAAATCTGGTGGATAGTCAGAAATCCGCAACTTCCGAAATCTTATACGGGCTTATAGATAAGTATTACAGAAATCTTTTAAACCATAAAATAGCACTGGGACTTTATGTAGGAATACTGACTGATACCGGCAAGTTCCAGTACAGTAACACTGACCATATTGTACACAGGGTGGTAAGCGATCTCTTGAGTTTTGATATATCTCCTTCGGAAGTATATAAATATATATACGAAAATGAACCTATGGCCAGATTTAAGTTGATCCGGCTTGTTTTTGGCAGAATTATATATCTCCGGTCCTCCGGATTAATATACTCATATGTTACAGAAAAGGATTTTAAAAGATTAAAATTGCCCTTTTCCGCACAGGATGAAATCATTACCTTGATGAGAAGTGCAAAAAAAGCAAAGATTACGGCTCTAATAAAACAAACCGGCAGAAAAGATTTTAAAGTAAGTCTGCGTACTTCTAATAATGATATTGACTTATCCAAGATCGCGAATGGCTTTGGCGGAGGCGGCCACAGGATGGCAGCGGCTTATTCAGACAATGGAAGTTTAAAAACCGTAATTGATAATTTAAAAAAGGCTGTAGGGAAAAATAATTAAGGATTATAAATAATATGAACAGGAAATCTGATCTGCTGAAAGATTTTAACGGAATAATACTTATAAATAAATTGCAGGGCGTAATTTCCTATAATGTAATAAGAAGTATTAAGAGAGTTTTTTTTTAAAAAAAATCGGCCATGCCGGAACTCTTGATCCTATTGCGGAAGGTTTGCTGATTGTTTTGGTAAATAAAGCCACCAAACTATTCGATTATTTCCTGAATTTCAAAAAAGAATATGTCGCAGAAATAAAACTGGGGGTTGTAACTGATACCTGGGATACTGATGGAAAAGTTCTGGAAAAAAATAAGGTAGAAAACATAGATGCCAAAAAAATATACCGTATTCTGGGTGAATTAATTGGAAAGAACATGCAGATCCCGCCTGCGTACTCAGCGGTTAAATTTAAAGGAAGGCCATCATATAGTTTTGCCAGAAAAGGTCAGAGCGTAGAATTAAAACCAAGAATAGTGAATATCTATAATCTGGAGCTTATTTCCATGGATAAGGATTTACTTGTCCTTAGAGTAAGCTGCGGTTCAGGAACCTATATCAGGTCTCTGGTTCATGAAATCGGGGAGAAACTGGGTTGCGGGGCAACAATGAAAGGATTAAGAAGAACTGCGGCGGGAGACTTTAATCTGGACAGCAGTGTCAGTGTTGAGAATTTAATAAAAGAAAAAATAAAAAAAGAAAATGATTTTTTATCCGGCCCGTATCTGATATCCATAGAAAGATTGCTAGAAAGAAATCCTAATTTTTATGTTAAAAACAAATATAAAAAATATATATTGAATGGCCATCCCATAGATGGCGGAATGGTCAAATTAAGCAGGATGAGAGACAAAAAATTTTTTGAGGAAGGAAATCTGATAAAAATAAAGGACAGCAGTGAAAATCTGATAGCCATACATAAAAACATAAGTAATAATATAATTTCCGATATCAAGCATGGAAGGATGAATTTAACCAAAAACGTTTTAATATTGCAGTAAGTTTAAAATAGAAGAAAATTGGAAATCTTAAATACAGCGGGGGATTGAATTGTCAAAAATACTGGAACTGGGAAAAATAGATGACAAATATTTTACAGGTAAAAATTCAGTCATAGTTATTGGTTTTTTTGACGGGGTACATCTTGGCCATAGAAAAATAATCAAAGCATGTATTGATAGGGCAAAAAAAATAAAAGGTACAAGTACGGTCCTCACATTCAATGAACCTCCAGTGAATGTGATAAAGAATAAAATGTATAAAAAACTTATAATTCCTTACCGGGAGAAAATAAAGATTATTGACAGCATGGGAATAGATTATATTATAACTGCTAATTTCAGTACCGGTTTCTTAAGTATGGAACCCCAGGATTTTTGCAGGAATATACTGGTAGAAAAATTTCATGCAGTGGAAATTTTTACAGGCGAGGGATTCCGGTTTGGTTTTAATGCACGGGGAAATATTTTATTTTTAAAAAAATTTTTTAGGCCCCTGGACGTAAAAATAAATACAATAGCGCTTATAAAAGTAGGAAATGAGGTAATTTCAAGTACTAATATAAGGAAATATTATACCCGGGGTGATATAGGAAAAATAAAAAGATTGCTGGGAAGAAATCCGCAGATTGAAGGATCGGTGATAAAGGGAGCGGGCAGGGGTAAGAAATTAGGATTTCCTACTGCTAACATAGATGTCTGTGATATTTTTATTGCACCAAAAGACGGTGTTTATCTGGGTACCGTGGGAATAAAGGGCCGTGGGGGAAAACCGCTTCCTGCTCTTGTAAATATAGGAGATAATCCGACTTTCGGAGATTCAAAAAAATTGGTTGAAACTTTTATAATCGATTTTAAAGAGAACATATATAAAAGAAAAATTAGAATTAATTTCTCCAGGAGATTAAGGGATGAAATAAGGTTTGAAAGTAAGGATAAATTAGTAAAACAGTTAAAGATGGATTTGGAATATGCGAGAAAGTATTTTCAGACTTACGAAAATGAAAGTTAGATGAAAAAATCTGATTAAATTGTAATTATAATATAGTTATGATAAATTATAGAACGAATGTTTTAGAGGAAGGTGAGAATGTGGCATTAGTTAAAGAAGAGAAGAAGAAAGTTATTGAAAAATTTAAAATTCATGAGAATGATACAGGGTCGTCTGAAGTCCAGATAGCTATTCTTACAAAAAAGATTAATAAGCTAAATGAACATCTGAAGACAAATAAAAAAGACCATCATTCCAGAAGAGGTCTTGTAATAATGGTAGGAAAAAGAAAAAGACTGTTAGAGTATTTAAAAAATAATGACATAAGCAGATATAAAAAGATCATTGGAGAATTAGGTTTAAGGAAATAAGGTTTTTCGCCCCCCCCCAATTATTTTATTTATTCTGGTAGATTAAAGGAGAGTTTATTACATAAATGGAGAAAAAATACGAAATAGATATAAACGGAAAGAAAATGCTGTTTTCAACCGGGAAAATAGCAAGACAGGCTAATTCAGTTTTGATCAAGTTCGAGGGAAACGGAGTTCTGGTTACTGCCGTTATGAATAAAAAACCGGCTGAGAATTTAGATTTTTTCCCTCTGATAGTTGATGTTGAAGAAAGAATGTATGCTGCGGGTAAAATACCCGGAGGATTTTTCAAAAGAGAAGGTAGGGCCAGTGATAAGGCAATTCTTAACTCAAGATTAACCGATAGGTCCCTGAGACCGCTGTTCGATAAAAATATAAGGAACGAAATTCAAATAATTGCAACTGTTATTTCTTTTGACCAGATAAATCCCTATGATATTTCAGTGATAAATGGAGCTTCAATGGTCCTCTACTTATCGGATATACCGTTTGACGAACCCATAGGTGCGGTAAGGATAGGCAAAGTAGGTGAGAATTGGATAGTAAATCCGGTTTATGAAGAGATTGAGAAAAGTATCGTGGATGTAGTGGTAGCGGGCACGGAGGAAGCAATACTGATGGTTGAAGCGGCAGGCAAAGAAGCATCCGAAGAAGTAACATTGGAAGCAATAGAAAAAGCACATATTGAAATAAAAAAAATAGTAAAATTCCAAAAAGAATTAAAAGAAAAAGCTACAAAAAAGGAAAGACAGAAAATTTCTGAATTCGAATTAAATAAAGATGTTGAAAAAAAAGTAAAAGAACTAGCAGAAGGAAAAATACAAAAAGTTTTGGATAATATCGCAGCTTATTCAGCGGACAGCGGGAAGAAGGCTTTACTCAATAATACGGATAAAGGGTATTTTCATGATGAAATTCAGGTTATAAGGGAAGAAGTCGATAATGAGCTGGAACCTGAATACCCTGATCATAAAGAAAGCATTGGTATAAGTTTTAAACAGCTCGAGAGGATACTGGTAAGGAAAATGATTCTGGAAAAGGGAATCAGGCCCGACGGCAGGATTCCTGACGAAGTAAGAGAAATAAATTGTGAAGTGGGTCTGTTTCCTGAAACAACCCATGGAACGGGGCTGTTTACACGCGGAAGGACACAGGCTCTGACCATACTGTCCCTGGGTTCGATAAAAGAATCTCAGAAAATAGACAGCCTGGGAAAAGAAGAATTTAAGAGGTATATACACCATTATAATTTTCCTCCTTACAGCACCGGAGAAACCTGGCCGCTCAGGGGGCCAAGAAGAAGAGAAATCGGACACGGAGCCCTGGCTGAAAAAGCTTTAAGACCCATGATTCCGGATGAAGATGAATTTCCCTATGTACTTAGATTGGTATCCGAGATATTGGAATCGAACGGCTCAACATCGATGGCCAGTGTATGCGGAAGCACCCTGGCCTTAATGGATGCGGGTGTTCAAATTTTAAACCCTGTTTCCGGGGTAGCAATGGGTCTGATAAAGGATGATAAAGAAGATAGTAAATTTGTAGTATTAAAGGATATACAGGGAATAGAAGATTTTTACGGTGATATGGACTTTAAGGTAGCAGGGACCAGGAATGGAATTACCGCACTGCAGATGGATATGAAAATAAAAGGTATTGATCTGGAGATTGTAAGACAGGCATTGGAAAAGGCACGGGAAGGAAGATTATTCATACTGGATAAAATGCTGGAAGTAATACCGGCGCCAAGAGAAAACCTGTCAAAATCGGCGCCAAAAATTACCACTTTTAAAATTCCCAAAGATAAAATCGGAGAGGTTATCGGGCCAGGCGGAAAGAATGTTAAGGGAATAAAAGAAGAATTTAACCTGGATGAAATTGATGTGAGTGACTACAACGGAGAGGGAATGGTATCCATTATTTCTTCAAATGATGATAATATCAAGATGGCCAGAAAAAAAATTGAAGGGATGCTCAAAGGTATCGAGGACATACAATTAGGTGAAGAATTTTTAGGAACCGTAGTAGGGATAACCAATTACGGGGCTTTTATAAATTTGGTCCCCGGAATAGACGGTCTTTTACATATATCAAAGGTTTCGAATAAAAGGATTAAAGACGTTAATGATTATCTGAAGATAGGTGATAAAATACTGGTCAAAGTCGGTAATATAGATTCCAGAACTAAAAAAATAAGTCTGGAAAGAGCAGATATCTGAACATTTTATTAGTGAGGTAAATGGAAAAATAGTTTCATCTAGCAGTTTAAAATTTGACAGATATGAAATAACCGAGTTAGATAACGGAATTCGAGTCGTCAGTGAGTATATTCCACATTTCAGATCAATATCGTTAGGTTTTTGGCTGCCTGCAGGCTCCAGAAACGAGAATGAAAAAATCAGCGGAGTTTCCCACCTTATAGAGCATCTTTTATTTAAAGGCACCGCAAAAAGAGGCTTTAGAGATATAGCAGTTGAATTTGACTCCATGGGCGCTGAATTTAATGCTTTCACCGATAAGGAAAATTGCTGCATTTATACTGATTTTATTGATACCCACCTGGATAAATGTATGGAACTGTTATTTGATATTCTGATAAATCCTTCTTTTATAAATGAACATATAAAAACAGAAAAGAAAATAATAATCGAGGAAATTAAAATGGTGGAGGATAATCCATCGGATAATATTCTGAATTATTTCTATAAGGCAATTTTTGACGGGCACCCTTTGAGTCTTCCGATTTTAGGCACCAGGACCTCTCTTAGGAGAATAGGAAGAGTTAATATACTGGAATATTTTAAGAAAGAGTTTGGAATTGGTAATGCGGTCATTTCGGCAGCGGGCAATATAAAACATAAGGATTTAATAGACAGAGTCAAAAAAAATATGGGCAAAGCTGGTCATAAAAAGAATTTTAAGGATTCTATTAAAAAGGAAATTCCGGATAACGGGCATGTTAAAAAGATTTACAGCAGCAAAACCAAATCCATCCATATTTGTCTTGGCGGCTTGGGATGCAGAAGGGACAGCGCGGATAAGTACCCAATCTCGTTATTTACGATCTTATTTGGAGGAAGTATGAGCAGCAGGCTGTTTCAGAAAATTAGAGAAGAAAAGGGTCTGGCTTATTCAATTTTTAGCAGCAATACTCAATATCTGGATACAGGAGCGGTATTTGTGTACTCTGCTTCTTCACCCAAAAATGCCGGCAGAATTTTAAAGCTGATAAGAGGAGAGATATCTGATATAAGAAAATACGGAATAAAAGAGGTGGAACTGGAGAGAGCCAGGGAAAATTTAAAGGGAAATATTGTTTTAAGTGTTGAAGATATCAGTTCGAGAATGTTCAGGCTGGGAAAAAGTTTATTATTTGATAAAAAGATTTTGACTATTAACCAGATATTAAAGAAAATAGATAAAGTAAAGAAAAGTGAGCTGAGTGAAATAGTTGAAAAATATTTTAATCCTGACAGGATGAGTCTGGTAGTCTTGGGAAAAATAAATAAAGGCAGGTTATGATGAAAAAAATAGTCATGTTCGGTATTTGCGGAAAAATGGGAATGTCTATTTCCAGGGAGCTTATAAAGGAAAAAGATGTGGAATTGGTAGGCGGTTTTGATATTAAGAATATAGGAATGGATATAGGAGAGTTTCTGACCGGTAAAAAAACGGGGCATAAGATTTTTGATTCTTATGAAGAGATCAAAGAGCTGAATCCTGATATTATTATTGATTTTACCAGTGCCAGTGCAGCTATTCGTACTATTAATTGGGCTATTGATAACAATATAAACATAATTGTGGGAACTACAGGATTAAACGATAGAGATATGGCCAGTATTGAAAAGAAAGCATTAAGATCAAACAGTAAAACACTTATTGCACCAAATTTTTCAATAGGGGCCGTTATTATGATTAAAATCTCTAAAATGATATCAAAATATTTTGACAGTTGTGAGATAATTGAATTTCACCATGATAAGAAAAAAGATTCCCCTTCGGGTACTTCAATGCTGACGGCACAACAGATAAATCTGGGAAAGAATTTTAGCAGGACCAGGTTAGAAGAAGGTGAAAAAGAAAGTGTGGAAGGCTGCAGGGGAGGATTTTTCAGCGGTATTCACATCCATAGCGTTAGAATGAAGGGTCTGCTCGCACACCAGAAAGTTATTTTCGGGGCCAGGGGGCAGACTCTCTCTATAAAACATGACAGTCTGGAAAGATCATCATTTTATCCAGGAATTATTCTTGCAGTAAGAAATCTGGACAGGCTTTCCAGTTATAATTTTGGGTTAGATGAATTAATAAGTATATAGAGAGGTGTATGATAAAAAAACCGGCCGCAATCGGCATTACTTAAATGCAGCCGTTTTGGGGATAGAGAAGTTAAAATAAGATATACTGCGGAATTAAATAATTATAGGGGAGGGCGATATGATTGATTTTGGTGAATTAATAACTGCAATGGTAACACCGTTTGACAAGGATTATAACTTGGTCCTTGACTGCTGCACAAAATTAATAAATCATCTAATCGATCAGGCCAGTGACGGGATTTTGCTGTCGGGTTCCACTGGAGAATCAGCCACTCTTGACGATGATGAGAGGATAAAATTATATGAATTCGTAAAAGACAATTTTGGCAGCAAGATCAAAATAATAGCAGGTACGGGTTCCAATGATACCAGACATTCGGTGGAGCTATCAAAAGAAGCGGAGAGGATTGGAGTTGACGGCCTGTTGTTGGTAGCGCCGTATTATAACAAACCTTCACAATTGGGTATGTTCAAGCATTTTGAAGCGATTGCCGGTGAAGTTAAAATTCCTATACTGCTGTACAACGTTCCATCAAGAACATCATCTAACATAAGCTCAAGAATCTGTGTGGAATTATCAAAAATTGATAATATCTGCGGGATTAAAGAAGCCAGCGGTAATATGAGACAAATAGCAGAAATAATCAGGGATACTGATAAAGATTTTCTGGTTTACAGCGGAAATGATGGTGACACACTTCCCATATTGTCTCTGGGGGGATATGGAGCCATAAGCGTAGCTTCACATATTGTGGGAAAGGAAGTAAAAGAGATGATAGCTGATTTTAAAGCGGGAGATTTTAAGAAAGCTGCTGAAATGCACCGGAGTCTGGTAGATATATTCTATGGTATTTTTATAGATACCAATCCGGTTCCGATTAAAGAGGCATTAAATCTAAAGGGCATTAATGTAGGGCCGTGCAGGCTTCCTTTATGCTCTATGGATGATAAAAAATTGCAATCTTTCAAGGAGATTTTAAAAAGATATAAGGTAATAGATTAAGTTAAAAAGAAAAATTCTATAAATAAATGATCATGACAAAAAAAACAAGTTTAAAGTTAATACCCCTGGGAGGCTTAAGCGGTATAGGCAAGAACATAATGGTGTTCGAAAAGGATAACCAGATTATAATAGTTGATTGCGGGATAATGTTTCCGGATGACGAAATGCTGGGAATCGATTTTATAATACCTGATTTTTCATATATCAAAAAGAATAAGAAAAAAGTAAAGGCCGTAATACTAACCCATGGGCATGAAGACCATATAGGCGGGCTGCCGTTTTTATTCAAGGAAATCAACGTACCCATATTTGGAACAAAACTTACCATAGGCCTGGCCAGAATAAAATTAGGTAATTCGCAAGGTGATAATTCTGTTAAATATAATGAGATTAATACCGAAAAATCCCTGGATATAGGGCCGTTTCACATAAATTTTTTCAGAGTAAATCATAGTATTCCGGATGGCGTGGGATTAATAATAAATACAGATATCGGGACTGTGGTCCACACCGGGGATTTTAAATTTGACTATACCCCTATTGATAACAGAGTTACCCAGTTTGCTAAAATAGCCAGAGCGGGAGAAGAGGGCGTGCTGGCTCTTTTATGTGACAGCACCAATTCTGAAGAAACGGGGTATACACTTCCCGAAAGAGATGTTGGCAAAACGCTGCTTGAAAAATTTGAAAAAGCTGACAATAGAATTATTGTGGCCACTTTTTCATCACACATACATAGAATACAGCAGATCCTGGATGTAGCCAGCAGGCTGGGGAAGAAAGTCGCAATTTCAGGAAAGTCCATGCTTAAAACCATTAGAATCTCTTCCGAGCTTGGGTACCTGAAAATCCCCGAAGACACTATAATTCCTATAACAAAGATTGACGAGCTTCCCATAGGGAGACTGGTAATTCTTTCTACGGGAACTCAGGGAGAACCACTTTCGGCTATGAACCGGATGGCTCTGGGGGAGCATAAGAGAGTCAGCATCATGAAAGGCGATATGGTTATAATATCTGCCTCACCCATTCCGGGAAATGAAAAGGCCATCTCCAATACCATAAATATGCTTATAAGACAGGGAGCGGATGTATTTTATGAATCAATTGCAGGTGTTCATGTATCGGGGCATGCTGCACAGGAAGAAATAAAGATTATGATAAGCCTGACCAGACCCAGATTTTTTATTCCTATTCATGGAGAAGATAAACATAAAATACAGAATGCCAGGATAGCAAAGTCTATGGGAATCGACGAGGAAAATATAATTATGGCCGAAGACGGTGATATTATTAAAATGAATTCAAATATGTGCAGGATTTCAAGCAATATAAAACCGCAGGCTATTTATATTGATGGTGTTGGAATGGGAAATATGGAGGATATGATACTGAAGGACAGGAAGATATTATCGGCAAATGGGATCATATTTATAGTGATTGAAATAGATTATGATAAAAAAAAGATTTTACGTGAACCTGATTTTACTTTAAAAGGGATAATATATATTGAGAATTTTAAGGAATTATTAGATGAGTCTAGAAAAATTATCGTGGATTCGGTAAAAAAATATTTTGATAACGATATTATGAGCAGAGCCGGATTTGAAAAATTCTTAAATGACAGGATAGAAAAATTTATTTTTAAAAAAGCGGGGATAAGACCTATAATAATAACAAAAGTTGTTAGTCCTGCTAAATATCAGTTAAATCCAGAATCGGCAAGAAATGGTAAATAGAAATTATAATGGAAAAAGAACAACCAGAAAGAGCAGTATAGGTTCTAAAAGCAGCAGTAAAAAAAAATATGTCAAGAGAAGAACCGAAGTTTACGGTATTTTTATAATAATGGTTTCTGTGCTGTTATTTATCAGCGTGTACGGTTTTTCTGGATCCGGTGTCATAAATATATCCGTAAACAACTTTTTATCTTTTATCTTTGGGGTTGGTAAATTTTTAATACCTTTTATGCTTATGATATGGGGCTTCAGCTTCTTTCTTAAGAAGATACGCTTCCTACCTTCAAGCTTCGGCTGGGGATTCTTTCTTTTATTTTTTTCCATACTGGGAATTTTTGGCAATAATTTTGCCAGTCAACAGAATATTTTTGATGAAGTTCTGGTAAGAGCCAGGGGAGGAATTGTAGGAGCCGGAATTTTTTATGGCCTATCCAAACTTTTTAGCAATATTGGTGCAATAATAGTACTGAGTGTTTTGCTGATTATATCAATTTTAATAATAACTAAGATATCATTAATAGATATGGGCAGAAAGGCAATTTATTTATTCAGGAAATTCAAATTCAAACCAAGGAAAATACTGTTTGAGGCGAAAGATAGCCGGGATGAATATGAAACGTTAGAAAAACCGGTGGAAAGGGAAGATAAACTTTATGGGGAAAATGAGAGAAACGATTTGAAAAAAGTTGGAATTTCAAACGGCACCGATAAGATGACTGATAGAGCCGGAATGAAGGAAGGGGACATAGAAAAGATAATTGAAACCGATCATAATCAGTTAAAAATGCCCCTGACAAAAAGTAGCGGTAGCGATGATACTTATAGGCTGCCCCCCATAAATTTACTGAAAAAATCAAAAAATCTGCCTTCTAGATTGTATAAAAAAAGCGTTAAAGAAAGAGTTTATACTTTAAACAAGCTTTTTGATGATTTTAATTTAAATGCCAAGGTAGATAGAGTAGTCGGCGGGCCCACTGTAACTCTTTATGAGTTAAAACTGTCACCGGGAGTAAAAGTGCAAAGACTGCTGAGCCTGGAGGACGATTTCTGTGTTGCACTGGGTTCACCTGATCTTAGAATTCTCGCTCCCATACCGGGGAGATCTGCTATAGGGATAGAGGTTCCCAATACTGTCAGAAGCATTGTTACCCTGGGTGATATTTATTCGAGTGAAGATAAGAAATTAACCGATTATCTGTTAAATATTCCATTAGGGAAAAATCTTTCAGGCAATATAATTTATATGGATATTGCCAGAATGCCGCATATTCTGGTTGCAGGAGCAACCAATTCGGGGAAAAGTTCGTGTCTTAACAGCATCATAATGTCACTTCTTATGAAAGTGAAGCCTGCTGAGGCCAGATTTATTATGATTGATCCCAAAATGGTAGAGCTCAGCATCTATAATGGAATACCGCATCTATTGTCACAGGTGGTTATAAATCCGAAAAAAGCTGCATCGGCTCTCCTGTGGATTGTAGAGGAAATGGAGAACAGATTTAAAAAGCTGCTTGAGAAAAATTTCAAGTCGATAGAAATGTATAATTTTGAGGCAAAGAGGAATTATAACGCAGATACAGAAATCAAACCCCTTCCATATATATTGGTGTTTATAGATGAACTGGCAGATTTAATGATGGTTTCGGCTTCAGAAGTGGAAGACAGTATATGCCGAATTGCACAGATGGGAAGAGCGGTCGGTATCCATCTGATAATATCCACGCAAAGGCCGTCGGTTAATATAATAACAGGATTAATAAAGGCAAATATACCTTCAAGAATAGCATTTATGGTCACATCCAATGTTGATTCCAGAGTTATACTTGACTGCGCGGGAGCAGAAAAGTTAACCGGAAGGGGAGATATGTTATATTTACCTTATTATTCAAATAGGCCCGAGAGGATACAGGGGGCTTTTGTAACTTCCAGGGAAGTAGAAATGATTACGGGGTATATAAGGAATATCGGGAAGCCTGAATACAGTTTTGAAATTTCAAAGATAATAAGTGATAAGAGTAAAGATTTACTGGAAGAAGATGAGCTTTTCTATGAAGCCTTACGGGTAGTTGTGGATTTCGGACACGCATCGGCTTCATTGCTGCAGAGGAGGCTGAGAATAGGTTATTCGAGAGCTGCGAGGATTCTGGATCAGATGGAGACTAGGGGGCTGGTGGGCGGTTATGACGGAAGCAAACCACGCGAGGTGTTAATTTCAAAGAATGATTTAGTTAAAATGTTGGAAGAAAAGGAAAAATAGAAGTTTTAAAATTCTGATATGAAATGTTCAATAATAAGCATAGGGACCGAACTAAATCTAGGATTGATACTGAATAAAAATTCCAAATATATAGCTGAAAAAGTTACTGATCTCGGAATAGAATGCAGGTATATGTTCACTGTCGGTGACAACGAAGCAGAAATCTCAAGTATATTAAAACAGAGTCTAAGCTGCAGTGATCTGGTAATAATCAGCGGAGGATTGGGGCCTACGGATGATGACGTCACCAGAAATGCAGTTGCTACGGCTCTGGACCTAAGACTGGTAAGAGACAGGAGTCTTGACAGTAAGAGCCTAAAGTTTATCAGGAAAATAAGCAGTAGGAAGATTGAAGAAAGGCTGCTGAGGCAATCTTATATTCCCGAAAAATCATTTCCCCTTGAACCAAGAATAGGAAGTGCTTCAGGATTTAGGGTAAAAACGGGCGATGGGAAAATTATATTCTGCATTCCGGGAGTTCCAAAAGAGATGGAGAGTATGTTTAACTGTAATGTCGAACCTTTCCTCAGAGGCATTTCAAGAAAGAAAGATACAAAAACTGAAAGGCTAAAAAAATCAATACTGCTGACTACCGATATAAGTGAAACAGAAATAGAAGAAAAAATTAAAAGTATCGTAGGTGAAGCCGAAAAGATTGGCGTAAAAGTAGGAATTACTGCCGATCCTGGTTTAATAAAAATAATAATAGTGGCAAAATCACAGGAAGATAAAAGAGCCAGTCAGAACTTAAAAACAATCGAGGATAAGATTTCAAAAAAACTGGGAAACTATTTTTATGGTAAAGATGATATTTTGATTTCGGATAAATTGAAAGAAATCATAGCAAAAATTGGCGGGAAATTAACTATCAGTACCGCAGAATCGATAACCGGCGGTCTTATAAGCAGTATAATTACCGATACTCCGGGCAGTTCCAGGTTTTTTAAAGGGGGTGTAGTATCCTATTCAAATTACTCAAAGATTAAGCTGCTTAATATAAATAAAAATATTCTTAAAAAATACGGTGCCGTAAGCAGGACCGTATGCTTGAATATGGCAAGGAATGTAAAAGGAATTTTTAAATCTGATTATGCATTAAGTGTAACAGGTTTTGCGGGACCGGAAGCGGAAAATAAAAAAATTGGACTGGTATACTGCTGTATACTGGGACCCGGCGGCTATGAAAAAGTATTCGAAAAGAAATTTATAGGCAGCAGGAGAGAGATAAAATTTAGAACGGCACAATTTGTCCTTAACAAACTCAGAACGGCAATGAATGGAAAAAATTTATCAGTATTATAAATATAGTGGGGAAAAAAGAAGATAATTCTGAAAAAAGATTGTTTATAGCTATAGATATTCCAGGCTTTATAAAGGATAATATATATAGTTTTGCTGTCGGTTTATGGGGAGAAGACAGAAAAATAAAATTGGTGCCGGCTTCAAATATTCATATAACCTTAAGATTTTTAGGTAATACGGGTATAGGCAGGATAGTTAAGATAGAAAAAGCCATAAGTATAACGGCAGATTCATTTACCGGATTTAAATATGAAATTGAAGGAAGAGTAGATGCATTCCCAAATCTTTGTAACTCCAGGGTCGCTTTTCTGAAGATAGGAAACGGTGGCGAGAAAATATCTGAAATCTATAATGCTCTGGGTGATAATCTAAGCAGAATAAAAATAAGAAAGGAAAAAAGAAAGTACTTCCCTCATATTACTATTGCCAGAATAAAGGATAAAAAAAATATAGAAGAGATTACAGGAAAAAATTTAATGAAGCCGCAAGGAATTTTAAAATGTCTGGATATTACTTTATTCGAGAGCCGGCTAAAGCCTTATGGAGCTGAATATATTGTTATTAATAAATTTATTTTAAAACAGTAGGATATGTCAGGTAATATAATTTACTATTTAAAAATATTTTTAATATGTTAAAATTTGCTTATGGACAATTGCACAAATTATTTTTATTATATTAATCTTTAAATGAGAATTTTAATGGAGGATAAAGTATGGACAGGGAAAAGATAATAGAGAATACAGTATCTCAGATTGAGAGGCAGTATGGCGGCGGAGCCATAATGAAGTTAGGAGAAAAGGGCTCAATAGCGGATATAGGATACATTTCTACCAATTCTCTGGAGCTGGATATAGCACTGGGAATAGGCGGTATTCCCAGAGGGAGGGTTACTGAAATCTTTGGGCCGGAAGCTTCCGGGAAAACAACTCTCGCGCTGCATATTATTGCAAATGCCCAGAAAAATGGGGGTATAGCAGCATTCATAGACGCGGAGCATGCACTGGATCCTAATTATTCAAGGAATTTAGGGGTTAATGTTGAGGAACTTCTGCTGTCCCAGCCCGACAATGGGGAGCAGGGTTTAGAGATATGTGAAATTTTACTAAAAAGCGGAGCCCTGGATGTAATTGTAATAGATTCCGTGGCTGCACTGGTGCCGAAAGCAGAATTGGAAGGAGAAATCGGGGATTCTCATATGGGGCTCCAGGCAAGATTGATGTCGCAGGCTCTAAGAAAGATAACCGGAGTAGTTAGTAAAACAAAGACTTCTGTGGTTTTTATTAATCAGCTCAGGGAAAAAATAGGTATTATGTTCGGTAATCCGGAAGTAACGCCCGGGGGAAGAGCCCTTAAATTTTATTCATCGGTAAGGATAGATATAAGAAGAATTGACAGCATCAAGAACGGTACGGTTGCTATAGGAAATAGGGTAAGGGCCAGAGTAGTAAAAAATAAGGTGGCTCCTCCTTTCAAAAGTGCCGAATTCGATATAATGTATGGAAGGGGAATATCAAGGGAAGGAAGCATACTGGATGTAGGTGTTGAAATGGGGATTGTAGAAAAGAGCGGATCCTGGTATTCATATAAAGACGATCGTATTGGCCAGGGCAGGGAAAATGCAAAAATGTACCTGACGCAGAATTTAAAGGCAATGGAAGAAATTGAAAAGAAGGTTAAAAGTATGCTTGAAATGGATACCCCAGAGAAAGATAAGAAAGAGAATACAAAGAAAAAAGACTGAGATTTTTAAGGCGCCGGGGTAGTGTATTCTAAGGCGTATATGCTATTGACTTATGCCCTTTTAATGATATAATCTACTACGCTATATAAGAGTTGTATTTGCAGATTCATTCAAAAGTAAACCTCTTGATATTTCTATTGACAATTGGAAATTAGTATGATATTTTTCTGCAGGTCAATTTTGTGTTCTTTGAGAACTAAATAGTGTAAGTTTCTTTAAATGAATTCGTTAAATGTTAGTTTTTATTGAGAGTTTGATCCTGGCTCAGGACTAACGCTAACGGTGTGCTTAATACATGCAAGTCGAACGGACGATGCAGGAGTGGCAACACTCTTGCAAAGTTAGTGGCGAACGGGTGAGTAACGCGTAGGTAATCTGCCTTAGAGATTAGGATAACCTTCCGAAAGGAAGGCTAATACTAAATATTTTATATTTTTCTTATGATTTATATAACAAAGGTAGCCGCAAGGCCTCTGCTCTAAGATGAACCTGCGTCCTATTAGCTTGTTGGTAAGGTAATGGCCTACCAAGGCTATGATGGGTAGCCGGCCTGAGAGGGTGACCGGCCACACTGGGACTGAGATACGGCCCAGACTCCTACGGGAGGCAGCAGTAGGG
>CAZBSE010000003.1:0-92849 GCA_964494385.1 uncultured Actinomycetota bacterium | reverse complement strand
TCAGCTGCTCTACCAATTGAGCTACACCGGCAAATCAATTTTGCCTAATCATTATCATCATAGGTTATTATAATGTCAAGATATTGCGATATAAAACTCAACAGGCAGAGTGATGCTTCTAAATCTTACATATTTTTAATGGCCAGTGCTACAGCTCCCGCTGCAGGATTTGCTAAAAGCGGCATAAAATTAATACCTGGAAAAATCTTCTTCAGCTTACTGCTTATAATATTCTTAAAATACTTTTCACACTTAAATAATCCACCCACAAAGACAAGATCAAAATTTTTATTCTTAAAGCCCAGTTTTTGTGCAACGGTATTAATTGAAATTATTACTTCTTCGCTTTCTTCCTTAAAAATTTGAATACTTGCCTTATCTCCCATTTCCGCAGTTTCGCATACTGTTTTCGCCAGCGAACCGATCCTGCCTTTCGGAAACGCGTCCTCATATGTCCATTTTGTTAATTCTATTATGTTTTTCAAATTCTTTTCTTTTAAAATCGTTTTAGACAGTAAGGTTTTCTTGCCGCGTCCATCATAAGCTCTCATAACTGCCTTCAGCGCTTTGAGGCCCACCTGGTACCCACTGCCTTCATCGGCAAGAATATAATCCCAGCCATTTGCCTTTACCTTTTCACCTTTTTGATTAACTCCAAAGCAATTAGAACCGGTTCCGGCAATAATTATTATTTTATTTTTATTCTCACTTCCCAATTCAAGACCTATCCTGGTATCATTGCAGATAATGGTTTTTTTCGGATCCAGATAGCTGCTGAGTCTATTATTAAAAACAATTCTCTTGTAAATTTCTATATCCCCTTCATTATTATTGCCGGCAAAGCCAAAGCAAGAACTTGCAAAAAATATATCTTTTGGTGATTTTAAATTTTTAATGGCACTAAATATTCCGGTATTGAGATTTTCAATTGCTTCCTTTATTCCAACACTTTTATAGCTGCTGGACCCTGAGACCATTCCACTAACTTTTTCTCCAGAGATGGTTGCAATTTGTACTGTAGTTTTTATTCCCCCTCCATCAACTCCCAGAATATAATTCATTTAAATTCACCCGCCTTATAGTTTTACAACAGGATACCTTTTTTCAAAAAATATTTCAATTTCTTGTTCTTGATTCTATAGCTATCCAATTTTTTTACCGTTTGATTTAAACCGGCTCAAATATTATATTACTTTTAAAAAAATACCAATTTAAATATAATTATAAAAGTAGTAAATCCTGAAATTTTTAACAATTCTGAGAAAATAATACCCCGGGAGGATTATCATGATACCATTTGAAAATATCAGAGAAAGCACCGCAGCGGGTAGTTTTTATCCCGGTGACCCCGGTAAACTCAAGCATCAGATAAACGGATTTTTAGATAAGGCTGAACTGTACGATATAGAAAATATTAAAGCAATTGTATGCCCGCATGCCGGATATATTTATTCCGGCCAGGTTGCTGCATATTCTTACAAACAAATAAACGGCAAGAAATTTGATAGTATATTTATAATAGCGCCTTCACATTCAGAATATTTCAATTTTATCTCTATCTTTGGCGGAGATGCTTATAGAACTCCCCTGGGACCAGTAGGCATAGATAAGGAAAGAAGCAATCTTCTGGTGGATAGCAGCAGCAGCATAAAGTTTTCAAAGCAGGGGCACATGGATGAACACAGCCTCGAGGTTCAACTTCCCTTCCTTCAGGTATTATTTGAAGATATAAATATAGTCCCTATAATAATAGGCCAGCAAAGCAGCCAAAATATAAATGAGCTTGGTAAATCCATAGGGAATCTTTTTAAAAACCAGAATATATTGATTATTGCAAGTACGGACCTATCGCATTACCATCCGTATAATATCGCCGTTTCCCTGGACAAGGAAGCAGGAAAGCTTATAGGTAGTTTTGATTCAGAAAATCTAATGTCAAAATTTATCAGCAGAAACGCAGAGATGTGCGGCGGCGGTCCTGTAATTTCTGCTATGATAGCCTCAAAAATCCTGGGTGCAGATAAATCCAAAATCCTAAATTACAGAAATTCCGGAGATATTACAGGTGACAGGAGTGCAGTTGTGGGATATATATCCGCAGCATTCTATAATTAATAGATCAATATTTGGATTGGAATATTATATTAAAAAAGGCGGCAAAACATGAGAAATATAAATCTCACTCCAGAGCAAAAAAAAACACTGATTAAAATTGCCAGGCAGTCAATAATAAGTGCATCCAGCGGCCTAGCAGCTCCTGAATATCAAATAACCAATAGTGTTTTAAACACTGCATGCGGTGCATTTGTTACCCTGCATAATAATAATGGTGCTTTGAGAGGATGCATAGGCAATATAACAACAGAAAATCCTCTGTGGGAAACAGTAAGAAATATGGCCGCTGAGGCAGCTTTAAGAGATCCCCGCTTCCCTCCTGTTTCAACCCGGGAGGCCGGCAGCATTTATATTGAAATTTCCGTGCTGTCTCCTTTGCAAAAAATTAAAAGTCTTGAACAGATTGAAGTGGGAAAACATGGATTATTTATAAAAAAGGATTACTATCAGGGTCTGCTTCTGCCACAGGTTGCCATAGAGCACCGGTGGAACCGAATTAAATTTCTGGAACAAACCTGTTACAAGGCCGGTTTGAGCGGAGACTGTTATAAACAAAAAAACTGCGAAATCTTCATTTTTTCAGCCGCTGTATTTGGAGAAAGAGACTCTGGGGACCAGCCTTCAGATAAATAAATCAACGATATCCTGATTCACTTTACTTACAATTATTCCAATAAGTCCGGGACCGGTATGGGCACCGATAACAGGCGTGCACTCTGTAATGATAGTATTAACACATCTCAGAGAAGATTGAATTTTTTTCATAATTCTCTCAGATTCCGTAGAAGACAGGGTATGGATTATGGAAACTATGACCCATTTCTCATTTTTAAAATCCTTTATAACTCTTCTGGTTATCTCTACAAGTGAACCATACCTGGTAACAGCAATTCCAATCATTTCAACTATTCCATTTTTAATTCCCAGAAGAGGCTTTATCTTCAGAATCCCGGATATGAAATTGGCAATGGCGGGGACCCTCCCGCTTCTTCTTAAATATTTTAAAGTATCAATGGTGCCGTACAGTTTGATGTTATCCCTTAAAAAAGCAATCATAGGCATTGCCCTGTCATAGGAATATTTTTTTAGGGCGGCCTTTGCAGCAGTCAGCACTATATAACCGGTACCCATAGCACCTGACAGCGAATCGAATATCTTTATTCTTCTCTCTTCTTTAAGCAACCCTCTTGCAATCCTGGCTGATTTTATAACAGCAGATAGTTTCGAACTTATATGAATGGATAAAACCTTCTTATATCTCTTAAGCAGCTTTTCGTAAATCTTTAAAAAATCACTGGGTGAAGGGGAAGAAGATGTAAATATTGCTTTCTTTTCTTTCTGAAGCCTGTAGATTCTGCCTGGATTAATATCTATGCCATCTCTGAACTCTTTCCCGTTATAATGAATATAGATAGGAACAACATTTATGCAATACTTTTGTGCAAATTCCGCTGATATATCTGACGCACTGTCAGTTACTATCGCGTACTCTTTAAGATTCTCTCTCATAACCCCTTCTGCCGTAAATCGGAAAAATTAATTACCATTATCTTATACTGCCGCCAAAGATAGAATCTATAAGCTCCACTCTCTCTTCGGAAGTAGTAAGTCTTGGCTGACTGAATTCATTGAGCATGGTAGTAATTAAAATAGTATTTATATGTTCACCCTTATAGAAAATGTGCTTTGCGATTATTCCAGGGTTATTTCCCATAATATCCGATTGCTGCCCAAAAAATAAATTACCCAGCCCGTAATTTATAAAGCCGTTTCCCCTGAATTCGACTCCCATTGGATAATGAGACTGACTTCCGCTTACTATATCGGCTCCTGCATCTATTATCCTCCTAAAATCGGCAACCTGATTAACCGTGGGAGTAAAGTTATAGGTTTCCTCGTATTGAAAAGTAAATATTACTATATATCCATCTTCCTTTAACTCCTTTATTATGGATTCGTACTTTTCCATATCTTCCTCTTTTTCTACTTCACCCCACACATTTATACGTGCCGAACCGGGTGTATCTTTCGTGGCCCAGTTACTGGCAGGGCCATAAGTATTAGCGCCAAGAAATGCTATTTTATTGCTTCCTATTTCGAAAACAGCCGGCTTATATGATTCCTCAAGATTCCTCCCGCCGCCAAAATAGGGCCAGCCTTCCTCGTCATACATATCCAGGGTATAATACATCCATTTATTTCCGTAGTCGTTCATATGGTTACCAGTCAACTCAATTACATCGGTTCCAACATACTCCAGCAACTCTATATATTCGGGACTGCTGCAAAAAACCAAACCCTGGGGATTCGTTCCCGTACAGCCCTCTACAAAAGGCAGCTCATTACTTATGTGTGTAATATCTGCGTTTTTCAACACCTCTGCAATTTCCGTACCAGGAGAAAGGACTCCATCTCTTTCTATTTTTCTTGCCACCTGCCTGACTATTGCCGTGACACCGGTCATAATAACTGATACCAGCTCTTCCGCATCCCTGTTGGTAATTAAAATATCTGATAAATTTTTAACTATTGTTTCTTTATATTTTATATCTTTGCTTTCCACATTTATGCTTATGGCCAGCGGATAACTGCTGATATCCGTATCTTTATCCAGGACAAGCGTGCCATCCAAGTCAAGCACTTTATATTTTTTATTAATGCTGTCAAAAGGAACTATCGAAAAAACACCGTCCTCCTCAATATTTGATGGAAGATCCTGTTCGCTTACAACCCTTATATTATCATTTCTATTTTCTCCCAAAATTTCTTCAAGCACCTTAAAAATGTTTTCCGTTAAAATAAGCCGGGGAGCAGAACCATCTGCCGATAAATAATTCAGAACCTCTTTATCTCCGTACCAGAACTTCTTTATCTCCTCATATGATATATGTTCAAAATTCTTAAAAAAAGAGACCACGGGAGCCAGGACCCATGTTATTTTTAAATCGTTGCGGCCTTGGTCAATTTCAATCCATACGTCAGAATCTTCCTTGCTGCGCACCGCTTCTACCCGGTCAAAAAATTTACCAAGCTCGTATTTTATTTCAGTGCCTATAAATTCCGGGACAAGGTCACTGGTCCACAGATTTACCGAACTAATCTCTTCCTCATAAGCAGGTTCTTCTTCATGCTTATCTTCAGCCTCAGCTGTGCCTCCATCCTCTTTATCCGTTAAAATATCATACCCGCCTTCTCCGGCAATATTACAGGAAGTGGCTGCTGTTAACACCAGTATAAATACTGATGCCAGCGTTATAAACAAGATCAATGACTCTTTTATTTTCATAATTTTAAATTCCTTTTTATAGATTATAACCATTCTATATTCTTAAGGGCAAAATTTAAAGCGGCAAAATTACCATTAATTTTGGGTAAAAAATGTTATAATAGCTTGCTAAAAACTATAATAAGAAATTTATAGCTGTAAAGCAGGAGGCCTATAAGAAAGGAAGAAAAATGCTGCAGAGGAAAGGAATTGATTTAAAAGGGTCAAAAAATATCACCATTATTGCTGAAGGAGTCAAAGTAGACGGGAAAATCAAATGTCCGGGTTCAGCAAGAATTGATGGAACGGTTAATGGTGAGATTACAATTGAAAATGAGATTGTGATTGGAAAAGAAGGAAAAATTGAAGCCAATATTATAACTAAAGATGCTCTAATAGCCGGTACCTATAAGGGTAACATGATCGCATCAGGAGAAGTCGAGATTTCTCCCACTGGAAAATTTATTGGTAACCTAACCCAGAAAGATGCCCTCCTCACCATAGCCAAGGGGGGATTATTCAAAGGAGAAAGCCTGATTGGTTCAGATACCGATGCATTTAAAACAAAGGATGAAAAAAAAGCCGGTACTGCTGGTCAAAAACAAAAATAGGACTAACTTTTCGTAAGTTCGATATTTCCCCAGATGCCCAATTTATCATCTTTTATAATCAGGATGCCGGTAATATCTTTTATATTTTTATAATTGCTTATTGTCTTGAAGATATCCCGTTTGCTGTTTATGTTATTTGCAATCGCAGTGGCGGCACCGTCTGAGGTAACTGTTGATTTAGCCATTACCACTACCAGATCACTTTTACCCATACTGAGAGAATGACCAAAACTTCCTGATGAAGAACAGAGGCCGCAGGGAGTATCGGCCGCTTTTACTTTTAAATATATTTTATCCGCAAAATACTTACTGTTTAAATATACGCCGACATCGGTATCTTCATTACTTTTTATAAACACATCTCCGCCATTTTCTATTATCAGACACCTGCAGCGGCTGCCCAGGCTATTTGCCATATAATCACATACCGCTCCGGCTACAGCAGCCATGGGACCGACATTAAAAATTGCCGTCTTGCGGTACATCTCTTTTATTATAGCGTGGTACCCCGGTTTACTTTTCAGGGGAGACAGGCTTTTTTGAAAAGCAGGGTCTTCCTTTATGCGGGTTTCCAGCAGGCAGTAAATCTCTTTTATCGATTTCTCCAGTCTTAAACTGATATCTGTGTCACAGCTGATTAAAATATCACTATATTTGTATAAAATTCTCCAGTTATATTTCTGTTTATATCTGACTTTACTTCTGTATATTTCTTTATCCAGACCGGGGATGTCAGCAAAGAGCCTTTCAATATTTATGTCGCCATTATGTGTCATTGATCAAGTATTATTTTTTCTTAAAGCAGCTGTAATATAGAAAAACCATAAAAATTATTGATAAATAAATAACTGCAGTTACAATCAGCATTATCCAATTAATCGAATCAAATAAATACATGGTCAGTATAAGAACCGGTATTAAAAAAACGGTCGCAACAATACTCAATATTATAGGGTTTCTAAATTTTGGATTCACTACTTTTCCTTAACTGTCTTTCTTTAAAAAAGTTGCTCTTTTTTCTTAAAACTATAATTTGTACTCTTTTAATGACTTTTTTAAAATTATATTATATAGACAGCCAAAAATCTATTTTCGCCTTATCTGGCAATTATTGGCAAAATACCAATATTAGAGTATCATAATCTATTAAATTAAAAGCGGGAACTTAAATATTTTATGGCAAAAACAATAGAAGAAATAAATGAAAAAATAAAAACCGGCAAGGTCTTTGTACTTAATGCCGAAGAGATAATAGAATATGCAGAAGAAAAAGGGATAAAAAAAGCGGCCAAAGACATAGACGTGGTAACCACTGCAACCTTCGGGCCCATGTGCTCTACAGGTGCATTCATAAATTTCGGGCATTCGGACCCGCCGATAAAAATGACCAAAGTGTGGCTGAATGATGTACCCGCATATGCAGGAATAGCCGCCGTAGACGTATACATCGGCGCCGCAGAACTTTCAGAGACAGAAGGGATCAGATACGGCGGTGCACATGTAATTGAAGATTTAATATCCGGAAAACCGGTTAAGCTTAAAGCAACAGGATATGGTACCGATTGTTATCCCAACAGGGAAATTGAAACATACATAACCATAGATACCATCAATCAGGCTTATCTTTTTAATCCCAGGAATGCTTACCAGAATTATGCAGTGGCTACCAATTCTTCAAACAGGACAATTTATACTTATATGGGGAAACTGCTGCCTAATTGCGGCAACGCCACTTATTGCAGCGCAGGCCAGCTCAGTCCGCTTCTAAATGACCCTTATTATAGGACCATTGGAATAGGTACCAGAATATTTTTAGGAGGCAGCCAGGGTTACGTCTCCTGGCACGGTTCGCAGCATAATCCGGGCAAGGAAAGACTGGCAAACGGCACCCCCTGCGGCCCGGCGGGAACCCTTGCTGTCATAGGTGATCTGAAACAGATGACACCCGAATATCTGAGAGCATGCACTTTTCATAATTATGGGGTCTCTATGTTTATGGGTATTGGAATTCCTATTCCCGTGATTGACCAGGAGATGGTGGAATTCCTGAAGGTTAAAGATGAAGATATATGTACCGAGATCATTGACTATTCAGTCCAGAGAAGAAACAAGCCCTCTTATGGCAAAATAAATTATAAGCAGCTCAGGAGCGGAAAAATAAAAATTAACGGTAAATATGTTCAAACGGGCTCAATTTCAAGTTATTCCAAGGCACTGGAAATAGCAAACGTTCTTAAAAAAGAAATTAAAAACGGTAAATTCTTTTTAACTGCCGCTGTTAATCCCCTGCCCGCAGAAGAGAAATATAACAGTCTGGAAATCCTCAGCAAGGAGGAACTATGATGATAAAAAGGAAATTGGTTTTGAGTTTTCCGGAAAAAATTGTAACAAAACCTATCACATATAAACTGGTAAAAGAATTTAACCTGGAATTCAATATCTTAAGAGCAGAAATAACCCCTGACATGGAAGGTAAAATGTTAATAGAGCTCAGGGGTGATAAAAATCAGATTGACCAGGCAATTAAATATCTGTCCCGTACCGGTGTCCCTGTCCAGGAAGCAGAAAAAGATATTATAATAGACAGAAACCAATGTGTGGACTGTGGTGTCTGCACCTCAATCTGCATCACTCAGGCTTTAAGTCTTGACACCAAAAACTCTAAATTGAAATTCAATAAAGACAAATGTATTTTATGTGAGCTGTGTCTCGACTGCTGCCCCGTTTCCGCCATAAAAGTGCATATATAACTTCAGCTCATGATTATTTACGGTTCATAAACTTCGAATTCATCCTTAGATGCTCCGCACTCAGGGCAAACCCAATCGTCAGGCAGGTCTTCAAACTTTGTACCGGATTTTATATTATTTTCAGGATCCCCTTTTTCAGGATCATAAATATAACCGCAAACCTGACATTCCCACTTTTCCATTTCTACTCCTTATTTATTATAAACTTGCTGATAGCATTCAAATTTTAATATTTAACCGTAAATACTCAAACCTTTTTACCGCTTTGTAGTATAATGATATGGTAAAAAAAATTTTTATTCAACCAATAACGACATAAAGTGGATTACCTGACATTCAAGCGAACATATATCAGTAAATCTTTAATCATATTTATATTTATTACCCTATTTTTTTTAACCGCATCAGCCAATGGCCCGGGGCAGGATGAAACCAGCGGTGATAACGGCAAAGAGTACACTGAAATAAATAATTTCTATATATGCGAGATTAAGGATACCATAGATCCCCCCATGTCCAATCATATAGGCAAATGTTTAAAAAAATCCCTTGATTCCGGTTATGGCCTCATAATACTAATGGATACACCGGGCGGGCTCGAAACATCCATGAGAGAAATCATAATCGATATATTAAATACGGATATCCCGGTCATAATCTTTGTTTACCCTGATGGTGCCAGAGCCGCTTCAGCTGGAGTATTTATAACCTATGCCGGTGATATAGCTGCAATGGGGCCGTCCACCAGTATTGGAGCCGCCCATCCGGTAAATCTGGGCGGTGAGCAGATATCCGAAGATATGATGGAAAAAGTAACCAATGACTCGGTCTCTTTTATAAAAAATCTTGCCGAAGCCAGAAGCCGTAATGCCGATTGGGCAGAAAAAGCAGTTAGAGAAAGTGTTTCTATTACTGCAGCCGAAGCGCTGGACCTGGGAGTAATAGATATTACCGCTTTTGATGTAGAAGATTTACTTGAGAAAATAGATGGAAAATTCATAGAAAAATTAGGAAAGACTTTCCTTGTAAGCGGAAAGACTGCCGTTACTGAAAAAATAGAAATGAATTTTATTTCACGGTTTCTCCATATTATTGTAAATCCCAATATTGCATATATATTATTCATCATAGGTATATTTGGAATAATCTATGAATTCTCTCAGCCTGGTCTGGGTGTTTCCGGTGCAATTGGTGTCCTGTTTATAATCCTGGGATTTTATGCATTCAGCATTCTTCCCATAAATTATGCCGGTCTGGCCCTCATAATCCTGGCTATAATTTTATTTATTCTGGATGTAGTGCTCGGCCTGGGCGGAGCACTTTCAATAGCGGGAGTGGCCTCTCTTATCATAGGGTCATTTTTATTAATTAACACCGATGCCCCCTATCTTAAAATAGCCACAAGCCTTATAATCAGTGCTTCGGTTGTAATATCCGGATTTTTGATTATAGTAATAAGAGCAACCTATAAGGTCCATAGATTAAAACCGGTTACCGGCAAATCAGGGATCATCGGAGAAGCAGCGGTAGTTTGTCAGGATCTGGATCCGAAAGGGCTGGTTAAAGTAGACGGGGAAATCTGGACGGCAGTATCCGTGAATGGCAAAAAAATAAAAAAAGGCCAGGAAGTTAAAATAATATCGTTAGAAGGTTTAACCCTGACCGTAAAAATATTAAACAAGCAAAGCAATAAAAAAGGAGGTTAAAATGTTAATCGGTCCTATAGTAGGAGCTGTCTTTGGCGCAATCATTCTGTTTATACTTGTGGTTTCCGCCATTAAAATTCTAAAAGAGTATGAAAGGGGTGTAATATTCAGATTCGGAAGATTAAAGAGAACAAAGGGACCCGGTATATTCCTGATAATACCTTTTGTGGACAAGATGATTAAAGTTGATCTGAGAACCGTTACCATGGATGTCCCGCCGCAGGATGTTATTACCAGAGATAATGTCCCGGTGAAAGTAAACGCAGTGGTCTATTTCAGGGTAATGGATCCCGCTAAAAGTGTGGTAAAAATCGAAAGGTATATGGTGGCAACATCACAAATAGCTCAGACTACACTAAGAAGCATACTGGGCCAGGCAGAACTGGATGATCTACTTGCCAGAAGAGAAAAAATCAACCAGGAGCTTCAAAAAATAATAGACGAACAAACAGATCCCTGGGGGATAAAAGTTTCAACTGTCGAAATCAAAGATGTCGAATTACCGCAGACCATACAGCGTGCATTCGCAAGGCAGGCCGAAGCCGAAAGAGAGAGAAGAGCAAAAGTAATAAATGCGGAGGGAGAATATCAGGCTTCCGAAAGATTATCCGAAGCGGCAAGGGTACTGAGCAAACATCCGGTTTCGGTACAGCTTCGTTTTCTCCAAACCCTAAAAGAAATAGGAACAGAGCAGAACTCAACCATTGTATTCCCTGTTCCAGTCAATCTTATTGAAGCCTTTGTAAATAAACTGAGCAAAAAATAAAGAGTTATAAATAAGCTGACTCGCGGAGGAGGAAAAATTTAAAATATCTCTACCAAAGAAAATTTTTGGTAAAAAAACAATCCTGAGGATACTAAAAAAAGGTGATCTTAAAAAATGTTTGATATGGTTAAAAGATTCTTCTATCAATATGTACCTCAGCCAGGATTTTCGTGACTATACCGAAGAACAGGAACTCAATTGGTTTGAACACATCCAGAGTTCTCAAAACGACATAGTCTTTGCTATTGAAGATATAGATACTAACTTTTATATTGGTAATTGTGCTCTTCATAAAATAGACCGCGAGAAAGGAATCTGTGAGCTTGGTATCTTAATCGGTGAAAAGAACTACTGGAACAAAGGTTATGGTTCGGATGCAATCAGGAGTTCTGTAAATTTTGCATTATCCTGCCTTAACCTTACAAGTATTGTGCTGAACGTTTATAAATACAACCATAGAGCAATAAAAGTATACAAAAGATGCGGGTTTAAAACTATCCGGGTCCAGAAAAAGGACCACTTTTACAATGGGAAATTCTGGGATACTCTCGTAATGGAATTAAAAAAATCAAAAAATTGGCTGCCGTTCGCATTTTAAAGTACTTCTCTCCAATATTATAGAAAACATTAATACATATGTATATAACTTTTATATACATAACTTTTGGATATAGTAATTATACATTTCCAGAATATTATAATCTTTGTTTTTAATAATCAATTTTTATGTTAATATTTTAAAATTATCGCTAAAAGATTAAAATTATGTATATATATAAAAGAAGTAAAATTGGTCCCACTTCCATTTTTTTTATAATACTTTTTATAATAATTACTATAGGTATGGGTTACCTTGTTTATATAGACAAGGGAAGGTTCTGGGATATACTGCCATTTGTCAGCATCCCCGTGGTTATAATAAGCCTAATTCTTATTATTTTTAATTTTATAAGAAGAACAAAAGGCAGTTCTTTTTTCATCATATTCTTCCTTCTCTCTATTGCCGGACTCATACTATCAAATATCTTTGGCCCCTCGGCACTTGCAGGTAATGCCCAAAAAAGTTATGACAATGAGGACTATTCCCAGTCAATAAATTACTATGATACACTTCTGGAGAATTATCCCAATAGCAGATTTGCAGACAGTGCACTTAAAAATATTTCATTTGCTTATTATTTAAATGGTAATTATCCGGATGCAATTGAAAGCCTCCAAGCAGCTATGGATTCCGAAACAGTAAGTGAAGATGACCTGGAAATAAAAAATATTCTTGAAGACAGTTATTCAAAACTGGCCAAGAATTACTATGACAATGAGAAATATAATGAATCGGGTGAAAGTTATATGGATGCGGTTAAAGTGCTTGAAGGAATCAAGAACGGTTTTCCTGATACAAATGAGGCTTTCATAGCTGTTTATAAGATCCCCGAATACTTATATGATGCAGCATTGAGTTTTAATGAAAATGAAAATTGGGAAAAATCTATAGAAGCGCTTAAGAAAATAATCAATGAGCATAAGGATAGTGAATTCTTTAACTCTGCCGGCATCCTTTTATTTAATACTTATATTAACCATGCGGTGGAACTGGCTGGCAGTATTGATTATATGGAGGAAGGTGCTGAAGAATTTTTAAACATCATGGACCTGGGAATAGAAGATAGCTATTATAACGAAATACCGGAATATAAAATAAGAAAAATCTTCTCTAATATACAGCCGGCCGCCCTTAAGAGTATTGCAGAAGATAAATATTCCTCCGGCAATTATAAAAAGGCGGTGTTCCTTTATGAAATCATCGTTAGATATAATCCGGAGTTGGAGGAAGAAATCAATCCGCTGCTCATTGATTCTAAAATTGATCTGATAACTTCTTTAAATCATAATGAACTTATAGCATCCGTTCCTATACGAAAAATATGGGGCCAGGAAAATAGCGTGCTGATAATTGAAAATAATACCGAATTTGACCTTATTTTATACTTAAAGGGACCAGAATCTAAAATAATAAGAGCTGAAAAAAATTCTACAACTGAAGAAACAGAAATAAGTGCGGGTATGTATCGTGCTGCAATAGAACTGGATAGCCCGGATATTCTGCCTTATTATGGAATAGTGACTTATGAGGAAGGACAGATGTATAGAGAGGAATACTCCGTCTCTGATTAAAATGAAAATATTATCACAATCTACTCATACTATCGTCAATCAGGTCTTTTAAATTCTTGCTTAAAAATCCCTTTACGTACTTAAAATCATTCTTTCGCCTGACATTACAATTATATTCGATACTGGTCAGAAACTTTTCCAGTATACCAGCAGCAGATTTTATCTGTTTTTCGATCTCCTTATCATCAGCCTGCTTTAAACACTTTAATATTTTATCTATGGCAGTATTAAAATTATCATAGTTTTCCTTAATCATTCCCGTAAAAACCGCTTTCTGCCAGAACCATTTCCCACTATTTTTTCTGTTATATAAATCCATAAGACCAAATAAATACTCCAGATCAATGTTTGTTAGCTCACATGTGTTCTTGATTAGATACATTCTTCTGGTAATAACCGGTAAACTATTTAATTTTTTTAAATCCATCATATTTATAATTTAAATAACAACTGCCTATTCCGATGCTAAACTAACTAAATAATATAACATATTGAATATATTAGAAACTATATTTATTCACTGCTGATTAAAAACCTGAGCATTCTGTCCTCACCTTTTTTAATCCCGATCCTGCCTGTTACAGCTATTCTCAAGCTGTTTTTCCCTTTTTTATAATCAGATATATATAATCCGTTTTCTCCTGTTACTATATCAACCCCGTTATCCTGTTTGTTTATACCTATTGCTGTGGTTAATTTTCCCGGCCCGTCTGCAAGACTGCTTTTCTGGTCAGTATTCCTTCTCTCCTTCATGGTACCTATGCCCCACAGCGGTTTTAGCACTCTTATCAGTACTGCGCCCGGTATTTCTTTTGGTTCGGTTACGACATTTAACAAATAATACATCCCGTAACATAGATAAACATAAGCAGTGCCAGGCATTCCAAACATTATCTTACTTCTGGGCGTTTTTCCGCCAAAAGCATGACTGGCAGGATCATCCCGGCCATAATAGGCTTCTGTCTCTGTAATTATTCCCCCTACCATTTCCGGCCCTTTAAATTTCACCAGTGCCTTCCCAAGCAATTCCCTGGCTACCTTAGAAGTATCTCTGTGGTAAAATTCCCTGGGCAAGCTTTTAACTATAAAGGTTTTCATGCTGTAATTACCAATACTTTAAATTTCTTAAAATTATACCCATAAATCAATTAAAATATAATAGCAATTCTATTTCCGCTGTTCAACAAACCCCCCCCTGCCGGCCAAGAGCATTTCAGGCTGTAAAAAAATTTTTATTGAAATAGAAAAAAAAATTTTGTATATTACATAACAATATTTTGAAAGAAAAATAAAAAACGGAAAGGAAATCAATGAAAGTAAAAATTGACAAAGATCTCTGCACGGGATGCGGTTTGTGTGAAGAAACATGTCCTGATATTTTTAAATTAAATGAAGATGAAGATATAGCGGAAGTTATTAAAAAAGATTATGAAGAAAACGATGAAGAATGCATCGAAGAAGCAGTTGAAAGCTGCCCAACCGAAGCTATATCAGCTGATTAATCTATATTAAAAACCTTCAATTAAAAAATAGTCCTATCAAAACGGTAGGGCTATTTTTTTACCGTCATTATACCCTGATCCGCTGTCCTATTTTACTCACTGTCAATAAGTCAGGCTGAAATCAAAAGGAAACAGTGTTATTTATTTTTTCCCAATCCCGTCAGCCAGTCTTTTATAACCAGCATCAATCCGCCAAACCCAAAAAGTGTTCCTGCCAGTTTAAACACCCAGCCGATAAATGGAATACTGTACACAGCTACTATTATAACCAGGCCTATCAGATAGGCTAAAACCTTCCAGCCGTATTTATCCATATTCAAGCTTGTTTTGTAAAGTATCATCCTGCCTATAAAGAAAGATAAAAATACGGTACTAATGTATATAAGCAGCGCATATATTATAGTTAATATAAAGTTTGATGTAAGAGCTATGACTCCCAGTCCCGCACCGATTACGGTAATAAAAAGTATTACAGAGATTACAGCCAGAACCAATAATCCTATAGGCGTCCCGAACAGCATTATGGCCCCTGCACCCACACATCTTCCCGGCGTGGTTCTCATTCTTTCATTAAATTTATTGAACACCACGGGAATTGCGCAAATAAGTATTATTCCAAGAATAAAAAGACTTATAAATGAAATTGCCTTACTTCCATAATACGTTGCGGTAATAAAAGCCAGTGGAGCTCTTTTTGTAAGTTCTGCTGCCCCGGTTTTTTCTATAATAGTAGCCTTTATCTCACCGCCTATTATTGCATTATCCGATATATCTGCCTTACTGGCCGAGTTATATGTAACATCACCTGTGATTTCGGAACCATTGGCAATTGTAAGACTTCCAACACTTTCTATATTTAAATTGCCGTTAATCTTTCCTGAAATATTAATACTTCCTCCGCTCAATACTGCATCTCCGTCTATCTCTCCATTTACTTCTATGGTCCCTCCGCTTACAACCAGATCTCCTCCGACCAATACGCTGCTGCCAAGGGTTATCTGTCCCCCCACTACTATTAAATCGTCATTTACCTCGCCATCAATATTAATCATACCGCCGGTGACTCTGGCATCATCGCCCACATCTCCATTCAAGTTCAAATACCCGCCTGCAGCTATCAAATCGCCTGAGATATCTCCGTCAATATTTACTCTTCCGCCTGCAGCAATTAGGTCCCCGTCGACATCGGCAGTTAAAGTTACATTTGTTCCGAAAGCATAAACATCATCATCTGCGTCGGCAGTTATGCTTACTTCGCTGTCATTCTCCTGGGTAAAAGCAAAAATAGGTGCAGCAAATAAGAAGAAAGATATCATAGCCGCTATCATGAAAATTAAAAACTTTTTCATCCGTACTACCCCTTTTTAATTGAAGATTCTTATATTATTAATAAAACATTATAAATTAGACCGACCCTACCGTTGAAATTCTGTGTCTTATTTTTTTTATATATCCCGATGGATCACCCGACTTGTAAATAGCTGAACCTACTACCAATATATTTGCTCCCGCCCGGACAACCGCCGGGGCAGTATCTATATTAATTCCACCATCCACCTGGATATCGATATTTTTCTTTAAATTAGAAGAAATGCTTCTGTATTTATCAATCATTTCCTTTAATTTCCTTATTTTATAAACCATATCATATATAAATTTCTGGCCTCCAAAACCGGGGTTAACTGTAAGGATCAGTACCATATCAACAAGCCCCAGGACGTTTTCTATGGAACATAAGGGCGTAGAAGGATTTAAAGCAACTGCAGCTTTCCTGCCCGCTTTCTTTATATGATTTAATGTCTGGTCCAGATGAGGACACTCCTCGGCATGAACATTTATAAGGTCCGCTCCGCTTTCTATAAAACTATCAAGTAGCCTGTCTGGATTTTTAATCATAAGATGTACATCCAAAAACAGGCTGGTTTTCCCCCTTATGCTTTTTATAATAGGAGGACCTATAGTTATATTGGGAACAAATCTGCCGTCCATAATATCCAGATGCAGCATATCGGCTCCTGCTTTTTCCAGTTCCTTTATATCACTGCCCAGATTTATAAAACTGCTATTTAGAATAGAGGCGGAAATTTTTATATTCTTATCTTTGACTGCCATTTACTCCCTTTGCCCTGCATGCAAGCTGTTTTATAAATTATAACATAAACTTACTTTATTTTTTAAGTTTGGAAAAATTAATTTTTACCACTTCTGTTTTTTTATCGCCCCCCCCCCCACACACAGCTGAACCGCTTCCCGGGCAGTTCGACACTGTTATAGAAAAAGCTTGGCATTTTAAATTAATTTTAGTATATTCTACATGTATTTTATTGATTTTTTGAAATTCTTTAATTTCAGGTGAATTTTCGAGGATGGGTGAAATTCCCTACCGGCGGTTAAAGTCCGCAACCCTGTTATAATACAGGTTGACCTAGTGAAATCCTAGGACCGACAGTAATAGTCTGGATAGGAGAAAATTTTTGACTTTTTTATAGCAAGCCATGGATTTTCTCCGTGGCTTTTTATTTTGTAAAAACATATATAAAAAATGAACAAATCGGATAAAAACAATAGCCGTTTTACAGGTGAGGACAAGAGGTATATGGGGCTTGCCATAAAACTTGCCGGGAAAGGAAAAGGAAATACCGGACCCAATCCCATGGTGGGTGCGGTTATTGTAAAGAACGGAAAGATAATATCTTCGGGCTATCACAGGCAGGCAGGACTGCCCCATGCAGAAACGGAAGCCATAAAAAATTCCGGACAGCCGCTGGAGGGCTCCACTATTTATGTGACTATTGAGCCCTGTACATTCAGGGGAAGAACACCCCCCTGCGTAAATGAGATAATAAAGCACAGATTTAAGGAGGTTGTTATCGGATGCATAGATCCCAATCCCAGAGTCAACGGCAGGGGGGTAGAGATATTAAAAAAAGCAGGGATAAAAACAAGGACAGGACTCCTGGAAGACAAAATAAAGCTTCAAAATGAAATCTTTTTTAAACACATAAAAACGGGTGTTCCTTTTATATTGTGTAAAATTGCCTCAAGTATTGACGGCAAAATAGCAGCATCGGCTTCTGATTCCGGGTGGATAACATCAGATAAATCAAGAATGAAGGTCCAAAGCATCCGGAAAGAATATAAATGTATACTAACAGGGATAAATACGGTAATGTCTGACAATCCTTATCTTTTTCCCAGAAACAACCTAGAAAATACTTCTGTTAAAAACAGCATTCGAAAATTTTACAGGGTAGTTCTTGACAGCAGTTTAAAGATAAGCCTTAACTCCAATATTATAAGAACTTCGGCCATGGTAAAAACCATTATTTTTTCTAAACAAAAACCCTCACCGGGACTTGCCGGAAAAATCAATAAACTTAAAATGGCTGACGTTGATGTACTTCCGGTTATAAAAGATCCTGAAGGGACTACCGGGCTGGATATCCTGACAGTGCTTAAAACTCTGTATAAAAAATATGAAATAACTTCGATTCTTCTGGAATGCGGCCCAACTCTGCTGACCTCTTTCCTGAAGAGAAATTTAATCGATAAGTTTATATTCTTCCTGGCTCCCAAAATTATTGGGGGCGGCGGAAGTTTTAATATGTTCGGTAACCTGGGAATAAAGAAGGTAGCCGGCTGCAATATTTTAAGGTTTGGAAACATAAAGAGGGTGGGAGATGATATCATGGTCACTGCCTATCCCCTAAAAGATTAAAAATAAAATCAGGGGTTCATATGTTTACGGGAATTATAGAAGAAACAGGCAAAATAAAAAAAATAACCGGCAGCGGCAGAGACATGGAAATTGAAATCCAGTGCAGCGAGATTTTAAAAGACTTAAATGTAGGCGACTCCATATCTGTAAACGGGGTATGCCTAACAGCTAAAAGCTGCGCCGGCAGCAGCTTTACCTGTGATGTTTCATATAATACCTTTGATACAACCTCTTTTAAATACTACGCCGCCGGAGATATAGTTAATCTTGAAAGTTCAATGACTCCACTGGATAAGCTGGGAGGGCACATAGTAAGCGGGCATACCGACTGTACGGTAAAAATTCTAAATATATCAGATATGGGCAAATCCCGTTTAATTAATCTGGAACTGCCCCCCGAAATTCGAGATTTTGTGGTGCCCAAAGGTTCCATAGCTGTTGACGGTATCAGCTTTACCGTATCCGAAGTCAAGGGCAGCGGTTTCAGTGTGGTTATCGTTCCCTATACATATGAACATACAAATTTGCCCCAAAAAATACCAGGCAGCGTGGTAAATATTGAAGTAGATATGACTTACCGCTATATCATAAATTTTCTGCAGAACAGAAATATGGAAAATACGGGCGCTTATAAATTAAAAGATAAAATACTTAAAGAGAAACTGGAAAAATATGGATTTACAAAACAATAAAAATTTCATTAGTCCCATTAAAGATATCATAGATGGCATAAAGCACGGAAATATAATAGTCATTGTCGATGACAGTTCACCTGCTAATAAAGGGGTACTGTTCCAGGCTGCGGAAAAAGTGACTGCTTCTTCAATAAATTTCCTAATGTCTCACAGCAGGGGAATAATATTTTTACCCTGCGAGCAAAAAAGATTAAATAAACTAAAGGTACCTGTCATATATTATGATAGGGATAATTCTCTGCCTGGCCAGGAAGTTCTTACTATATCCATAGATGCCGCATCACTAAAAGGCGGCGGGATCTCAGCAGAAGATAGTTTAAAGACCATAAAGGCTTTCATAAACCCGGATACCAAACCCACAGATATAACCATACCCGGTCATATCTTCCCTCTTTCCGCATACGAAGGAGGCGTCCTTATCAGGGCCGGTCACACAGAAGCCGCTGTTGACCTTGCAAAACTGGCAGAACTTTTCCCTGCCGGTGTCATCTGTGAGGTTATTAATCAGGACGGTAAAATTGCCCACCTTACCGATATGTTGGAAATTGCCAAAGATTTTAATCTTAAGATAATAACTATTGAAGAACTTATAAGATACAGAAAAACAAAAGAAAGGCTGATTGACAAAGTTGCCGAGGTTACCCTTCCTACCAGGTGGGGAAATTTTAAAGCAATAACCTACAGTTCAACCATAAAACCTGAATTCCATATTGCTTTTATCAAGGGCGAAGTCAGGGGTAAAAAAAATGTTCTGGTGAGGGTACATTCACAATGCCTCACCGGGGATACATTTGGTTCCGAAAGGTGCGACTGCGGAGAGCAGTTAGACAGCGCATTTAAAAACATAAATAAAGAAGGTTCGGGCGTGCTTCTTTATATGTCCCAGGAAGGAAGGGGCATAGGATTCTGCAATAAAATGAAAGCTTACGAGCTGCAGGAAAAGGGCCTGGATACCGTTGAAGCAAATCTTTATCTGGGTTTTGATGCTGATCTCAGGGATTATGGTATAGGAGCACAGATACTTTCGGATTTGGGCCTTTCTACCATACATCTTATGACTAATAATCCGAAGAAAATAGTGGGTCTGGAAGGACATGGGCTTAAAATAACCAAAAGAATACCCATAGCCATACCTCCCAATAAAAATAATAAAAGATACCTATCAACTAAAAAACATAAATTAAATCATATGTTGGATTAACATAGAAAGGAAAAGCAATGAAAAAATATGAAGGTAAGCTGGACGCAAAAAAATTAAAGATTGGAATAGTGGTAAGCAGGTACAATGACTTTATAACATCAAAGCTTCTGGATGGGGCACTGGATTGCCTGCACAGGCATTTGTGTGAAGACCATAACATCAGTATAGCCTGGGTCCCCGGTGCATTTGAAATTCCCTCGGCGGTAAAAGTAATGGCAGAATCAAAAAAGTATGATGCAATCATCTGCCTGGGCGCGGTTATAAAGGGGGACTCTTCGCACAATCAGTATATTGCCAGTGAAACCATTAAAGGAGTGGCCAAAACCGGTCTGGATTTTAATATTCCTGTAGCTTTTGGGGTTATAACTCCTGACAGCCTGGAACAAGCCATTGAAAGAGCGGGAACCAAAAGAGGAAATAAGGGCTGGGAGGCCGCACTGGGTGCAATTGAAATGGCCAACCTGTTTATAGAACTAAAATCATAGATTAAATTGATTTAACCGGTTTTTAACTTTTGGCCCGGGAATATTATAAAAATAATATGATGATCATCCATGATTAAGGTATAGAACATCAACTTCTCAAAGCAGCTTGCCGGCAAGCTCCACGGCACCGGTTGCATCAGGAGCATAACCGTTAGCGCCTATGGAATCAGCAAATTCCTGTGTCAGCGGCGCGCCGCCGACCATAACTCTTACATCGGAAGTCTCCTTATCTTCTTTAAGCATGCCAATTACCGTCTTCATGCCTATCATTGTAGTGGTAAGAAGTGCCGACAGGCCTATCAGTTTTACACTGTTCTTTTTTATCTCACCTAAAAATTTTTCATGGGGGACATCGGCTCCCAGGTCAATTACAGTATATCCCCCTCCTTCAAGCATCATGCCCACCAGATTTTTACCGATGTCATGGACATCGCCCTGTACCGTGCCTATAATTATCTTTCCTTTGGTCTCTATGCCCGATTCTGTGAGCATTGGTTTTATGACTTCCATTGCAGATTTCATGGCTCTTGCCGCTATTAATACTTCAGGCAGGTAAATCTCATTATTTTTAAACTTTTTACCCACCATATCCATCCCGGGCACCAGCCCGTTATCTAGAATTTCCACAGGTGACATATTTTCATCGACCAGTTTCTGCGCAATATCTTTGCTTGCTATATTATCGCCCTTTATAATAGCATCTGCCAGTTCCTGATATTCTGCCACTGTATCTCCTTCCCGATTACATGCTGTGCTTCAGACTACTAAGCACGTGATATCATAACAGAATATATAAAAAAATAAAGAATAAGTGAATTTTTATTTACTCGGTTTTTTTTATGTTGTATACTTTTAAACAAGATTAATTTATAACGTCAGATGATTTTCAGAGAGCAATTTTTAATCTAAATGCCAATAAGCGCCAGGGAAAGTATAAACAAATTAAGTAATGAAGTTTCAGGCTGTAAAAAGTGCTTGGATTTGGTAAAAACCCGAAAACAACCCGTTCCTGGTGCAGGATCGCCCAAAGCAAACATAATAGTTATAGGTGATTACCCATGTGCCGATGGCGCTGAAAAAAAAGGCGTTCCCTTTACCGGTAACGATCTTGGAAAGTTTATGAGAAAAGTATTCAAACAGACCGGGCTTTCCCTGACCGAGGATCTATATATTACCTATATGGTTAAATGTACACCGAGAAAAGCCTCTAAAAAGGGAGATACATCTTCAGCAGAAATCATCCAGCCGCTTAAGAAGCATGTAAATAACTGTACAGGGTTCCTTACCAAGGAAATCTCTATAATTACACCCCATATAATTGTTTCACTGGGGCTTAACGTATCTAATATCATATTGCAGAAATTCTTTTCCTTTGGGAAAAAATACCAAAATATGGAAAAAATACATATGAGAATATTTGAAAACCCGTCATTCAAGCTTGTTCCGTTTTTTGATCCGCGGGATGTAGTTATAGATGGTAATGTGACTGAAGAAAGGTACATAAGGGATTTTAAATCCTTATCCGAATTTTTAAAAATGGTCTAATCCCTTAATCTTCAACCAGATATATCTTTATCTTTCTCCTGCCGTATCTGAAGCATTCTTCCAGAGATTCATAACACAGATCAATCCTGTTGCCCTTTATCCATCCCCCCGTATCCGCAGCCAGGGCTTCACCGTAGCCGGGTATATAAAGTTTTGTCCCCAGGGGGATAATCCTTGGATCCACGGCAACTATCCCTTCCCGTGCCCTTAGCCCTATTGCCGTTATTCCATTTCCATTTATATCATTGCCTCCCTTTCCAAAAGCATAATAGGCCGTGGCTATCATATCCCATTCTCCTATCAGTGAGAGCCCGGGAGGCTGGATTTGTGCTATCCTTTTCTTTATTTCGGTCAAGAGGCTCTGGATCTCCGATTTCTCGCCTTTTACCTTTTCAAGCAGGATTTTGTTCTCCCCCATTCTCCTTGACAGCTCATCCTTTTCAACAGTAATTCTATCCCTGGCGGTCTCAATTTCCTTCTTTTTCTCTTCGGATTTACGTGAAACCCTATCATATTCTTCCTTTTCAAAACGAAGCTGTTCTATGATTTCAGCTTCCCTGCTCATTATATTCCTAAAAAGGTAAATGTTATTTACAACCTCATTCAGATCCCTGGCGCCAATTATAATCTTTGCCACATTATTGCTCTCATACTTATAAGAGAAGATTATTTTCTCAGCCAGGACCTCCCTTTTCTCCTCGATGCCCTTCAATAACTCTCTTTTGGCTTTATTCAGCTCCTTCAGCTGATTCTCGCATATCTCAAGCTCTTTGTTCAAGGATTCAATCTCGTTTTTCTTATTTTCAACTTCTGCTTCAGATATCAGTATTTCTTCCAGCAGGTTCTCTTCATCGCTGCTGAGACTGGCAATCGCATTCCCTAATTCTTTTAAAGTGATTGCTTCTGCCTTTCCCGGTGAGATAAGCAGAACTAAAATCGATATCAAAAAAACAATTGCTGAAACTGCTGTTTTTTTAAATAAATTTACTCCGGGTACCTTTGATTTTCTCAAAATACTTTCCCCATAAACTTTCTCTGTAAAACGCATAAATAAAGTATTTTTAAAAAATATTTAACCATCTTCTTAGAAATAATTTTATTATAATTCTATATATTTTTATAGAATCAATTAATTTGTATATTCATAAGCATCATTAAAATATTATACAGGGTATAAGATAAAACCAGAGTTTCGTATAAAATAATACCATTTATGATTTTTTTAGATTTATCGGGGAAACCTGTAATGACCGGTGATAATCTTTTCACCTAAAATATCTTTCTCCACAGTATATTCGAAATCAATGTAGTTATAAATCACCTTGGGGACACCATCTCTGGTGGTGCTATCTGAAATGATGCCCGCGGTATCACTGTAACCATCTTTATCCATATCAAAAAAAATTACATCCCCCGGGAGCCACGAATTCAATTTCTCTTCATCCAGGGCATTAAATAATATATCCAGATCTTTTGCATTTCTTTTGAAGAAAATTTCCAGATTCTGTATCCTGCGGTAATCAATATTGGGATCGCAAACTTTCTGGTTCCAGATCTCTTTTAGGGGATACTTTTCAAAATTACTGCTTATATCTTCGTATACCAGTCCCCTTAAATCAAAACCTGCTTCCAGGAAAGCCCTGGCCACTATATCTGTGCTAATCGCCAGATTTTCAGGCGGATTTCCACCCTGATAATAATTGGGTTCTTCCTTTTCCAGAAGAATATTCCTGGCCGGATTTTCGAGCTGCTTTTTTGCACCCTGCATAATATCTTTCTGGTCATTTATTTTATCATTATCAGCATCGCCCGTGATTCCTATATTGTCCATATCTATAAATCTATATCTGGGCAGTTCACAAGCAAGTGCAGTGCCCGGCTCATATTCTTTTTTAAAGGAAAATTTATTTACACTTATTATTACTATTATTGCTATAAGCAGCACCAAGATAATAATCATAAAATGCTTTATATTAAATCTTTTTTTTTGCTTTTCCAAGACAGTCGAATGGTTAATCTATGCTATACTTAAAGATTAAAGTCAGTTATTTTAAAACTACCGGTTCCGGTACTTATACCTGATATTTCCAGCAGGCACAATACTGAAACCGCAAGTATGATTAAAGTAAAAAAAGTAATATAAATATAGAAAAATCGGGGAAATCTGATTTTTTGCACCGTTCCGCCGGGAGATCTTTTAAAAAATTGGATAATTACCCTAAAAATATTTACGGTCAGGAATATAATTACAATCGCTATTATAGCCATTAATATTATATTCAAGGCTACTGCGCCTGATGAAACCATTCTACTCCTCATAAGCGGTAAAATATAAAGTGCCGGCATCAGCCATGATAAAAATAATATTATAAGATTTATTACAATAAAAATATTACTTCTGCCAAATCCTGCTAAGCCATTAATGGAATCACTTCCTGTGTTTTTTTCAACTTCGTTAAAAACACTGCTTATTGGTATAAAACTAAGCATTATAAGGAGGATATTTGCCATATTGATCCACTTAGTTGAGACACTGCTTATAATTCCTGCAGAAAACATGGAAAGATTAAGCAGGAAAATACCTGTAAAAAATAGGAATAAAAATGATAATATTCTTCTGATGCTGCCTGTGGTAATTGCTCCAATATTCCCTGCAAGCATACATACGAAGGCAATTACCATAAAAGTTATGGACATATAAATGCTGCTTTTTCCTATATAATAATTGTATAAATCACCAAATTTTAGAAATATGAAAAATCCTACCGGAAAATAAAGAAACCATATAACAGCATTTGAAGAAAATCTACTTCTTTTCACCATCCCCAGATAGGGATTCTGAAAAGGAAATAAGAAAAAATAGAGATACATCGCAATTCCAAAAATAATCAAGCCCAGCGCTATCAGCGGATTAGAAATACTTTCCGAATTCAAAATCTGGTCCATGCTCTTAAATTCAGCAGCACCATAAAATAATGAAAACCCGAAAAAGAAAAGAATCACTGTCAGGACCGGTCTTAGGAAATATCCGAGTATATGAGGTCTTGACTTGCTTATGTTCAGGTTTAGGCTGGCTGCAAGCTGGAATATGGTCAAAACGAATAGTGTCAGGCTGGTAAAAAATAAGATAAAGTTTCCGGCTACGACCACAAAAATAGCACAGATGGCTGAAAATAAAAGCAGCATTAATATTTTAATAAAATGGTTACAGTCTATTTCGTATATGGCAATAAAGAGAAGCAGGTTAAGCGTGCTGAATAAAATCATGCTTACCTCGATTACCTGCAGCGTCCCGAAGGTCAGAAGGGAGCTGGAAAAATTACCGGCTGATATAAAACTATAAATATTAAGGTAAAAAGCGGAAATCAAGGATATAAAAGTAATTACAATTATAAATTTCTTAAAGGCTTTTCTCCCGGAGACCGCGAAAAAAGAAGAAATCAAAACTGAAGCAGACAGAACGATTATACTCTGCAGAGGATTTATTTTTTCACTGATGTAAATTAAAAAGTTCATATCTTATAAATTATCTTCTCCCCACCAGTCACTTCTGGTTATTTTAAATAATCTGAAATTCCTGTAAAAAACTCTTTTCTGCAGTGGATCCAGCTTCATGTAAATGTAATAGATAATACAAAACATTAAAAAGTAAATAGATACAACTCCGAAAATAATAAAAATTACACCCCACATTGAATACTTATATAACAACTTTGAAAAGCTCAGGAAATTAACAGCAGCAGAGATAATTATAAACTGATAGGAAATAAACAGTGATACAATATCCTTGCTGTATAAGATTCCAAACACTCCCAGCAGAAAAAGGGCAAGGTTAAAATATATTATAAATTGAAAGCTCATTTCTCCTCCTGTCCCATAATTAAAAACCACAAAAAGGATAGGAACAATAATGAGATTGTAAGGATCACGGCCAAGCTGTAATCAGACAGTAGTCTCTTAGCAATATCTCCCAGACTTAAAATAGAAATATTTTCCATGCCTGAGACTTTGTCTAAAAAATCGGACGTATAATCATAAACTAAATAACCAGCAGCGGAGCACAATAAAAACGGCAGAAGAACGCTCATAACACTGCCTGCGGCACTGCGGGATAATTTCCTTTCCTCTTTTTTTAATTCCTGACCCGTGTTAAACAATTCTACCTGGGAAACAAATAAGTATAATGCTAAAAAAAAGAAGATAATAATGATTCCGGCTATAAAAAATAAGACACCGGAATAATAGACAAAGTTTAAAATTCCTGCAAATAAAAAAGAAAGGAACATAAAAAATAATTTTTTTCTCCCGCCGGCAAGAAACAATGCCAGAAGTCCGGATATCACCAGTCCGGAAAGACTTATGTAGTGTATTATTATAATTATCAGGTGACTTTCAAATGACATAATATCCTTACCAGAAATCTCTTATCTTGCTTGATGGTTTTATTAATTCGATTTTTTCTAATTTTAAATTTTTCTCACTAAACTCGGCAAGCTGATATTTGTAGGATAAATTAATAGCATTCCTTTCACAGAATTCGACACAATTGCCACAAAAAATGCATTTTCTCAAATCCAGATAAAATTCATCCAGAACTTCTCTCCCATTATCATCAACTCTCTTCTTTACTTCTATACTATCCTGCGGACAAATCATGCTGCATACCCCGCAGCCGTTACAAATGACCTCCAGGGAATCCAGATCCAGCTTTAAATGGAGAACACCCCTGCTGCCTTCGGGAATTATCATCTTTTCCCCCGTATAAGCAACAGTCCTGGGTTTCCTTATAACATTCCATATATTGATAAAAAAATTCTTAATCATCCTTAACATTTTAGTAAAAACACCCCATCAAATTAAATTATTGTTCCTGCTTATGAAAAATCCAAGCGTGACTATAAAATTAACCAATGAAACGGGAACTAAAAATTTCCAATTAACCCTGACCAAAAGTTTATAGCTGTCTATCCTGGCAGTAGCCTTGTCCAGTAACAATAAGATCATGAACATTAAATAAAACTTTACGGCAATCATTATCTCTCCCCTGATGATATGCATATTCTGCCAGCCCCCCAAATATAATAAGTTTAAAATCATAATCAAGAAAAAGACAATCATATAGACAGCAATCTTTTCAACTGTTTTTCCCAAACCCGTTCCCTCCCTGCCTATCTTTATATCATCGGATAGATAACTTCCGCTGCCTATACCCAGTATTTTCAACTGCAGCAGTATTGATATAAAAAATGTCATAAATCCAAGAGGTTGAAAAATTATGTTCCAGTACTGGTTCTGGGAATTTACAATTTCTCTTAAGCTTAATGTTCTGTTTATAAAAACAATACCTGCCATACTGAATAAACCCGGAATCAAAAAAGACAGCAAAATAAATATTTTTTTACTGGTCTCGCTAAATAAGGCGCTATAGGAAGTTCTGCTTGAATTAAGAAGCAGCATGACTATGAGCCCTATATAAAAAATTATTGCAACCAAAAGACTGTAATCTATTTCTATCAAAACTAAATTCGAAGTAATTGGAACTGCGCTCCATATCAGAAAAGAGAGTAAAAAGATAAAAAAAGTCCAGATATTTAACTTATTATCCTTGGATAAATATTTAAACAGCCTTACCAGCGGAAACCCTGCACCTCTTAGTCTGGTTATTCTATAGCCTCTCCTAAGCTCCATCCTGGCTAAGAATTTATTGCCTATATACTCGCATATATATAAATTCACTATCAGTATCGCGAGAATGTAAAACATCTTTTTTATGACCACCAGCATTATTATCCTTTAATCGCTTATTATTTCACCGGCACTTATATCAAGACTGGTAAGAATCAAGTTGATATCTTCTACTCTGCTGCCTTTCATTATCTCCTCGCTTAAAATAAGGCTGTTAATAGAAGGGCCTTTTACCACCATTGCATTTATATTGTTTTTTTCAATCTCTATATAGATTTTGAATAAACCGTGCGGGCACTCGACACCATATGATACTGCTCCAAACTGAAATTCTATATGAGATAAATTTACCTTCTTTATATAGGCCCCTGAAGGAAATTTATTTACGGCCTGGCTTATTATTCTTAAAGATTGGTATATTTCATTAAATCTAACCAGCATCCTGTCCATGCAATCCCCTTTTCTTCCTATAGGAGATGTAAATAAAAAATCCTTATAGGATATATAATCCTTATCCTTTCTTAAATCATATCTTACCCCCGAAGCTCTTAGGTTCGGGCCCGATATGCCATAATCTACGGCGATATCTTTGCCTATAATTCCAATATCCTTTAATCTCTCTATTACTGTAAAGTCATCTTTTATTATTTTTTCAATTCTTTTTATATTCCTATATAAGAGCGGTAAAATTTTTTTGATGGCGGATAATGCCTCCTCACTTAGATCTTTTTTTACACCGCCTATTCTTATGAAATTAGGTATAATCCTTGCACCGGTTATAATTTCTATAAGCCTCAAAACTCTTTCTCTTTCCAGAAGAGAAAAATTATAAGCAACATCGCATCCCAGGACACTACATATATTTGATATAAAATATATATGGTTAGATACTCTATACAGCTCACACAAAAGTATCCTGATATACCTGGCTCTTTCAGGCGCCTTCAGCTGGAGCAGAACTTCAAAAGCGCCGCAAAGGCAGAGTTCCGGGAATATACCTGCCTTCCAGTCAAATCTTCCGATATAAGCTATGAGGTTATATATTCCCAAACCCTTATAGTATTCGCTGCCCATAATCTTGCTGATTCCGGTATCGATAAAAGCTTCCTTGGCCCTATCACCGTCCGCTGAGATGGTTAAGTCAAAACAATCCAGACCATCCTGTCTCTGAGCAAATATCTCAATATCTGATTTTTCCGTAATTATTCCGCTTCTGTCCTTATAAAAATTAAATGCCTTATAAAACTTCCCCATCATGCCCATAACTCTCGTAATTTCTTTTTCGGATATTTCTACTTTTATCAGAACAGAGAAATTATTGGTAAAGGATGAAAGTCCTATAATTAAAAATTTTTTACTCTTTTCTCTATAAGCAGCTACGCTCTGGAAGCTGCCTACTTTAAGCTCGGGATTCTCCTTCAGTTCCTTCACCACGGAAGAGAGGTTTTCTTTAGATACCTCCATCAACAAATCCTGGCCAGCCTTATAAATAGTTTTTATCCTATCCTTTAAAATAAATTCTAAATTTTTCCCCGCTTCTCCTATCATTACGGATTCTGAGGAAGAATAAATTTTATTATAAATATCATCAATCATTTGTGTAAATATAAATAAGTACTTGTTTTTTTTAGTTATTTCCTGCTAAGGATTCCCAGAATAGCGTGAATGAAGGCCTCCGGTCTGGGAGGGCAGCCTGGAACATACATATTTATTTTTATTTTTTTTCTGAACCGCCTGAGCAGCTTGCTTTCCGATTTAAATAAATTTTCATTCAGAACACAGCTCCCTACTGCAATTATGCCTTTTGGTGAGTACATCCTGTTATAAATACTTAAAATCCTTTGTATGCCCTTTTCATTAAAAAAACCCTGAATAACCAGTATGTCTGCATCTTCGGCAATATTGACAAAATTCACACCAAATCTTTGAATATCATATAGCGGACCCTGAGTTGCAAATATTTCCTGCTTGCAGCATCCGAATCCTGCTACCAGTATATTCAGATTACTTCTGATCATGTATGGCACCCTGCTGGCTCCTAACTTATAATTCCGGATTTAACTATATACGCCGCTATTAATATAAAATAAAATATCATGCCCCCGATTAAATACAGGTTCAGACCTACTGCGGGCTCTACGGCATAATTAAGTACAGAAATGATAAGGAATATAAAAAAAACTATAGAAATAAATATAGTCCCCAGAATAAACATATTTTTAAATCGATTTGGATCTCTTCTATAGTTTACAGGCCTGTAAAGAGAAAATTCTTTTTCAGGTTCTGTCCTTTGTTTGCTCCCGACCCTATAGATTAAAGTACGTGATAATAAAAAAAGTGCCACAAATACTAATATTATTACTGCTGTAAATAGGGCAAAAGTCATAATATTGTTAACATAAGCGGCAACTGATTCTTCCGGCATTCTACTTTCCTAATTTTCACTAATTTTGAATTTAAACTTTATCACAATTATAATGCTACTTCAATCAGTAACCACTGATAACCTTGGATTTATATTTTTTTTAAAAATATAATATAATAATGTCCTATGAGAATTAAAAAACCTTCAAACGGTATAAAGAATATAAAGAATATCGGAATTTTTTCATGGTCAATAATAGGTTTTCTTTTAATAGCGGCGCTTTTCTTTTATATCGTATACTTAATAAAAATAGCTATCATACCGCTGATTCTGGCTGTGGCCATAGTCTGTCTTTTGTCTCCTCTAGTATCTTTACTGCAAAAGAAAATGCGCAGGATTTTTGCGGTAGCCATAACATATGTTATTTTTACAGGTATTATTTTTGTGATATTCTTTTTTATCATCCCCGCAATAATTGATCAGTTTGAAACATTCATAGAAAGGTTCCCATTATATCTGGAAAACCTTACCATTATCACGAACAATTTTCTAAAGGAAAACACCATAATAAAAAGCATTGAAAACTTAATAGGCAAGGATATAATACCTAAAGATGCCAGCAGCATTACCCAATATTTTATCAGCAGGATCAACCTGGAAGAAATTAATATATTTCAGAGTGCAACTACAGTCGGCAGGACCTTACTTAATATAATTCTTTATATTATAGTGGGACCGCTCCTTGGATTATATATACTAAATCATACAAACAGAATAAAAACCATATTTATAAAAATAATACCAAAAAGATTTAAAAATCAGGCAGCTATTATTCTGGATAAAATTAATAAAGTTGCCGGCAGATATATCAGGGGGCAGTTGTTAATATCCGTCATTATCGGTATCCTATGTACAGTTGTGCTGCTGGTTTTAAAAGTAGATTTTGCGGTACTGCTTGGCTTTATAGCCGGACTCTCCAATATGATTCCTCTCCTGGGTCCCATAATAGGAGCCATACCTGCCGCACTGGCAGCTCTGTTCATTTCACCATTAAAGGCCTTACTGGTTATCCTGTTGTTTATAGCTATCCAGCAAATAGATAATTACTTCATCTCTCCGAATATATTGAAATATCAAGTAGGGGTACATCCCGGCATTATAATTTTTTCCCTTATTGCAGGCGGTGCATTATTCGGCATTTGGGGACTTTTAATTGCGGTTCCCACAGTGGCTGTACTGCAGGAGATATTAAAATATTATCTTTTGGAAAAAAACAAAACGGCATCCTGATATATTTTTTTCAAAGGCATGCCTGTTTTTTCTGCCAGTTTTTGGCAGGATTCGAATTCAGGCGAAACAGTTACCTCTTTGCCAGCATGTATGCCTATTTTCACTCTAACCTCTCCGTATGGCAGGCCGACAGTTTTAATCTCCCTGCCAGCTGAATATCTTATGACTTCCTGCCTTCTAATACCAAGGGTTGTTGATTCCATCAGCACGGTATCGACCATCGAAGACTCTGATTGCCTATCACAGAGTACACACAACTTAAAAGCAGGCCTGCTTTTTTTCATGTAAATAGGCTCTGTCCATACATCAAGTGCTTTATTTTTAAATAGTCTCTGCTGAAGATAACTTATAATCTCCGGATTGCTGTCATCAATATTTGTAGAAAGCATAATCAGGTTTTCGGCCCTGGCCCCATGTCCGTCTTTAGCGGCCCCGCTTAAGATCCTTAAAACATTAATGATTCCTTTATCTTCCCTGCTGCCTGCTCCATAACCAACTTTTTCAATAATCAAAGGCGGGACCCCATCGTATCCGATTGCTATTGATTTTATTATGGCAGCCCCGGTAGGAGTTGTCGCTTCAAAATTGAACTTACCCCCAAAAACCGGAAGCCCTCTTAATATCTCGATTGTAGCAGGTGCGGGAACAGGTAATTTCCCATGCGTACCGTTTACAAACCCCGAGCCCAGAGGTATCCTCCTGCTGTAGAATAATCCGGTGTTTAAACTTTTTATACCTATTGCTGCACTAACGATGTCAATTATGGAATCCAATGCTCCGATCTCATGGAAATGTATCCTTTCCACATCATGACCGTGAACCTTCGCCTCTGCTTCCGCAATCAATTTAAAAATATCCAGAGAAATCTTCTTTACTTCTGCATCCAGTTTGCTGCTTCCAATTATTCTTTTTATGTCTCTGTAATCTCTGTCTGGCTGGGGGCCGGCTATTTTTACATCAAACTTTTTTGCTTTAATCGAACCCCTTTTAACTTCTCTGCAATCAATGCTGTAACCGCTGATATCCAGCTTTTTCAATTCATTTTTAAGAAATGAAAAATCCAATCCCATATCAAGCAGCGCACCAACCATCATATCGCCGCTTATCCCTGAAAAGCAGTCAATATATACAATATCCTTCATACTTATCTCCCGGATTTTTAATTTTAACTATTCTCCATCTACCCAAAATAAATTCAGGCTTCCCAGGATCTTATTTTTAAAATATCATTTTACCTTTACTATTGCAAAAAGTAAGATTTTTATATATTTTATGCTCCCGGGCAAAAATAATGGAATGATTATGAACAGCAGGAAAATTAATAAATTAAAAAAAGTTCTCAAATCTTATGAATCTGTGATTATAGCATTTTCCGGAGGTACTGACAGCAGCTTTCTTTTAAAGCTTGCCGTTGAAGTACTAGGTGAAAATGTAATTGCGGTAACTGCAAAATCTCCGGTATTTCCCAAAAAGGAACTCCTGGAAGCAAAAAAAATTACCGGGCTCTTAAAATGCAGGCATATAATTTTTTATTTAAACCTGCTGGAATTAGAGACATTACGGAAAAATCCTATAAACAGGTGCTATATTTGTAAAAAAGAGCTTTTTTTAAAATTAATTTCCATAAAGGACAGATATAACTTCAATATCATAGCCGACGGAACTAACTACGATGATCTTCATACGTTCCGCCCCGGCCGAAAGGCGCTGAATGAACTTGACATCAGAAACCCTCTTGCCGAAAGCGGCCTGACCAGGGAAGATATAAAAAAATATTCTAAAATACTGCACCTTCCCACCTGGAACAAACCGGCCCTTTCCTGCCTTCTGACAAGATTCCCATACGGAGAAAAGATTTCGGTATCAAAATTGAGAAAAATCGAAAAAGCGGAAGAATATCTTCATTCTCTTGGTTTTAAACAGAAAAGGGTAAGATATCAATACCCTGTGGCCAGAATAGAAATAGAAAAGGATGAAATCCGTAAACTGGCCCAAAGTAATTTGAGGGAAAAAATATTAAAAAAATTTAAAAAAATAGGATTTTTATATATTACCCTGGATCTTGAAGGTTACAGGCCGGGAAGTATGGATGAATCAAAAGAATAAAAGCAGCCCTTTGTTTTATACGGATCATAAAATCGTTTTAAATTTTTAAAAATTTTATGAATAAAAACTGTGTAAAAATTTATATAAAAAATCCGGTACCGTAAAATTTTAAAAATTAAGCCGCGCTGTGTTGATCGCAGGGAATCGGAAGAGAAGTAATCATTTAAAAGGCAGGTCAGATCAAAAATTCTCTTACTGCAGAGAAAAGTCCCAAAAATCCTGTACCGGCGGCAACGCCTGCAGCCAGACTTAAAAAGTAATATTTCCATGAATTAATACTATTGGCCAATTTACGGCATACAGCAAAGAATAATATTAATGCCACAAATGCAATCATGGTTATCGTACCCAGAATCGAACTAAACCCCCAGAAGATTAGAATCTTTCCGTAGCTGAACATAAAAGCCACTATAACTGTAATTCCGCAAACCAGCCATATAAAAAAATATTTCTTGCTGTTAAGATAAGGTTTTTTTATTAATTTTTCCCACATCAAAATATTTTTCAGTGAAAGCATGACCGGCGCCAAAAACCATCCAACCAAAAAGCCGGTGATGCATCTGATATAGTTATTGGAACTATAAATTTTTAAAGTCGAAACTACTACGTCCAGACCCATTATCAGTATGATCCCGATTGTGACCAGTGCCGTCTTTACGGAAGGAAATTCTCCCTTTGTTCTCCTTTCGATTATAAGAACTGCTGCCAGGGAAAATAAAAAACCTATGTATATACCCGTACATCTGGAACACATGGGCATATATAACCCATCAAACTCAAACGATCTTGAAGCTTGCTGATGGCATAGACCGGCGCCAAAAAAGTTTAAAATTTTTAAAATAACTGTCAAATTCTAATAATAGGAATAATAATCAAAAAGTCCTCCCAGCAAGCCGCCCAGGGTACCCAAACTTATAATTACTATCCATATGATTCCAAAAACAATTCCAACACTGCCTAGAATAATACCAGCTACACACATTCCTTTACCCTTTTTGCTGGACTCACCCTTTTTGATCTTATTAACTTCAAGAACACCCAGAACTATTGCAGCTACACTGAGTAAAAAGCCAATAAACGTACCTGCGATTGGAACACAGTGGCAGAGCATACTAAGTATTCCTGTGATTAATGATATAATAGCCATAACTCCAGCCTTCTCTTCAGACCCGACTACTTCTGCTTTTACTTCCTCTGTTTTTTTCTTGTCGCTCATATATACCTCCTCCTGGTTTCAATTTGTATCGAAAATAAATTATATTTCCAAAAATAATAAATTTTTTTAATTATATCATATTTCAATTGTCAACTAATAATTAATCCTCTTAAAAAAGAGCTTATAATTTTTCTCAAAAATCTCTTTTATTTCGTCTTTTTTTAAGCCGCAGCCCAGTCCTACTTTCTCCTGTATGCCCGGTCTGAATAAATCCAGATGGCTGTGGGCATCACTATCAATTAAAAACCTTACTCCTGCCTCTCTGCCTATATTAGCTACAACTCCATTTGTCAGGCTATGGCCGACTCTGTAGGAGATTTCTATAAAAATACCGTTTTTTACCGCAAATTCTGCTTCTTTTGATGTAAAAATTCCAGGGTGGGCCAGAATATCAACATACTCTGATTTTACCGCTTCCAGATTTGTCCCCGGTTCAACATCTTCTACAATACTTTCACCATGGACTACCACCAGCTTCGCACCAAGTTCCTTGGCGTCTCTGGCCATATCATTTATACTTTTAGCCGGGACATTGGTGAGCTCCACCCCCAGGATTGCATCTATATCCCAGTATTTTTTTGCAAGCTGGCAATCTTTACCTACCCTTGAAATTATAAAATCAAGATTTGAATAACTGACATGATCGGTTATGGCAATACATTTATAACCGGAAACAATTGCAATTCTTATAAGCTCAATAGGGCTGTTACTGCCATCGGTTAAATAAGTATGCGTATGAAAATCATATATCATAAGAAATTCCTTTCATGATCCGGAAACAGACTGTTAAAATAATATGGTTAATTCTATCAATATTGCAGTTAGAAAACTATAATTTTATTTAAAGTACGATAAATTTCTTATTTTATCCACTCACTCTTTTCGCTGCCCGTCTACTTTGTATAATTAATTAGAAATTTATCAAATAAGAAGTTAAAATACTATAAATATGCTAAATGATGCAAATGTAAAATTTGTTCTTGAATTGAGCGGTAAAATCAGAGAAACGATATTGCCATATTTCGGAAAACAGGATGCAAGATACATTTCCGGAAAATCCATAGGCGGAGATTCAACCTTCCTGATTGATGATATATCCGAGACTTTTCTGAAAGATTACCTTCAGAATATGAACATAGCTTACTACTCCGAAGACAGGGGCCTTATTAAATCAGGGCCAACGGATAAGCTTTTAATAATTGACCCCATAGATGGCACCAGGGCAGCCGTTTCAGGATTGGAGTCGGGTTGCATTTCCATTGCTCTATCAGATTTTACTGAGGAGCCACAAATAAAGGACTTAAAAATAGGCTGTGTACAGGAAATAAAAAGCGGCAGGATATTTCTGGCCAAAAAGGGTTCCGGGGCAAAAATTATCAATGGCAGCAAAATCATCTCTCCTTCATTATCCCGTAATAGTGACATAAATTCTCTTTTTTGGTCGATAGGGCTGGGGGGGAAACCTGTCGGCCCCATTGTAAAAATTTTAGAAGAGTTGCTCGATACTTCAAACTTCAACGGCAGTTTTTTTTTCCTGGGCAGCTCATCTTTTTCAATGACCAGAGTGGCATCAGGCCAGCTCGATTGTTATATCGATATCGGTCACAGACTCGTAAATGACTACCCTTCCCTCGAAAAAGATTATATAAAAGTCGGCCAGGGCAGTATAATTAATAATTATCCTTACGATATTGCGGCAGGATATCTTATATTGAAAGAAAGCGGCGGGCTGGTAACCGATGCTTATGGTAAAGATTTATGCAGCCAGCCGCTTATGGGTATTGGAAAAAAATATCAGCTTTCAGTTATCGCTTCGGCCAATCAGGAGCTGCACTCCATACTGCTCATGATGATTGACAAAGGCTTTGGCAAGTTTAAACAGGATATAGAAAACTATCAAGATCGAAAGGAACAATAACTGCAGGTACTTAATTCTTTCATGGAAACAATAGGCTTTTCAGTCTGCCATCAACTGCCTTCCCGGAGCCTTGCTATCGGGAATGCAGTGCTGCCTGTCTGTTCCAGGTGCAGCGGTATTTATATGGGCTTTTTTGTTACAGCCATAATTTTATTTATAATGTTCAGGGGAAAAGAAAATGATCTTCCTCCACCCTATATTTTAATAATATTTTCTATTTTTTTTCTATCCATGATAATTGACGGCATTGCTTCCAACTTTGGCCTTTACAATACAAATAATAACATAAGGTTTATAACCGGCCTGCTATGCGGTTCATCGGTTATGGTCATAACTTACCCCGTCTTCGTATTTCAATATTATAAGCAGTCAAAAAAAGGAAAGCTTTTTAAAAGGCCCCAAAAATTTATAATCTATCTCCTTATCCTGGCAGTATTCATCGCTTTAACCCTGTTCAGAATTGATTTTTTAGGTTCCCTTTACTATTATCTGTCAGTACTTTCAATCCTGTTTACATTTTATTTTGTAAATCTGGTAATGGTACTTTTGATCCCGCCTTTTTCCCGTAAAGCATCCGCCTTGATGAGTAAATATTTAATTTTACCTTCTGCAATAGCTGCAGCTCTGTTATCTATAGAATTGCTTGTCTCCTACAATCTGCACAAGCTTATTCTATCCACCTGTATTTGAATTTAATATCCCTTTGTTTATTGGTCAGCATTGGTGAAATTCCGGAGAGTCTTTTTTAAAGATAATTGCGGTACCTGTTAAAATAAATTAATGAATCCGTAATTATAATAAATAAAAAATGTGGTTACCATAGAAATTCCGGCCCCTGATATCACCTGGATTACGGTATGCCTTTTAATCCTGACTCTTGCCCAGCCGATAGCAGGAATTAACAGAATCAGAAGCAGCATCCACCTGCCGAATAAAATATTGAAGGTAATGACCACAAAGGTTACCCAGCTGGTATGCAGGCTAATCTTCCAGAAGTAGGTTATCACGGTTAAAATAACTGTAGAAACAACACTTACAGCAAAAACGGATTTTAGGAACAAAGGCCCATCCATTATATATAAAACAAGAAAACATATTATATAGCTAACACAGGATACCAGCAGCGGCTTTATTCTTTCTTCCTTTATAGGTATGTGAATATCGTTTATTCTCTTCTTCTTATATAAAAACCGTATATAAATATACGGCACAATGGCTCCAAAAGTTAAACAAAGAAAGGCCCAGCCAATAGCCTCAACTTTATTCTCTACCACCATAAAACAGATAATTAAAAAAATTGGAATGGATATGAATGACCCATCAAAAATATATGATATTATTTTTGCGATTTTATTCAAAAATCTCCCGGCCTTATAATTATTTAAAGATAAAGGATTCCCGCCCAATAATAAAATAAAAATAAACTCCTTACAAATCAGGAGTCTATTATAGTAAAATGAATTGATTTTTAAAATAATTTTAATAAATTATTCAATTATTTTTTCTTTGGATTTTTTTGCCGTGTAAACTTTCTTATCAGCCTGAACTACTAAATTCTTAATACTGCAGCCCTCTCTGTAATGCTCGATCCCTATGCTTAAATCCAGAGTCTTATAATTTAGTTTTATAAAATTTTCTCTAATCCTGTTTGCAATTTCATAGGCAATTTTCTTTTTATCTTGATTTATTATTATTAAAAATTCGTCTCCGCCGAATCGAAATCCAAGGTCAACACCGCTTCTTATGCTCTTGCGGATAATCCTCCCCAGATTCTTAAGTAATTTATTTCCGCTATCGTGGCCATAGGTGTCGTTATATTTTTTAAAATTATCTATATCAAACATTACAATAGCAATTTTTTCATCCTTACGTTTACTTCTTTTTATCTCCTCACCTAACCTTTTATACAGGTATCTGATATTATAAAGCCCTGTCAGGTAATCCAGATACGTATTTTCTATAAGTTTTTTTTGCAGCTTTCTATAAGAAGTAACATCCACAAGAGTCGAAACAACAAATAAAATCTTCCTGTCTTCACCCCAGACCGGAGCATTACAGGCTAAAGCATTTACGATGGTCCCATCGTTTCTTAAAAATTCCACTTCATAGTTCAATGCTTTTTTTCTGTTAACAATCTTTTTAAACCTCTTTCCTTTATGTTTAGGGGAAAGAAGGCTCAAATATTTTTCTCCTACCAATTTAGCAGGATCATATCCATAATCTCTTATTTTCTCATTTATAAAAAGTATATTATTTTCAATATCTTTTATAATAAAGATCTCATTTGTATGCTGGAGTATCTTTTCTATGTATGGTAAAAACTTCCCTAACATTTAATTGCCTTATAAAATTAATAAAAAAATTAATGGATTTCGATAATTTTAATAAAATTTAACTGTTTTGACAAATCAATCAACCATTGTAGTATACAATAAAATTATATTGATTAATAGTATTCATTATAACATTTTACAGCTTTATTATTGCTCCGTTCCCATGCCAATTTCATAAGGGAATTAATTATTGACAGTACATAAAATCAATGGTAGTTTTTAGTCCACTCTGTTGAAAATTTATAATGATACAGTGAAAAGAAAATCAAAATATATTTACTTTGATCACGGCGCCACTGCTCCGGTTCTACCCTCGGTAGTAAATGAGATTAACAGCTGCTTTAACGTTTACTACGGAAACGCTTCGGAGCCTCATTCTCCGGGGCAGAAGGCAAAAGAAATCCTTGAGCGTTCCCGAAAAGTAATTGCAGATTCTTTAGGGGCCGAACCAAAAGAAATAATATTTACAAGCGGGGGAACCGAAAGTAATAATCTTGCCCTGTTTGGGGCAGCAGAAGCATACAGAAAAAAGGGTAATCATATAATTACATCCGTAATTGAACACCCTTCTGTTTACATGCCCTTAAAGAAATTGGCCCGGCTTGGTTTTGAAATAACTTATATCCCCGTAGATAGCTATGGAATAATTAACCCCGGTGATGTTAAAAAATCTATAACCGGAAGAACCATACTTGTTACCATTATGCATGCAAATAACATTGTGGGAACTATTCAGCCCATCAGAGAAATTGGAAAAATGCTGATGGAACGCGGTATTGTTTTTCATACCGATGCTGTCCAGACCTTCTGCAATATAAAAACAGAGGTCAATGATTTAAATGTCGACCTGCTTTCACTTTCCGGCCATAAGATATACGGCCCAAAAGGAATCGGTGCCCTTTATATAAAAAGGGGCACCAGGATAAAGCCGCAGATTTTAGGAGGGGGACATGAAAAGGGAATAAGATCGGGTACCGAGAACATACCGGGAATAGCAGGTCTTGCAAAAGCTGTGGAATTAGGTCAAAAAAACCTTTCGGATAAAATATTAAAGATTACGGAAATGAGAGATTATTTGATAAATACCCTTTTAAATAAAATCGAAGAAATTAAATTAAATGGACACCCCGCCAGCAGGCTGCCCGGTAACTGTAACTTTTCATTTAAATATATTGAAGGCGAATCGATGGTGCTGAAGCTGGATCATGAAGGCATAGCAGTATCAAGCGGTTCTGCATGTTCTTCTTCATCACTAAAACCTTCCCGCGTATTGGCTGCAATGGGCATAACCGGAGAAGATGCCCATGGATCACTGAGAATTACTCTTGGGTTCGAAAATACCCGGGAAGATATAGATTATTTTTTGGAAATAATTCCTAAAATCATATCCGATCTCAGGAAAATTTCTCCCCTATATAAAAAGTGAATTAAATTTTTAAAAAGAGTTATAATTTAAACTATAATTAAAAATCTGCAGTCGCCATCTGGTAAATTAGAAAAAAGGAGTAAAAAATATCTACCATAAGGCTATACTTGGCACAAATAAACCCGACCGTCGGTGATATTAAAGGAAACCATGATATTATTGCTTCCCACATCCTGGAAGCAAAAAAAAATAATGCGGATATAGTGGCATTTCCCGAACTTTCCATTACCGGATATCCCCCCGAAGATCTGCTGCTTAAAACTTCTTTTATTGACGAAAATATAAGCTGCCTGGCCAAACTTACAAAAATTGCCACAAACATTGTTGCCGTTACCGGATTCGTTGACAGGGGAAAGGACGGTATATACAATTCGGCTGCGGTAATCCATAAAAAACAGATCAAATCCGTATATAATAAACAGTTCCTGCCTAATTACTCCGTTTTTGATGAGGAAAGGTACTTTAAAAAAGGTAATATAAATTATGTTTTCAAGATAGCAGAAAAAATTATCGGAATTAATATATGCGAAGACATATTTCATCCTTCAGGGCCCATAAAGATTCAGTCCATCCTGGGTGGAGCGGAACTTATAATAAATATATCTGCGTCTCCTTATCATACTGAAAAAATTATGGAAAGAGAAAAAGTCTTAATCAATGCAGCCAAAGATAACTGCGTAAATATTGCTTATGTAAATCTGGTGGGGGGCCAGGATGAACTGGTATTTGACGGAAACAGCCTGATTATAAACCAGAAAGGAGATATCCTGAAGCGTGCGGCATCATTTGAAGAAGATGCATTAATATATGATCTTGATACCGGAGGAGCAGCAGCGGCAAGACTTAAAAACTTAAGGTTTAAAAATCGGAGGACTGAAATAAGCAAATATCATAAGGCTCTGCCGTTAATCGATTTAAAATACCACCTCAAAAAGCAACCGGTAAAACTGAAAGGAAAAAAGATTTTAAAATATAAGCAGCAAATCCCTTGCAAGGAGCATGAAATACTCAAGGCATTAATCCTGGGAACCAGAGATTATGCCGGTAAAAATAATTTTGTTAAAGTTGTCATAGCCCTTAGCGGAGGAATTGATTCCGCACTTACTGCAGCCGTCGCTACCCTTGCCCTGGGAAGAGAAAATGTAAACGGGATACTGATGCCTTCTGCCTACTCATCCAGGGGAAGTGTAGAAGATGCTGTAGAGCTGGCACATAATCTCGGAATCAGGCACACTATTATTCCTATTTCGGACATTTACGGCAGTTATCTTAAAAATTTAAAACCAATATTTAAAAGCCGTAAAATTAATACAACCAAGGAAAATATCCAGGCAAGGATAAGGGGAAACATCATAATGGCCGCTGCCAATGAAAATAACTGGCTGGTACTGTCAACGGGTAATAAAAGTGAAATAAGCGTCGGGTACTGTACCCTTTATGGGGATATGGCTGGCGGGTTTTCGCCAATTAAAGATATATATAAAACCATGGTTTACCGTGTCTGCAAGTTTATTAACCAAAAATATTCCAGTATGATCCCCAAAAATATTCTTACCAAAGCACCTTCTGCGGAACTTAAACCTAATCAGAAGGATGAAGACAAACTGCCCCCCTATAAAATACTGGATCCCATACTTAAAGCATATATAGAGAATGACGCTGATTATTATTCCATTCTAAAGAAAGGGTTTAACCAAAGAATAGTAAGAGAAATAATCGGTATGGTAGATTCAAATGAATATAAAAGAAGACAGGGTTCTCCGGGCATTAAAATAACCCCCAGAGCATTCGGTAAGGATAGAAGATATCCAATTACCAATAATTTTAAATTGTATAAAACCGCTGATTAATAAGAGTTTTTATTTTTTATGAAGAGTTTAGCGAGTCGGTTATTCCTGAGAATTATTTTCCAATATTTCCAGAAATATTCTTACTATATTAGGATCGAATTGTGTCCCGCAGCATCTTTTTATCTCTTTTACTACTTCTTTTCCCGTCATCTTCTTTCTGTATGGCTTGTCTGTGGTCATGGCTTCATAGGAATTGATCAGAAATGATATTCTTGAAAGTATGGGAATCTCTTCACCCTTTACTCCTCTTGGATATCCCTCGCCATTATACCATTCATAGTGGGAGAGTATTGCTTCCGCTATGGGCTTGAGTACCATTGATGATTCTGCTATACGGTATCCGATCTCGGGAAGTTTTTGTACTATCTTCCATTCCTCGTTTGAAAGTCTTCCCGGTTTTGACATTATTTCATCTGCCAGCGCCAGTTTTCCTATATTGTGAAGATCCATAAGTAGTTTTAGTTCATCAAGTTTTATACTCGAAAGCTTGAGTTTTTTCCCTATCGTAAGAGCATACTGCTGCATCCTGCCGGTATGTTTCTCACAACGGTATTCTCCTCTTTTTAGATTCTCTCTGAGTGAAGATATAATGATTTCATTTGTGGATTTGCTCTCGGTGAGTTTACACTTATACATCCTATCTTCGGCTTCTCTTAGTATGGAATCCATAGGTTCATCTGGTGATTTCTTTGACGAGACCCCCAATGAAATACTTAAGGGCATATCAGCTGTACTTCTTTCGATGCACATCTTCTTTATTCTATTTATTATAGCTTTAGTATCTTTTTCGTAAGTACCGGGAAGTATTGATATAAACTCATCTCCTCCCCATCTTGAGACAATATCTTCTTTTCTAAAGATATCTCTTAGTATATCGGCTATCTTTTTTAGAAACAGATCCCCCTTTTCATGACCATATGCGTCATTTATTACTTTAAGCCCATTTACGTCGCCCATCACTATGGTTATGGGAAGCTGCCTTGCGGTGTCGAGCCTTCTTAGTTCTTCATCAAAATATGCTCTGTTGTAGAGTCCTGTAAGCGAGTCGTGGAAGGAGAGGTATTTTATTTTTTCTTGTGCCTTTTTTCTGTCCGATATATCCCGCGAAACACCAAATGTACCTATAATATTACCTTTTTTATCGTAAAAAGGCATTTTCGTTGATGATATCCATCTGCTTTTCTTTCCCGACCATGTTTCTTTTTCTTGCATATCTACGATAGGTTTTCCTGTTTTTATTATTAGCTGCTCGTCTTTATAAGCCTGTTTTGCATGTTCTTCGGAAAAAAAGTCAAAATCTGTTTTACCAACTGCTCCATCCGTGCTCATTCCATAAGCTTTATCTGCACAGGCCTTATTAACTCTTATAACCCTGCTTTTAAGATCCTTAAAGTATATACTATCCGGAAGGTAGTCCATAAGAGCATCCATCATAAGGGTGTCCATAATTTCTGATTGGATGGTATCAGATTTTGATTTTTTTTGTTTTTTTACCATTTTAATACTTTGCCCTGATATTTTTATTAAGAATTCTTTTCTAGATTTAAAGATTTATTATAATAATTTTACCTTTAAATCAAATTTTATCAACAATCTCTTAATTCCTCAGCTTTTTCCTCCGGCAGAGTATCATTTAAAAATGTTCCCGCCCCTAATTCACATCCTGCCAAGTATTTAAGTCTATCTTTGGTTCTATATGGTGGGTAGAATTCGAAATGAAAATGATAATAGTCATAACTTCTATTATCCGTTGGTTTTTGATGAATAACCATCACATAAGGCATCCTAAAATTAAACAATTTATTATATTTACTTATAAGCTCTTTAATCACTGAAGATAAAGAATTTATTTCTCTATCATTCAACTGGCACAGACTCTCAAGGTGCCTCAAGGGATAAATGTGAACCTCATATGGCCACCTGGCGTAAAAAGGGATAAATGCAATAAAATCTTTATTAGAGGTAATAATTCTGATCCTGTTTCTTAGTTCCCTTTCAATTATCCTGCAGTGAATGCATTTTTTATTTTTCAGGTAAAAATTTTTTGACGACCTTAACTCTTCTAAAATTATCGGTGGTATATATGAAAATGCATATATCTGACCATGTGGATGCGAAAGAGTAACTCCTATTTCTTTTCCTTTATTTTCAAAAATTAAAATATATTTTATAAATTTCTTCCCTCCAAGGACCAAATATCGATCTCTCCACACATTTATAAGGTTGTTTATCTTTTCCAACGGTAAATCTTCCAGGTACATATTATGGTTTGGAGTGTAGCAGACTACTTCACAGATACCTCTGGACTCTTTCAGCTCATATTGAAAATCGCTTCCGATATTTAATTTTTTATTATCTACACTGTCAGGATTTTCGCTAAAAGTCGGAAACTTGTTTTCAAAAATCACGATATCATAATTACTTGCCGGAATTTCTGTTTTTATTTTATCGTTCTTTGTCGGGCAAAGTGGACAAAAATCCTTGGGCGGGTGGAAAGTTCTGTCCTGTCTTTTTGTGGCAACAGCTACTAGCATATTTTTTATAGGGTCATATCTTAGTTCCAGTACTTTATGCCTCCCTTGTTCTATCCGGAATTATCCTGAAAATCGTAATATATCAAATACCTTCCGTCATTTTTTATTATCACTTTCTTTTTCAGGTTTAAGCCTTCTTTGCATTCTTTACTATTTAAAGATTCATTTCTGCTGGATTGTTTATCTCTACTGTCTTTTTTACCATTGCTTTTAATCCCTGCTCCTACATTTTTATTTAACTTAAATTTTCCTTTCCCAATCTCTTTCATGAATCTTTTAATTTCACTCTTCTTGTTCCGTCCGAGAACAAACATTCTATAAAATCAGGAGAAATATTGAATTTTTTTAAAAACTTACTGCCTATTACATCAGTAATAATATCAATTTCGCTTCTCTTTACAATACTGATAATGCTGCCCCCAAACCCTGCTCCCATTAACCTTCCGCCATAAACTCCTTTGATTTTTTTCATCTCATCAACCAGATAATCAAGCTTCTCTGTTGATACTTCATAATCATATCTCAGGCTGTCATGTGATTCAAATAATACTTTACCCAATTTTTCAATATCTCCCTTAAGCAGATATTCTTTTGCTAATAAGACTCTATTATTTTCCGTTACAACATGCTTAACTCTTTTAAACAATTTCTCAGGCATTTTATCTTTTAGCTTAGACAGCATATCCGGACTGATATCCGATAGGGATTTAATGTTTTTATTTTTTGTTATTTTGACTATTAGCTGAACTGCATCATTGCATTCTTTTCTTCTTTTATTATATTCAGTATTCGCCAGATTTCTTTCTTCTTTAGAATTAATAACTAAGATTAAATTATCCTCAAGATTAAAAGGAATATATTCATAAGAAAGGTCTTTAAAATTTAAATAGATTACATTATTTTTCTTCCCATAGGTTACAGCAAATTGATCCATGAATCCACAGTTTACTCCCACAAAATTATTTTCGGCGCTGTTACAATATTTTACCACTTTCCTTCTATCAGTCTTCAAATCAAAAAGCTGTTCAATAAGTTTTGCGACTCCAACCTCAAGAGAAGCCGATGAGCTCATACCGGCAGCTATAGGCAGATCACTGTCAACAACCATATTAAATCCACCTATTCTATGGCCATTCCAAGCATACTCTTTTAAAACTCCTTTTATATAATTTATCCAGCTTACATTTTTATCAAAAGTAATATCACCCAGCAGGAATTTATTGGAATCATTTAAGTATTTTGAAAAAACTTCTATATAATCCAAATTATTTTTAAATCCTGCTATAAATATGTATTTATTTATGGCAGCATTTATAGAGAGCCCTAAATTATAATCCGTATGCTCTCCAATTATATTTACCCTTCCGGGAGATAAAATATTTATAAGTTCTTCTTTTCTAAAAGAACCTCCTTTCTTCCGGCCCCCCTCCATAAACATTTTAACAAATAAATCATTTAATTTTTTAAAATTATTACAGATCTCTAATTTTCCCATGTTTTTTATTCTTATATCTCCTTCGCCGTAACGTTAAATTTTTATATTTCTCTTACTTTTATAATCTTTTACTTGGCTGTAAATTAATAAAACTAAATTAATGAATAAACTAAAAATAATTACAGTACTGTCAGTAATTTCCTGTAAAAATTTTAAAAGTTTTCAGATTAAGTTCTCCGCCTGCTTATAAACGTATTAATAAAAACTGCCACAAGTAGTACCAGGCCAACCACCAGCTGTGTCCAGAATCCACCAACACCGGAAGCTGTAATTCCTGCAGTTATGCTTCCTACAATAAAAGCTCCTACCACAGTTCCAAATATTGTTCCCTCTCCTCCGTATATTGATGTACCGCCTATAAAAACTGCCGCTATGGTTATTAGTAAATATCCCGGTCCTTGAGTGGCCCACCATGTCACCATCTCACATGCTAATAACACTGAAGCAAATGCAGCCAAAACTCCGGAAAGCATAAATATCTGTATTAAAGTTCTATCCACATTTACACCCATCATTTTTGCCGTATCTCTATTATCTCCAATGAACATTACACTTTCGCCAAATCTATGTTTATTTAGAATAAAGCCTAAAATGATTGCCAGCCCGAATGCCCATGCTGCCTGTGCAGGAACAATACCTCCTATTCTGCCGACAAAAATTTTATACATAAAAGATGGCCTAATCTCGGTAACAATTAACGAACGTCCCGAAGAAAGAACTACCGCCAGCCCAGCCCAAAAAAATTGTGTACCCAGGGTTGCAATAATTGATGGTACCTTTACTTTGGCAACTATAATACCATTTATAAAACCCGCAATTGCTCCTGAAGTTAAACTGGCTATAAATGCCAATATAGTACTTCCCGTATGGATAAAAGTGTATGTAAATATAAATCCTGAAAAAGCCATCACCGAGGTGAAAGAAAGATCAATTTCCCCGGCTATAATAACAAACGTTAAACCCAGAGCCATAACCAGTGAAAATGGAATTGTTGACAGAAAAGCCATATAAATTTTATAGTCAAGAAAAGCTCTTGGGGCCGTAATCATAAATACTCCCATAAGAACTATATATACCAAAACAACAGCATAAGTTCTAAAACCTTTGCTGCCAAGAATACTTATTTTACTGTTTCTGATGTTCATTGATCATCTCCTTTCCCAAATCCCCGGCTGATACCAAAAGTAATTTTTCAGTGAGTTCTTCCAATGATATTTCACTCTTTTTATATTCTCCTATTATTTCTCCACGGTCTATGAAAACAAACCTGTCTGAAACTGAATATGTATCAGAGATGTGATGAGTTATATAAATACAGGATCTCCCGCTTTCTTTTATTCTTCGTATAAAATTCAGGACCTTTGCTACTTCCTTTGATGATAATGCTGCAGTTGGTTCATCCAGTATTATCAGGTTGGCATTAAAATACATCGCTCTGCCTATAGCTATGCCCTGCCTTTCCCCGCCTGATAATCTACCAACACACGATTCCGCTGAAACACCTGCTCCTCTAAAACCAATTAACTCTTTCATAACCTTGTCAGTTTCTTCTTTTTCTTTTTTTATATTAATAAAGCCAAAAAAATTACAAATTTGTCTGCCGATAAAAATATTTCTCCACAAGGATTGTTTTTCTCCCAAAGCTTTTTCCTGATATACAGTTTCGATATCCATCTCATGAGCTTTTCTAACCGAGTATCTCCTTGTGGATATTTTCTTCCCTCGTATGTATATCTCTCCACTGGTTTGAGGAAAAACCCCTGAAAGTATTTTTATCAGAGTTGATTTACCGGCACCGTTGTCACCTATTAATCCTACAATTTCATTGTTGCCAACTTGAAAATTTACATCTTTAAGTGCTATGACTTTCCCAAAACACTTGTGGATATTTTTCATTTCCACCAAATTTTTAGAATTATTCATCATCATGTCCCTTAAAGCCTTTCTTCTATTTATTAATCCCTAATAGCACTTGCCAACCGTCTTTTATTTAATTGCCTACCAAGAGCTATATTACTTTCCTATATTATACTATTTCTCTTGGTAGGCAATTCTAACACCATACTTTTTACCTATGCTGGCTTTAAAGGTCTCTTTTTAAAACAAACATAGGCCTTTCGTCTCTATAAATCAATCTTAACCCAAGACTTATCTAATACCTTCATCAATCAGTGAAAGTATATCTGTAATTGATTCAGAAGTTACAACTCCACTGGCAGTGTTTATATGAAGTCCTGGTATTCCGTACAATTTGGACAAACAAATCTGACTAACCGGAAGATATCCCTGCAGGTACAGTACCTGATCTAATACCAGATCAACATACCCCTCTTGCAGCGCTTCAACTGTTTTTGGCGAAAGATCAATTCCACCAACAACTATATCATCTGCTCCAAGTCCTGCTGCTGTTACAACTTCGCCCATTGTTGAAGTTACATTTCCGTGCTGTGTACCTATAGCTTTACAGTCAGGATTAGAAGCCAGGTATCCAGTTAGGATCGGGATGCACAGAGTAGCATCGGCATCTACTTCAGGAGTAATCTCAATATAATCAACTTCCATGCCGGCATCCAAGAAAGCTTGATAAACTCCTTCGTCACTCTTACCACGTTCAGGTTGTGCCCTCAGTCCATATTCAAGAACCCTATCTCCTGCCTGAAGATTTCCTGCAGCAATAATTTGCTGGCCTGTTACATATCCACCTTCGAAAAGGTCTGCGCCTGCATAACCAAATCCGTTACCTCCGTATGTTACTTCAAATTCAGGAAGAGGTGTATTATTGGCAGTTACTATAATCCCTTTCCCTTCAGCTTCTTCAACAGAAGTTCTAAATGCTTCAACTCCGGGGTGCCCCATTATAATAATGCCATCGGGCTCAGCTGCAACAGCTTCTTTAAATTGTGAAACCATTTTATCAGACTGCCATTCTGAAAATTGATAAATTATTTCACATCCCCACTGCTCTGCTGCTTCTGCTGCGCCATTCTGTCGGGGCAGAGTACTCGGGTCACCGGCTGATCCACCCATCTGAGCATATATTACTATTCCTTCTGCAGCACCTGTTACTTCAGCTACGGCTTCTTCCTCTACTGCTGCTTCCTCTTCAGCTACGGCTTCTTCTTTACAGCCATATAATGAAAAAGCCGCAACCATTGATATACTTAATATCAATACTACTATCCATAATAATGATTTTTTCATTTTCAAATCCTCTCTTTGTTAAAATACCAAATATAGAAAACAAACATTCTTACTTCTATAAGTCACCTCCTTCCATACAATAATTTCTACATTATCTCTTATGGATTTTTTTAAGATTTGCTTAGTTATGACTTCAATTCAAGACTATGTTATTCTCCCTTTGCAAATCTATTTCTATATAATACCGGTCACCTCCCTTTAAAGTATTTTCTTCTTTTTGTTGCTTATGTAACTTTAATATTTTTATATTTTGTAAAAAATTTTTTGGGATTAGCCGTTCTTAAAAGTTAGACTTACGAACTCCTCTATAATTGATTTAAAATCTTAACCGTATAAAACTAATGGCCTAACAAGCGCTTGCGCAAGTGCTTACTTATAATATAAAAAAAAATAAGCCATGTCAAGTTTTAGAATTGTTTTATTCAAAATCCCGTAAATCTTATATTCTCCAATTTTTTAAGAACCCCTCACTCAACTCACCCTTACCGCAATAAACATTCTGAATAAAAACTAAAAACATTTTCAATTATTTAATCTGTTTAAATAACAATAGGATACTTTCCGTACTTTTCTACAGCATTCCAGAAAGTAAAAAAATTACCTATAGATGTATCAATTTGCATGTGATGGGTCGGACTGATTATAAATCCGCCTCCTGGTCCCATATTTTTAATTCTGTTCTTTACTTCATGCTCTATTTGTTCCGGAGTTCCAAAGGGAAGGGTTTCTTGAATATCAATGGTGCCCCAGAAGCTTAAATTCTTCCCATAGCGCTTCTTTAAATAGTTCGGATCCATACACTTTGGTTGAACCGGATTTAAAATATCAAGTCCTATTTCCACCAGTTCATCTATTATGGGATAAATATTGCCATCTGAATGATAAGCAATCTTAAGGCCGGGATTAATAGATTTTAATTCAGAATATAATTTTTCCATTCTGGGTTTTAGGTACCTCCGCCACATCTCAGGTGAAATCAACATTCCTCTCTGTCCCCCTACGTCATCGCCGGTCCATATAATATCTACTCCCAGGCTGGTAAGTTTTTTACCTGCATAAAGATGGTATTTAAAAGGAATATCTAAAATCTTATTTGCAAGGTCTTCATTTATAATAAAATCCATCATAAGCTTATCCAGTCCCCTTAAAGCCCAGGCTGCCTCAAATATAGTAGTAACAATTACACCCATAACGGGATATTCCTTCCCAAACTCTTTTATCAGCCTTCTTGAAGGTTCATAGCGGGATTCAATAGCAGGGTCAGGCGGGATGTAGTTTTCTATAGATTTATCATCTTTTAAGGGATTTCCTGATATTTCAGTATATCTCCCCGAACCATTTTTTGTTCCGTATTCAATAATTTTCCACAAGACTCCCCACTCATCAGTATAATCTCTGTCAAGTCTCTGGTAATAAGAATTAGCAAACCCCTGAGCAGTGAGTAGAATATCGTTTCCTAATTTAATCTCAAGTTTATGATTAATACCGCCATGGGGATTAAACAATTCACCCTTTATTTTAAAATGCCTGCGCAGTTCAGCAGCAAATTCCGGAGTGAAACTTGCCAGCCTGGGTACCCTATCAGGCTCTATATGATTTAAAGCTGCCAGCACTCTTTCTTTTGGGCTTATCATTGCTTCTACCTTTTACATTCTTTAAATATCATTTCATCAATATTTTTTAACTAATACTTTTTCAATTCCTCTAAGACTTCTAACATTGCCATTATATTTTTGGGTGGAACTTCATCCTGAATATTATGAACGGCACTAAAAACAAACCCGCCGCCTTCCGCAAGATCGTTTATCCTTCTTTTAACTTCCTCTCTAACTTCAGCCGGCGTACCAAATGGAAGAATATGCTGGGTATCACAACCCCCTCCCCAGAAATTCATGTCATTTCCAAATTCTTTCTTTAAACCTGCTGTCCCCATACCTGCGGCCGAAACTTGTACCGGATTTAAAATATCAACTCCTATTTCAATAAAATCAGGAATAAATTCTCTTATCGCCCCGCAACAATGGTAAAAGAATTTAGCATCGGTTTTAGATTTTACCATCTCTATTATTCTCTTGTCTTTAGGCTTTATTAAACGCCTATACACTTTTGGTGATATTAATGGCCCCGTTTGGCCGCTTATATCATTCCAGTAAATAAATACCTGAATATATTTACCTATTTCGTCAAGATAGCACCTGCAATTTTCAATATACAGTTCAGCTACTTTCTCCATGGCTGTATCTGCAAATTTTTCATTAAGGGCAATACTGGTAAGAAAACGCTCCATACCCATTATCCTTGCCGGCTGTTCAAACACTCCTCCGCCAAACACCGCAGTTCCTGCTAAAGCGTAACCAGTATTTTCGTAAAGATATTTTGCCTTCTGTTTATGTTTAAAAATTAACTCTTGATCATCCAATTCCGGCCATCTATAATTTTTTAATTCTTCCATGCATATGTCATTAATCGGAAATCCAATATAATCAAAATAATGGCCGTTTTCTTTCGGCATACGGAGTTTTGCTCCCCACCGATCATAGTAATAGTAATAATCCCCTTTCTCTGTATATTTCTGCTCAGCGTTACTATCGTAATCTGTTTTTACCATCCGTATATCAACATTCAATTTCTGCAGAAGCTCTTCGTCGAGATAAGGCAGTTGCTGGGAGTGGTCCAGTATCTTTATATCTCCAACTTTCATATTTAAATACTTCTTCAAACTGATGTAAGAATTTTTAGTAATAGAAGAAACAATTGTTCCGCCCAGATCAAGGGGGATGCAGTCCGGCTCCTTATGATTCAGTGTGGCAATTATACGCTCCCTGCTATTCATAAACATTACCCTTTTTAATTCTTTATAAAATTAATCCCCGTCCGATTTTTCAACACTACAAGATAACGATTTTGTAAGCCTTATTGGACTTTTTCCCAGATTCAGTTTTTTATCCATCAAGCATTGATTCTCCCACTCGACTTATTTCCCATTAAATTTTAATTGATTTAAAGTTTAAAATAATTACAGCGGTAAACATAAGATGAGCCGGTTCACTGCTTTATTAACTAACTGTCCTTCTTGCAGAAGTACTTTCTCTTATAACCAGCTTCGTCTTAAAAACACATGTCTGTTTGGGCAACTCTTTATCTTTAATTCTATTCAGCAGCAGTTTCATTGCGGTTTTACCTATTCTGTACCTTTCCAGCTCTATGGTCGTCAGTGAGGGAGAAACTATTTCAGTTAATGATATATTGTCCAGGCCAATAACAGACATATCATTAGGAATTTTAATACCGCTGGCCTCAAAAGTTTTCATCGCTCCAATAGCTGTAAGGTCATTTGAACAAATAATTGCCGTGGGGAGCTTTTTTTCTATTAATATTTTTCGAACAGTCCTGCAGCCGCCTTCTATTTTATGGTCCCCCTCGAATATTTTATAATCCATATTAATGCTTTTATGTTTTTCTACCGCTTCAATAAAATTCCTTGTTCTTATTTTTGATGTTTTTAGCGTTTTCGGGCCGCTGATAAAATAAATCGTCCTGTGGTTAAGAGAAATTAAATATGAAACAGCTTCTGCCATACCAACCCTGTAATCAAAATACAGGCTGTCTGCTCCAACATTTCTTTTACCCCAATCTACCAGTACAAAATTTACGTCTGTGCCTACAAGCTGGTTTATTATAGTACTGTCCACCTGACTGGAAGCTACTATTATCCCGTCTATTTTTCTCTTGATTAAAGCTCCTATAGATTTCAAGCCTTTTTCAATATCATAATCCGTATTGCATAAAAACACATTGTAGTCATTCTTCACTGCTAGTTCCTCCACTCCCTGAACAAGTTCCGGATAAAACGGGTTTCTAATATCAGAAATAACCAATCCGATAGTGTGCGTTTTTCCGGTGGCAAGACTCCTGGCAAGCAGATTGGGCTGGTATTTTAATCTCTTCATCGCTTCCTGAACCCTTTTTTTTGTCTCGGGCATAACAAACCTGGTTTCATTAATTACATGTGAAACCGTAGTGGGAGACACTTTTGCTATTTTTGCTATATCATTGTAATTGACCATTGCCTGCTCCTAAAAATCTATATATTTTAAGTAAGCGCTTGCGCAACACACTATATATTTTATCATAACCATAACCAAAAACAAATACATGCTCCGATATACCTATTAGGCAAATACATATGTTTTATATTCGCTGTAAATAGGTCTGCGGTTATTTTAGATATAGATATTAAATTGTATTTCATAGCCAATACAGTTAAATTCTCTAGACCGGCAGCAAGAATTTACATTTCTATAATGATACAAATTACTTTATAATATATTAGAAATTTAAACTTTTATAATTTATTGTTTAAATAGAAACTGCGTAAATATGAAAAAAGTAATATTATTGTATTCCAAAAATAAAAAAAATATAGACAAAATAAATAGCATCCTGGAAAAGAAAAAATTTACCCTGCGGATAGAAAAAACAATAAAGGGCCTTTCTTCCCGGCCGGATACTGCCGCTCTTTTGATAATAGATATCATCAATTTTAGCAATCCGGATTATACACAGCTTAGAGAATCAAATACTGATACCAACAAATATAATATCCCCAGGCTTGCCGTACTTGAACCTTCCCAGATAGAATCTTTTATCGAAAGCGAAATCAAATTCGATGATTTTATTCTCTGCACACAGCTTGAAAGAGAACTTGCCGCAAGGGCAGAGTTGATTATTTTAAAAAGGAAAATTTTTCCCCCTAAAAACAGCATTGTGATGGACAACCTTATACTGAACCTGGACAAGTATGAGTTGTCCGTCGACCAAAAACCGATAGAGCTGACCTTTAAAGAATTTGAACTTTTTAAACTTCTTCTTCAAAACCAGGATAAAGTTCTAAGCAGGAATAAACTGCTTTCCGCCGTATGGGAATATGACTTCTACGGGGGCAGCAGGACAGTTGATGTGCATATGAGAAGACTCCGTTCCAAAATCCCTCCCCCCTATAACCTTATGTTAAAAACCGTAAGAAACGTCGGCTATATGTTTTCCACCCAGATTTAGCCGGATATTAACTTTTAATGCACCCCCTCCCCCTCCCTGAGATATTTAACATACTTTTAACAAAAATGTAACCTGACAGTAAAATTTATGCTGTAAAATACACCCAATTATAAATATAGCAAAGGCAGGTAAAAAATGGATGTTTCAATTAGTCTGAACACCGTATGGACACTGATTGCTGCATTTCTGGTATTTTTCATGCAGCCCGGTTTTGCCATGGTGGAAACCGGTTTCACCAGAGCCAAGAATGCAGTAAATATACTTATGAAGAATCTGGTGGATGTTTGTATCGGCTGCGTTGTATTTTTTCTGGTTGGTTATGGACTGATGTTCGGAAGCGATGCAGGCGGATTTATCGGAACCGATAATTTTATTGTTCAAATACTGGGCCAGTCAGATACCTCCAGCTTCGCCTTCTGGATTTTCCAGGCGGTATTTGCCGCCACTGCAGCTACTATTGTTTCGGGAGCTGTTTCTGAAAGGATCAAATTCAAAAACTATCTTATTTACTCTGTATTCATTACCGCATTGATATATCCGGTGGTTGGTCACTGGATATGGGGAGGCGGATGGCTTGCAAATATGGGTATGATTGATTTTGCCGGCTCCACCGTGGTTCATTCAGTCGGAGGATGGGCCGGTCTTGCCGGTACCATTATATTGGGACCAAGACTCGGAAAATACAATAAGGATGGAACCTCAAATGCCATTACCGGTCATAATATACCTCTTGCCGCACTCGGTGTATTTATTTTATGGTTTGGATGGTACGGGTTTAATCCAGGCAGTACGCTTTCGGGTACAAGTCCAGCTATATCCACAATAACCGTGACTACTACCCTTTCTGCTGCAGCGGCAGCATTAGCAGCTATGTTCTTTTCCTGGATAAGATATAAAAAGCCTGATGCTTCCATGACCTTAAACGGTGCACTGGCAGGACTGGTTGGAATTACAGCAGGGTGCGCGGTAGTATCCCCGATAAGCGCTATGATTATAGGGGTACTATGCGGAATAATTGTAAGCATAGCAATAGATGTTCTTGATAAGAAATTTAAAGTGGACGATCCGGTAGGAGCAATCTCCGTCCATGGTGTATGCGGCCTTTTCGGAACTTTATTCGTAGGCCTCTTTGCACAGTCGGAATATGCAAGTCTTGCAGGATTTGAAGGAGTAAATGGACTGTTTTTCGGCGGTGGGGGTAAGCTGCTTCTTACTCAGTTTATAGGAACAATTAGTGTATTTGCCTGGACTTTCGGAACGATGCTTCTGCTATTCTTTGTGATTAAAAAGACCACGGGGCTCAGGGTGTCCAGGGAAACAGAGCTAAAGGGGCTTGATATTGAAGAGCATGGTATGGAAGCATACAGCGGGTTTCAAATATTTCAAAACGATTAAAATATTATCAATCCACCATAGCAAAGGAGGATGTAAAAATGAAATTAATTATTGCCATGATTCAGCCGCATAAGCTGCCCGATGTAAAAAAGGAATTATTTGATAATGAAATATACAAGATGACCATAACCAACGTTCTTGGCTGCGGCCAGCAAAAGGGTTATACTGAAACTTACAGGGGGGTTATACACGAAGTCAATCTCATTAAAAAATTAAGACTGGAAATAGCGGTAAACGAGGATTTTGTTGAACCGACAATTGAGGCAATCAAAAAGGGTGCCTACAGCGGTAATATTGGAGACGGTAAGATATTTGTTCTGGACCTTCCCAAATGTATTAGGATCAGAACCGGGGAAGAGGGAAAGGAAGCTATTGGCTAGACCCGCTTTAAATAGGAGGTTGGAGAAATATTTAACATAGATTTAACATATTTTATATAAATTTTTCTAAAAATTAAGTTATAATATTCTCCAATCTATGAATTTGCTTAAACGCCAAAAAAAGACCTGAAACAGAACATAAGTATAATATTTAATAAAAGATTAAAGGAAGTGATGGTATGGGAAAAAACGATGAAATGAAAGAATATGTATTAAAAAAGGCCCATGACAATAACATAAAATTTATAAGATTCTGGTTTACGGATGTTCAGGGTTTTTTAAAAAGTTTTGCCATTACCGTAGAAGAACTTGAAGGTGCATTATCGGAAGGTATGGGGTTTGATGGGTCTTCTATCGAAGGATTTTCAAGAATAGAAGAAAGCGATGTTATCGCTATGCCTGATCCCAGCACTTTCCAGATACTTCCCTGGAGCCATAAGGAAAACGGTGTTGCCAGGATGTTCTGCGATATACTTGAACCGGATGGCTCAAATTTTAAAGGTGATCCGCGGTGGGTGCTCAAGAGAATGCTAAAAAAAGTAAAAGATATGGGATATACTTTTTACGTTGGGCCGGAGCTGGAGTTCTTTTACTTTAAAAGTGATGAGGGCAATCCTGAAATACTGGATAAAGGCGGGTATTTTGACCTGACTACTCTGGATGTAGCCAGTGAGCTGAGGAGAACTACTGTGCTATACCTAGAGTCGATGGGAATCGGCGTGGAATATTCTCACCATGAGGTGGCTCCTTCGCAGCATGAAATAGATTTAAGGTATACCGATGCCCTGACTATGGCGGATAATGCCATGACCTACAGGATCATAGTAAAAGAAGTTGCCACCAGAAATGGCGTTTATGCCACTTTTATGCCCAAGCCTTTATTCGGGGAGAACGGAAGCGGCATGCACACCCACCAATCTCTTTTCAAAGGAGATAAAAACGCATTTTATAATGCAAGTGATAAATATCACCTGTCTGATATAGGTAAGAGTTATATTGCCGGAACACTCAAGCATTGCAAAGAAATAGTAGCTATAACCAATCAATGGGTTAACTCTTATAAGAGGCTGGTACCCGGATATGAGGCTCCGGTTTATATATCCTGGGCCAGGAGAAACAGGTCCACCCTTGTAAGGGTACCAATGTATAAGCCTGGAAAGGAAACATCGACCAGAATAGAATTCAGATGTCCTGACCCTGCCTGCAATCCCTACCTTGCCTTTAGCGTAATGCTGGCGTCCGGTCTGGAAGGTATAAAAAATAAATACAAACTTACCGAACCTATAGAAGAAAACATCTTTGAGATGGATGCCGGGAGAAGAGAAGAAGCAGGCATAGATACTCTTCCCGACAATTTACTTGAAGCATTAAAGTTCATGGAAGGCAGTAAGTTAGTAAGGGAAACTCTTGGGGATCATATATTCAATAAATTTATAGAAAATAAAAAAATTGAATGGGACAGGTACAGAACCCACGTTTCCAAGTATGAGCTGGATTCTTATCTTTCAATACTATAACATCTAAATTTTTAATAAAACCGGACATATAAAAAATAAGACCTTGACTGATTAAAGTTAAGGTCTTATTTCTAATTTAACTGAATTTTAGCTGAGTTTAGCACGGTGGCGGCATTTCTGATTTATTCTTAAATTGCCTTAAACTATCCAATTAATTTTAACAGCAGGCTTAAAATAATACAGAAAATACCTGCGATAAGCATCTTTGCGCCGCTGATTATAAGATTACTCCGGGATATTTTCCCCAGAAACATGCCTATTCCAAATAATATTAAAAATGCCAGAGCAAAACCACTGTAATAGCAGATATTTATGGGTATATATTTCCCGAAAATGAAAGGTACCAAAGGAATAAATGCCGTTACCACCGGTGATACTCCGTTTACCATAGCAAGCACTTTTGTAGAAAATTTCTGAGCATCTGATATTATTGTCTTATCCAGATTATAAAGGGTTGATTCTTCCAAATCTTTCAGCTCCTTTTTTCTTTCAGCAGTTTCACTATTATAAGCACTCCAGACTCCGGAAACACCAAGAGAAATACATATGGCGCCTCCGGCTATTATCACATTTGTATATTCCGTGGCTCTTATAATATAGTTCCCTACAAGAACACCTATGCTGGTAATCACCCCATCAAAGCCATTTATGGCAAAATATCTTCTTACAATCTTATTGATTCCCGCAATTTTATTATATGTTTTAATTCTTTCAATATAATCTGAAAATTTCTTTCTAACATCGCTCATTTTTTAATTTTTCTCTTACCTTTTAAAATATATTAAGCTTTTTTGCAATCTTTGTATCGATAATAAAAGATATTAATACTTCCGGCGGCAGCTTCCGTTAATAATCATAAAATTTTGATCATAATCCATTAGTAACAAAATTTATATTAATTATGAGGAAAAAACATCGCTGCTACCATGTAGATTAAATAATTACAATTATTTACATACTTAAAAAATTATACCATACAACAACATTATTTTCCTGAAGTGCCCTTACGATGGCTCATTTTAATAATATTTTAACATTACATCAGGTTTAAAATTATAGGCTATAATTTTTTATAATCGATCATTTAAATTTTCACCTGAGAATTTTAAGTTATTTTTTAGAGATCTAAATATTTATATATTGCTTCGGCTACTCCGTCTTTATCATTTTTACTTACCACATAATCGGCAGCTCTTTTTACTGCCTGCGGAGAATTTTCCATGGCAACACCAGTACCGGCAAATTTTATAACTCCCAGATCATTCTCACTGTCGCCTATTGCCAGGACCTGGCTTTGCTTTATTCCCGTTATTTCCAATATTTTTTTAATTCCAAAGACTTTTCCTGCCTCCTTATTTAAAACATTTAAAAAATAGGGCCCGCCCCTCCTTACCTTTATGTCATTTCCGATATTGGACTTTAGATATTCATTAAAACTGTCATTACAATCAATAGTCAGTGTAAGAATAAGTGAATTTTCAGCAATATGGCTGGATGTCAGGTCTCTTACTTTTTTTAAGGGTTCATCGGCTGCTGTCAAATATTTAAAAAGGGGGTGTTCCCTATCATAATAAAGTACGCCATCTGTGGTTTGTACGGCATGGCCCCTTCCCCAAACCCGGGCCATTTTTACAACCCCAATATATGATGCCTGGGGAACTTTTAACGTTAAAAGCAAATTTAATTCCCTGTCTATGATAGCAGCTCCTCCTGCTGCTATTTGCGGATCAGTCAGGTGAAGTTCTCTGATTAGCTTCCCTACTGAAAAAATAGTCTTCCCTGTGGATAAGATAACTTTTATTCCTCTTTTTAAACATTTTTCGATAGCTTCTTTGTTCCTGATGCTTATGCTGGATTTTGAGTTTAACAGTGTCCCGTCTAAATCAATGGCAATTAATCTTATCAATTATATTTCCTTGCTAAAATGGCATAGTATTAAATATACAGGCTGCTTGTTCCAGCAGCCTGTATTTTATATTATCTATAATAAATTATATAGTATTCGCTTGAATTAAAATTTTATTTTAAGTATTTAAAATTATTCGCTCTCCTCCTGTGTCCCTTCTTGCGGTATATACTGGTAAGAATCTTCCAGCTGTCCCTGCAGATTGCTCAAATCGATAATTGGAATAATTCCTTCCTCAGGTAAAATTCCCCAGGAGATATTGGGTGACAATTTCTGTATAAACTCAAGCTGTATTATCTGAGGATATTCCTTAAGAGCTTCGCCCTTAATTTCAATCTGCCTTGCTTCTGCCTCGGCCTGTATTATTACCTGTTCCTTCTTAATTTTTTCCTGCTCAAGGATATTCTGCTCTACCACAATCTTTTCCTCTGCAATTTGTTTCTCTTCCAGTATATTAAAATATTCTTCAGTAAAGTCTATTTTTCTTAGTAAAAACTCATCCAGTATTATCCCATTTTTCTCAAATATCGGTTTTAAAGCACTTCCTATTTCTTCCTGAACATCAAATACCTGTTCGGAATAAAGCTGGGCGGCGGTATATTTTTTAGGAATATTTCTTGAAAGAGACCTGGCTTCAGTTTTAACCACTTTTTCCACCAGGTTATCCATGGTCCCTATATTATTCAATATCCATTCAGCCTGTTTGCCGTCTATGGAAAACCTTATAGTGTATTTTAGCGTTATCTGCTGTCCGTCCGAAGAAGTCGTATCCACTACATAGTCAGGGAAACTGGACTGGCTGGTTTCCGGAAAATCACTTGTCTCATAAGTTACCTGCCTGGTTGAATAATTAACTGTATTCTGTATGAACGGTATTTTTATATGTATTCCGGGACCAAAAGTAACTCCCATTGTCCTCCCGAACTGGGTAAGCACCCTTATATTTCCGGCTTGGACTATAACAAAACTGTTTAGAAGCAGCAGCAGTACTACAATAAATATGACCACTCCTATAATTATCCTGGGGATAAATTTCATTTTCATACCTCCACCTCCATATTAAACATTTATAATTTTTTTCCAGATAAATTTTCAAAATATACTACCATATATCAAACAAATAAAAAATCGGTCAAATTCCGTTCCTGATTATTAACAAAAAAGAGATGGCTCCCGCACCTGCAGTCCGAAGATCCAAACTTCATTACGGGCTGCGCTGCAGCTCTCACTTTTTTTGCAATATTACACTCCATCTTTTTTTTGGCTGCAATACAGTAAACATGGTCAATATTTACATACTTATTCGATAAAAAATAATCTATGTGCCAAAATTTCCTTTTTTTACTTCTCAGATGTCTTGATACCCTTCCTTCTATACTATTTTGAGCCGAACCCACATATAAGTAAAAGCCTTTCCTAAAATTAATAATCCCAAGATTACCTATTCTTATTGATTGTTGCTTCCTGCAGTTTATAAGCAGGCAATATACGCCTTTCACTTATCCACTACCTTCCGGGATATTAATGTAACAATCCGGTTTAGCTTTATTTTAATTGGTTGCATACTTCTTTTTCTTCCAAAATTTTTTTCATTATAGCTTCTGCACCATAAGAAGACCTCACAAATACACCGCTCATCACCGCTTTAAAATTAAAACTTTCCGCCAGTTTTTTTAAATCCTCAAATTCTTCCGGTCTGTAATATTTTTCTACCGAAAGATTTGATCCGGAAGGCTTGAGGTACTGACCCATAGTCACAATATCACAGCCCGCCTTTTTTAAATCTGAAAGCAGTTGTATTATTTCCTTTCTGGTTTCTCCAAGGCCCAGCATAAATCCGGATTTAGTATAAATATAAGTTTTTATCGATTTTGCTGATTTCAGTATATTAAGTGATACCTTATAATCTGCTTCTTTCCTGGCTTTAGCGTAATTTCTTTTAACTGTTTCCATATTATGACTTAACACATCAGGATGCTGCTTCACAAGTACTTCCAGATTCCTGATATCCCCTTTAAAATCAGGGATCAAACATTCTATTCTTATACCGGGATTAAGTTTTCTTATCTCAATTACAGTTTTTGCAAAATGTGAGCTACCGCCGTCGCTTAGGTCATCTCTGGTCACCGAAGTGATAACCACATATTTCAACTCCGCTTCTCTTACTGCCCTTGCCACTCTGTAAGGTTCCTCCTGGTCTGGAGCTTTCGGTACTCCCGTTTTTATTCCGCAGAAACCGCAATTTCTGGTACAGACATCGCCCATCAGCATAAAAGTTGCCGTTTTTTTACTGAAACATTCTAAAATATTGGGACACTTTGCACTCTGGCAAACAGTATTAAGTTGTAGGCTGCAAATGAGGTTTCTTACCCTGCTGATATTTAAATTATTCAGATTTATTCTTTTCTTAAGCCAATCAGGTTTTCTAACCAAATATTTTATCCACGACTCTTTCTAAGCCCTTTATAGAGCCAAACTCTATTATTATCTTTCCTTTTTTTCTCCCCATAGTTATTTTTACAGGAACATTTAGATACTCGGTCATTCTCCTGGATATTTCCGGGAGCTTGCTCAGCTGCTCCACTTTTCTAATTTTTATCTCCCTGCTGCGCTCATTTTTTCTGCTTGCTATTCTCTCCACATCCCTTACGCTTAAGCCTTCTTTAACAATAAGATTAGCAATTTTTACTCTCTCGCTTTCTTCTATGGGAAGTAATGATCTTGCATGACCTTCGCTTAATTTTCCTTCATCTATTAACTTTTGGATTTCTGCAGGAAGAGAAAGCAACCTCAGGAAATTAGTTATTGTTGCCCTGCTCTTACCAATTCTTTTTGAAAGCTGGTCATGAGTAATTTTAAATTCATCTATAAGCTGCTTAAATGTATAAGCTTTTTCCATTGGTTTTAAGTCATCCCTTTGCAAGTTTTCTATCAGAGCCATTTCCAGAGAAGTTCTATCGTCAATATCTCTGGCTATTATTGAGGGAATGGTATTGATACCGATTTTTTTAACAGCTCTGTATCTTCTCTCTCCGGTGATGATTTCATATTTATCTCCCCCGCTCAATCTTCTTACCACAATAGGCTGGATGATCCCGAATTTCTTGATTGATTCAGCCAGTTCATTTAATGAATCATCATTGAATATATTCCTGGGCTGGTTTTTATTTGGAACAATTCTATCCAATGATAATTCAACTATTGTATTTGATTCACCTTCAGAGGATTTATCTATGCTTGGAATCAATGCATTAAGACCTCTGCCTAATCCCCTCCTAACCATTTTTTATCACTTCCTTCGTAAAATTGCTATAGGCCTCTGCGCCCTTGCAATTAGGGTCATATTCTACTATAGGTTTGCCATAACTTGGTGCCTCGCTTAGCCTCACATTTCTGGGAATGACTGTCCTGTAAACCTTTTCCGAAAAATAATTTTTGACTTCCTCGATTACCTGCTCGGCCAGTTTTATCCTTGGATCGTACATAGTCATTATGGCTCCCTTTATCTTTAATTTATTATTAAGATTTTTTTTAACCAGGTTTATGGTATTTAAAAGCTGGCCCAGACCCTCCAGGGCATAATATTCACATTGTATGGGAATAATGACCTCTCTTGCTGCAGTTAGAGCATTAATGGTCAAAAGTCCCAGAGCCGGCGGGCAGTCAATCAGGATAAAATCATAATCCTTTTTGATTTTATCTACCGCTTCTTTTAACTTGAACTCCCTCTTTAAGCTGGCAACCAGTTCTACTTCCGCACCGGCAAGCTGTATGGAAGAGGGCAGGATTTTAAGATTTTTATATGAAGAATTTAAGATTATCTCATTGGGGTCCCTTTCATGTATTAAAACTTCATAAACCGATTCTTTGATATCAGCAGGATTTACACCCAATCCACTGGTTGAATTGCTCTGAGGGTCAAGATCTATAAGCAAAGTCTTATAGCCGTAAGAGCTCATATAAGCAGCTACATTTACTGCAGTTGTACTTTTCCCTACACCGCCTTTTTGATTTGTAATAGCAATTATCCTCCCCATATATCCTTTCCTTATGGTTTCTCTTGTTTTTCTATTCTTGATAACCATATCTATAAACCTCATCAATAATAGCACATCCCCCCATTTATGCTTTTAGACAATTATACATTATAATGCATTAATACAATGCCCTCTACAATGGCTTCTTCTTAATTATTTGAAATTTTCGGGGGTACTGCTCGGGAGACTTCTCTGTTTTTTTGATTATTAAAAAAGCTCTAAACTCATTAAGATATGGAACTTCTATCTCTAACAAACTATCTACCTTCCCCCCGAGTTTCAATACGGCTCCTCTGCTCTCTTCCAATTCATTAAAAATATTTCTTCCTTTATAAAATATAATTCTACCATTTATTCTGCAAAATGGAATTACAAATTCGCTTAATATATTAAATTTCGCCACAGCTCTTGCCAGAACTATATCAAAAGTTTCTCTGTAAGAATTTATTTTTGAGAGCTCCTCTGCTCTCCCTTTGACTACTGTAACATTTTTAAGTCCCAGCTCTTTTACCATAAGCTTTAAAAAATCTATCTTCTTTTGTGTTTTATCCAGCAAGTAAAATAATTTGTCCTCTAAAAAAATAGATAGAAGAATACCCGGCAGCCCTGAACCTGTTCCTGCATCGAGGATTTTTTCTACGAAATCAGTACCATAAAAAAAATATCCTTCATATTTTAATATTGAAAGACAGTCCAGAAAATGCCTTATGAGTATGCCTTCCTTATCCTTAGTTCCTACAAGATTTATCATTTTATTATATTTATAAAGCAGGTTTAAATATTTTTTTACCTGTTCAAGTTGATCTGCAGAAAATTTTATTTCAAGTTTTTGAAACGACAATCTCAAAATATTATCGATTTCCAAATTCAAGCACCCGTTTTTAATTTACCTTTTAAGTTTAACATCAGTATCGAAATATCCGCAGGAGATACCCCTGCGACTCTTGAAGCCTGCCCCAGAGTATTGGGCTTAATTTTAGCAAGCTTTTCCTGGGCCTCATAAGCCAGCCCCATTATCTTATAATAATCAAAATCTTCCGGAAGATTATATTTCTCCAGGCTTTCCAATTTTTTAATTTCACTTAATTGTCTGTTTATATAGCCCTCATATTTTATTCTGATCTCCGCTTGTTTTAAAATATTTCTGCTAAAATCACCACTCCCGCTGTTAAGCAAACACACTGTATTTTTTATATCTACTCCGGGCCTCTTTAAAAGCCCGTAAATGCTCAGGGGGGCATCAATTGGTTTTATGCCCATTCTCTGCAGAACGGAATTGTTAGCCTTGCCAGGATTTAAAACTTTTGCTTTTAGCTTTTTAATCAATTTATTAATTTCTTTCTCTCTCTTAATCACTCCGCTGTACTGTCTGTCAGTTATAAGACCGATATCATTTCCAAATCCGCTTAATCTTATATCGGCATTATCGGAACGCAATACCAGTCTATATTCTGCCCTTGAAGTGTACATCCTATAAGGCTCCAAAAGTTTTTTTGTCAAAAGATCGTCTATCAAGACTCCTATATAGCTATTATCTCTTGTTAGAATTAACGAAGGTCTGGAAATTACTTTCAATGCTGCATTTATTCCCGCAATCAGTCCCTGTGCCGCAGCTTCCTCATACCCCGAAGTGCCATTTATCTGCCCTGCAAAATACAGGTTTTCAACTATTTTAGATTCCAGAGTAAAATTCAATTGATTTGGAATTATGTAATCATATTCCACGGCATAACCCGGTCTTATTATTCTTGCATCTTCCAATCCCTCCACTGTATTTATTATCTTCTGCTGCACTTTCATGGGCATACTCGTGGTTAATCCCTGCAGATACATCTCATTTGTAAAAAGCCCCTCTGGTTCAATAAAAACCGGGTGCCTTTTCTTTTCTGGAAAATTAATTACCTTCCTGTCTATGGAGGGACAGTGCCTAGGACCATGTGAGCTGATCATACCGGATTTTATAGGAGATTGCTCAATATTTTCAGCAATCACCTTATGAGTCTTCTCATTGGTATATGTAAGGTAGCACTTGATGCTATCATGAATCTTCTCTTTATCCCAGAAAGAGAAGCTTAAATATTGTCTTTCACCATACTGTACAGCAGTTTTTGAAAAATTTATGGTTCTTTTATCGATTCGGGGTGGGGTTGCGGTTTGGAACCTGCTTATTTTAAACCCAAGGTTTATTAAATTCCCCGTAAGATTCATGGCAGGATATTCACCCATGCGGCCCGCAGGATAATCTTTCTTTCCAATGATTATTCTTCCCCTTAAAAAAGTACCAGTGGCTATGATTACAGCCTTCCCCGAAAAACGTATACCGCTTTCTACTTCTACTCCGGTTACTGAATTATCCTTTACGCATATTTTCTTTACAGTACCCTGCCTTAAGGTCAAATTTTCCGTATTCTCTAAGACCCTCTTCATTTCGATTTCATATTCCTTCTTGTCTATCTGTGCTCTTAGAGCCTGGACCGCAGGACCCTTGCTTTTATTCAAAATTTTAATCTGTATCAAAGTCCTGTCAGCAGTTTTTGCCATCTGCCCGCCAAGTGCATCTATTTCTCTTACAAGCTGACTCTTTCCCAGTCCCCCTATTGACGGATTACAGGGCATTAAAGCAATCTTATCCACATTGATGGTTAGCAGCAGTGTTTTTAATCCCAATCTCGCAGATGCAAGTGCAGCTTCACAACCCGCGTGTCCCGCACCTGCGACTATAATATCGTAAACCATGATCTCCGCTTTCTTAAATTACTCAATATTCCATTTTATGTTTCACGTGAAACAATGTCTTTTGATTTTAACCCATTATTTTCCCTGTCAACAAGACCTTCTATTATCATACCGATATATTCATACTTTTTCTCTATAACCATGCTGCCAAGACCCCGTGATTTTCTGGCAGCATTTATGCCTGCAATAATTCCCTGTGCTGCAGCTTCTTCATAGCTCCCCGTACCGTTTATGTTCCCTGCAAAAAAGATCCCTTCTATGTTTTTGCCTTCCAGATTATTTTTTATTTGGAAGGGTTTTAAATAGTTATACTCAACACCATAACCGGGTCTGGTTATTTCCGTATTTTCCAGGCCGTTAATCCTTCTTACCATACCGATCTGAACTTCTTCCGGCAATGCAGTCTCGAGTCCCTGCAAATACATTTCATTTGTATCCCGCCCCAGCGGTTGTATACAAACCTTAAAATTTTCATTCTTTTTATTTTCTAAAATTCTTCCCTCAATTGAATTTATATCTCCGCCTTTTTCTGAGTATATATATCTTTTACTATCTCCTGCTTTATTTATGCTTCTTAAAATATATTTGGTGCATTTCCTGTCAGTAAATGTTATATAGCTGTTTAACTGTTCCCTTCCATTAATCTTTCTTTCATGCGAAAACAACTCCGGGCACCTTTCAGATGGCTGCTTTAACAGTCTATTTATATCAATTGTTTTCCTATCAACCGATGGGGCGGCATAACTTCTAATTCTGTCTAATTTGACTCCCATTTTTACAATACTTATTGAGAGTCTTCTTGAACATATTTCTCCCTGCCTTCCTGCCTCAATTATTCTCCTGCCCCAAAAAATTTTTCCTCTTAAAAAAGTACCGGTACATAGAACAATAGCCCTGCAGCTATAAATTATTTCATCGCTGGTATATAGATAAAATTTTTTTAATTTCTTTTCTATCCTAACTGCAAGACCCTGCCTTAAATCTAAATTATCCTGATCTTCCAGTACTTTCTTCATCGATAAAAAATATCTTCTTCTGTCCACCACTGCCTGTATAGTTTTTAAAGCGCGTCCCCCTTTGCCCGGAACGTTTATTATATTTATATAATTCTTATCAGTATTTTTTGAAATCTCACCGCCCAGAGCATCTATCTCTCTTATTATTTTATCCTTCCCGGTTCCGCCTATCGTACCGCCGAAGGGCATAAGGGCAATGCTGTCCATATTTATTGATATCAGTAAAGTTTTTACTCCATTTCTTGCAGATGCCAGTGCCGCCTCACACCCGGCATGTCCTCCGCCTATAACTATTACCTTATAATTCATTTTCTCTTAATGCCCTTATTTTTAATTCCGATTAAATTATTTTTTGTTTCACGTGAAACATTTCGCCAAATCTTCCCGCGGTATTGTTTTTTGGCATTAATTATTTACCAATACAGAACCGGCTGAATATTTTTTCTAAAATATCGCTCCCTGTTGTCTCTCCTATTATTTCACCCATTAAACTATAGGCCGTTTTCAAATCATAAGATGGAAACTCTTCAGACATCTCATCTCTCATCGCTTCTTCGGCACTATTTAAAACATCCTTCACTCTTTTTAATATAATCTTATGCCTGCTGTTAACAATTATTTTTTCTTCCAGGTTTATACCGCTGCTGTTCATTATTAACATCTTCACTTTTTCTTCTAATTTACGTATACCGGTTCCTTTTAATGCTGATATCCTTACAATAAATTTTTTATCAAAATATTTATCGACCGCCCCCGCCTCCAGTTTTTGCTTAAGATATATTTTATTTATGCAGCAGATAGTTTTTTTACCTTTTATCTTTTTAATTATATCAAGATCTTTTTTATCAATTTTTCTATTTCCATCCAGAACCAGTATTATCAATTCTGCTTCGTCTATATGTTTCAAACTCCTTGCCACCCCCAGCTTTTCTATTGTGTTCTTTGCTTTTCTTATCCCTGCAGTGTCCACAAGGACCAGGGGTATCCCCTCCATATACAGGATCTCTTCTACTGCATCTCTTGTCGTTCCCGGTATGGAAGTTACTATTGCCTTTTCTTTTTTTGAGAGTAAATTAAGCAGGCTTGATTTTCCAACATTAGGTTTCCCTACTATTGCCGCCTTTACACCGTTTTTTATAATTTCCCCCTGCTTTTCATCTTCAATTAATATCTCCACTTCGGCTCTGATTTTACTGACTTTCTCTGCAAGTTTTTTGTAAGGTGTAATTTCCAGATCTTCTTCAACAAAATCAATTGATGCCTCAAGCTGCACCATTACGTCTTCCACCATTCCCCTTAGCTTTTCTATTTCTTTTTTTATGTTCCCGCATAAATTTTTAGCAGCAATTTTTAAATACTGTTCTGTTTTTGATTTTACCATATCAATTACTGCCTCTGCCTGGGAAAGGTCTATTCTACCGTTTAAAAATGCTTTTTTCGTAAATTCTCCCGGTTCAGCAATTCTTGCTCCATTTTCAATACACAGCTCCATTACCTTTATTGTAGCAATGATCCCGCCATGGCAATTTATTTCTACAACGTCCTCCCTGGTATAGGATTTTGGTTTCCTCATAAGAGTAACCACCACTTCGTCTATTATATTCCCTTTACTGTCAGTCACATGTCCATAAAGCATGCTGTATGTATTCATATCCTTAATTCTTTTTTTATTTTTTGATTTGAATAACTTATCCGCTATAAAGATCGATCTGTCTCCGCTTAATTTGACTATACCTATAGCAGCTTCGCCTGCCCTGGTCCCAATCGCTGTTATGGTATCTTCGTATTCTTCTGACATTTTTAATTGACTCCTCCGGGGATTTAGAAATTTTTCTTGTTTTAATTATATTTTAATTCTGTATTTATTCAAAATTTCGATAAAAAAAATAGCACCTTTGTGCTATTTTCCCTTTTATTTATTTCTTTAATTTTAAATTATTTACTGTCTTTTACGGGATAGATGATTATCCGTCTGTTTGGTTCTTCGTAACTGCTTCTTGTGGTTACATCATTAAATTTTGCCAGCATATTGTGTATTATTTTTCTTTCATATGAACACATCGGCCTCAATGCTATTTTTCTTCCTTCATTAATCGCTTTTTTTGCCATAGATGCCGCTATTTTCTTTATCTTTTCAATTCTCTTTTTTCTGTAGTCCTTTATGTCTATTGTTACTTTTTTTTCACTCCACCTTCTTCTTCGGCTGATCTGATTAATAATATACTCCAGTGCCTGCATATTTCTTCCTTCCCTGCCGATAGCAATTCCTAAATCTCTTCCTTGCACTGATAACATCATTTCCTCTGAGTTTGTATTGATTTTAACTTTCTCCCCCAGACATATAAGCTCTATTGATTTCTTTAAAATCCCTTTTATCTTTTCTAAGCCGCCTGCTTCCAGATTAATGCTTTCGTTCTCTTCCGCGTGCTCTTCCGCCAGCTTTTCACTCTTTTGTTCTTTTTCAAGTGATTTAACATATGAATCTATGGCATCTTTGATGCCTTTATCTTCAGTCATCGACGCTACCTCCAGGAATAGAAAGTTTTACCTCTTCTTTTTTCTTTTTTTCTTTATTTTCTTCCTGATTATTCTTTTTTCTTCCTCATCTAATTCTATTTCTCCATCAATCGTCTTGCCCTTTTGAACCAGTTCTTCCTTTATTTTATCCTTTTTAACAATTTTATTCACAATCCACTGCTGCCCTATGGACCATACATTCGTGGTTACCCAGTACACCAGGATCCCTGAAGGAAATTGAAAGGATATAAAACCAAACACCAGGGGCATTACGTACATGATTTTTGACTGTCTTGGATCAGTCGTTGTCATCTTCATGGACAAGAACATTGTTGCAACCATAATTATAACCAGTATATAATAGGGATCCTTTTGGTTTAAATTTAACCAAAGAAAATTATAATTAGGATTGGCGGCACCGCTTATGACAAAATCTCCTTTAGTTAAAAATCCCATCAGTCCTGTTCTTATACCGTTGGCGACGCCATCTATTGTGAAACTTCCCAGAACATTTGTTACAATTTCGGAAGGATTTCTCAGTGCCTGAAACAATGCAAAAAACACAGGCATTTGAAAAATCAGCGGCAGACAGCCGGCAAGGGGATTGACCTTGTTTTCCTTGTAGAACTTCATCATTTCTTCCTGCAGTTTCTGCTTATCGTCCTTGTGTTTTTTTTGCAGTTCCTTTAGCTGCGGCTGCAGTTTCTGCATTTTGGCCATGGATTTAGTCTGCGTTATAGTAAGCGGAACTAATACTATTCTCACAATTATTGTCAGAAGTATTATTACTATCGCGTAGTTTGCAATGACATTTTTGTATAGAAATATTACTATGTATTCCAATACATTCTGAATGGGTCTCAACAGCGCAAGTATTTGACTCAATATTTATAACCTCCTGTGCGATTAATTTACAGGGTCATAGCCGCCTTTATTAAACGGATTGCACCTCAATATCCTATATATAGATTTAATACTACCTTTTAATACGCCATATTTATATATGGCTTCTATTGCATATTCAGAACATGTAGGATAAAACCTGCAGCTCTTTGGCAGTAAAGGTGAAATAAACTTTTTATAAACTTTTATCAAAAATATTAATATCTTACTCACAATAAAAAAATAATTGTTTAATTAGCTAATTAGAGAGGACTGAATTTAAACTGTTTTCTAGCTGATTTTTTATTTCCCATAACCCTGCTTCTGTAATTCCCTTTCTCGCAATAAGAAAGATATCCAGACTCCCGGGAATTTTTATACAAATTTTTCTTAAAACTTCTTTTAAAACTCTTCTTACTCTATTTCTTAAAACGGCTCCCCCTATTTTTTTGCTTACTCCAAAACCCACTCTTACCGAGGCACTGCCTTCTTTTTTTTTAAGTACATATATTATTAAATATTTATCTTTTTTATATATTCCTTCTTTTATAACTCTATTAAAATCGCTTCTTCTTTTTAGTGTTCCAAATTCGATTTCAATCTTTCCTTTAGCCTCTTAAGCAGTGAGCTTCTTTCTTTGCTTTTTCCTTCTGTTTGCAATTATGGCCCTTCCTGCTTTTGTTTTCATTCTTTCTCTAAAACCATGGTTTTTTTTTCTTTTTCTAACGTTTGGCTGAAAAGTCCTCTTCATTTTATGCCTATCTTTTAGGTTATTGTTCTCAATTAAGTAGTAGATTATACATTTTAATCTTACTAATATCAAGGTTGCCCGCATTTGCACTTAAGCACCATTAAGTTTAATTTTAAGGCACCTTATCAAAGTCTTAGATTTTAATACTTTCAAACATGTGTTCTTGTGAAAATATCTTCTGAAAAAAAATATTGATATTTCATTCTTTATGGTGTGATTTTTTAAAGGGCTTCCATAACCTTCTGTGGTTTTTCCACATGTGTTGAAAAAATTGTTGAAAACTTAAAAAATACCACTGTATTGTATGCCAAATGTTCATAACTTATACAGCCCACTATATAATTTAGTAGCTTTTTTTCATCTAAGATATTATTATTAGTCTGTTGAAAACTTAAAAGCATTGGAAAGAAAATGAAAAGCGTTTACCGGATTCATATATGTCCGGCGGTAAACAATTGAAACATAGTCTTTACTTATCATGCCCGAGCCAAATAACATTTTAAAAGACATCGCTTCCACAGATAATCCCGAACGCGATAAACCAGACATACCGGTCAGGATCGCTGTCTATGATAACATGAGGAGTATTCCAAGAATTATTAACCTTAGCTTTAACGACATTAACAACTTTATCGACCAAACGTCTCAGAGAACCTACAGCCTATCCCATGAAATCGGCGGAAAGATTCCCTATACTATAATAAAAGAAATAATAGAAAACTTAATACATGCGGATTTCAGAGAAGTCGTAATTACCCTACTGGACAAAGGAAATCATATAATAATATCGGATCAGGGTCCGGGGATTGAAGATAAGGATAAAGCCTTTCTTCCCGGATATACTTCTGCTACTAAAAAAATGAAAGAATATATAAGGGGGGTAGGCTCCGGCTTTCCCATAGTGAAAGAAACAATCACCTTTTCCGGAGGATCCATAGATGTCAGTGATAATATAAAAAAGGGAACAGTAATATCCCTAAAATTAGAATCAGCGTTCAGGAGCCAGAAGCTGTCGGACACGAGCAGTGAAACAACCGCCGGGATAGCAGCCGATACCGATGCAAAACCACCGGCAGAAAGCTTCGATAAGCCCGATTATAAAGTTCTTTCCGAAAGGCATAAAAAAATTCTTTTTATAATTCTGGAACTTGAAGAAGCCGGTCCTTCTACAATAGCCAAGGAATTAGGCTTTAGCCTCTCAACTTCGTACAGGGAACTGATACATCTGGAAAAAACTAAATTTTTAACGCCAAGTAAAAATGGTAAAAGAAAATTATCCAAAAAAGGCATAAAATACCTTGAATATTATTCAAATAATATTTAATATTAGAGTATTATGGCAGACCTTGAAAATATCTGGAAAATCACCCTTGATGACATAAAGGATAAAATTAATCTTCCCACCTATAAGGCCTGGTTTGAACACATAACTCCTTTATCTCTAAAAAAAAACTGCTTAACCCTTTCGGTGGGCAGTAACTTTGCCAGAGAATGGCTTGAATCAAGATACTCAAAACTACTATCTGAATCAATAAAAAAGGCTACCAACAGCAAATACAAAATAAAAATTATAACCTCTCCCGATAATACCGAAGATGCCTCTGAGCCTTACGGTGATTATGTTGACGAAACCGCTGAAGGTGCAGGGTTGTATGCCTATAAAAAAAATACAAACTCCGTGTTCAATAAAAAATATACGTTTGATACCTTCGTGGTCGGTAATGGAAACCGTTTTGCCCGTGCTATTTCGATGGCTGTCAGCGAGAAGCCGGGGAAAGCTTACAATCCTTTATTTATCTATGGTGGAGTGGGCCTGGGTAAAACACACCTGCTGCACGCCATCGGGCAATATACGCTGCAGCTTCATCCCAATATGACCGTAAAATATGTTTCTGCCGAAAAATTTCTAAACGATTTTATAAATTCTTTAAGGTATAAAAACATTTATGCTTTTAAGGAGAGCTATAGGAATAATGATGTATTGCTGGTGGACGACATACACTTTCTCGAGGATAAAGAGGCCAGCCAGGAAGAATTTTTTCATACATTTAACACTCTTCACGATACCAACCGGCAGATTGTCCTTTCCAGCGACAGGCTTCCAAAAAATATATCAACTCTTGAAGAAAGGTTAAGGTCCCGGTTCGAATGGGGTCTGGTAATCGATATAAAACCGCCTAACCTCGAAACCAGAATAGCGATATTAAGGAAATATTCCGAAAGAGAAGATTTAACCGTATCCGATGAAGTACTGAACCTTATAGCAGAAAAAATAACTAAAAACATCAGGGAGCTTGAAGGCGCGCTTACCAGGGTTGTCGCCTTTGCATCGCTAACTAAATCAAAACCGGATCTGGAAATGGCTGTTAATATTCTTAAAGATATACTGCCTGACGACAAGGAACATAAGATAAGTATACAAACAATAATTAAAGAAGTGTCAAAATATTTTTCAATTTCAATTAACGATATCATGAGTCCCAAGCGGAACAAATTCATATCTCACGCCCGCCAGCTGTCGATGTATCTCTCCAGGGAACTTACCGGCAGCTCTCTCCCCAGAATTGGCAAGTCTTTCGGCAACAGAGATCATTCTACCGTTATTTATGCTGTTTCTAAAATAGCCGATCTTATTAATAAAGACAGGACCGTGTACGCTCAGATCCAGGAAATTACAAACAAAATAAAAATGTCCTCCTAATAACATAGATAAGCCCCTTTTTGTTTAAACCTTGTTGATTTCTTCCAACAGTTTTCAACACTCTCCCAAAAAAACGGTTCAAAACCGGCGGTTTTTTTATTTATTCCCGTTTTTTTTAAGTTTTAAACAGGCTTGAGCTCTTCTTTTAACATTTGCTGTTCTCCAAAACCTCACCTATCAGAACCTTTTCTGCTTTTATTAACATTTCGAACAGCTCTTATGACTTCTACTGGCTATTTTAATTAAATACTATATATAATAGAATATATTTATATTTCAATTATCTTAAAAGAGGTAGAAATGAAATTTCAAACTACAAGAACAGAACTTCTTGACACCATACTAATGGCAAGCAGAGCAATTGCTCCCAAAACATCAGCTTTTATATTAAGCGGAGTAATGCTAGACGCCCAGGAAAATTTGACAGTGTATAGCACTGATTTGGAAACAAGTATTAAAAGCAGCACATCGGTAAAAATACTTGAAAAAGGGAAAATTGTGGTGCCCTCCAGAATTTTAATAAATATATTAAAGAGTCTCAAAGAGTCAAAAATAGAATTAGAACTGGATAAGGCCAGCAACAAGGTAAAAATAAGCTGCGAGAAGGCTTTTTTTACCTTGAACACCATGTCTGTAGAAGAGTATCCGGAGTTTCCGGAGATAAAAAAAGAGAATTGTTTTAAAATGAACCTGGATAAGTTTAAGGGACTGGTATCAAAGGTACAGAAAGCCGCATCGTTGGATGAGAGTAGAGCGGTTCTTACGGGGGTGCTCTTAGAAATAGAAGAAGGGGTGCTGAGAATGGTTGCAACGGACAGCTATAGGCTTGCCTTGGTAAAGGAAAAACTGGGAGAGGGAATACCGCTGACAAAGGTGGTCATTCCGGCCAAAGTGCTTGACAGCATCCTTAAAAGCGAATTCGGGGAAGGAGCTGTTGAAATAAATCTGGAGGAGAACCAGATAAGCTTTAGCCTGGAAGGTGGAAACAAAAGGAAAAATACCATAGTTTCAAGGCTTCTTTCGGGAAAATTTCCAGAATATAAACAACTAATACCTAAAAGTTTTAAACACAATATAATCTTGGACAGAAGCAGGGTTCTGGAGGTTGTAAAAAGGATTTCATCTATATCTCAGGACAATATACCCATCAGGCTAAACTTTAACAAGGGCAGGGTAACGGTTTCAATGAATATAAAGGAAGTAGGAAGTTCCAGCGAAGAATTTGAGGTTTCGTATGGGGAAGAGGAAATAGAAACGGCATTTAACCCCGAATTTCTGATAGACGGTATAAATATAATTGAAGATAAAAATATAATATTATCAATAGAGGAACCACTCAAGCCAATCCTGTTGCAATCAGAGAAGAATAAAAATTTGGTTTACCTGCTAATGCCAATCAGGGTATCCTAGCGGCCCGGGAGAGAAGAAGAGACATAGATGTAATAATATTATGAATAAAAATATTTATTTAAACTTATGCATCATTGGAGCGGGAAGACTGGGAACAACAATAAGTTATACTCTTGCAAAAAGAAATGTTCCCGGCATCAGGCTAAAGGCAATAGCCTCAAGGTCTTCGGAATCCTTAAACAGAGCTAAGAAAATCCTGGGCAGCAGGGCTGCAGGTATTGACTTTACCAGGGAAAACTTGAGGGCGGCGGCAATGGCTAATTGTATATTAATATGCACACCGGACGATAGTATAAGCAGCGTGTGCGGAGAAATTTTTGGAGACAGTAATAGAGATTATAAAAATTACTATGCTATTCATTTCAGCGGATCCAAATCGCTAAAAGCGTTGGATTCAGCGGCCGGTGCCGGTGCCGAAACAGCATCAATACACCCATTGAAATCTTTTGCTTCTATCCAGGAAGCCATCAAAACACTGAAGGGAACTGTTTTTGGTATTACCTGTTCCGGTATAAAATCAAAAAAAGCATCAAAGCTTTTAGTGGAGAAATTAGGCGGCTTATCAATAGAAGTAGAAGACGACAAGAAACCTCTTTACCACGCTGCGGCATGTGTGGCCTCTAATTATCTTGTCTCTCTTATTAATTACGCAGTAGTTATACATAGGAAAATTGGGATAAAACCGGAGGATTCTTTAAAGGGTTTAATGGGTTTGATCGAGGGGACAATCGGCAATATAAAGAAGATGGGAACGGAGAAGTCCCTGACCGGCCCCATAGCCAGAGGAGATATAGGCACAATTAAAGAGCATATGGATAATTTTAATAAATATTTTACAGAGAAAGATGTTAAATTATACAGAAGTATGGGCGCAGAGACCAGCAGGGTCGCATATGGGAATAAATGGATAAGTAAAAGCACCATGGAAAAACTTAAGAAAATACTCGAAGAGTAGAAGGGAAGGGTATGGATGTAAAAAAAGTTACGACTAACGATCTAATAGAGATGAAGAAAAAAAACGAAAAGATTACCATGCTTACCGCTTACGATTGTCTTATGGCATCCCAGCTGGACGAAAGCGGCATAGATTTAATACTGGTAGGGGATTCCGTTGGTAATGTACTGCTTGGGTATAAAAATACCATCCCGGTTACAATGGATGAGATGATCCATCACTGCAAAGCAGTTACCAGGGGAGTTAAAAGGGCCATGGTTATAGGCGATATGCCCTTTATGTCCTATCAGGCAAGCGGGGAGGAAGCAGTAAGAAATGCGGGAAGGTTTTTAAAGGAATCCGGCGTTGAAGCCATAAAGCTTGAAGGAGGCAAGGAGATTTACGGCACCATAGAATTAATTGTTGGGTCAGGGATCCCTGTTATGGGACATCTGGGATTAACCCCGCAGTCGGTTTATAAGCTGGGCGGTTATGGAGTAAGGGGGCAGGACAACGAACAGGCTTCAAAATTATTGGAGGATGCCAGGGGCCTCGAGAAAGCAGGGGTATTTTCAATAGTGCTGGAAAAGATTCCTGCAAAACTTGCAGGGAAAATAACCAAACAGATAAACGTCCCCACAATTGGAATAGGCGCCGGGGTGGATTGTGATGGTCAGGTACTTGTGACACATGACATGCTGGGGCTTTTTGAAAAATTCAAACCAAAATTTTCAAAAAGGTACGGCGAATTAGGCAAACAGATGAAAAGATGTTATAAAAAATACATTGAAGAGGTAAAAAGCGGGGAATTTCCCGCAAGAGAACATTCCTACTGATTCCTACTGAATCAAATAATTAATTTATCTGTAAGTTTTTACATATAAACCGAAAGCCCGGTAATGGAAATAATCAAAAAAATAGATAAATGCAAGTCAACGGCAAGCTGCCTCAGGAAGAAGGGATATAAGATTGGATTCGTTCCCACCATGGGGTCTCTGCACCAGGGGCACCTGAGTCTTATCGGAATGGCAAAAAAAGATTGCGATAAAGTGTTTATGAGTGTTTTTGTAAATCCAACCCAGTTTGGTCCGGACGAAGATTACAATAATTATCCCAGAAACATAGAGAGAGACAGTGTTCTGGCGGAGAGGAAAGGAGTGGATTACATATTTTATCCTGAGGCCAGCGACATGTATGCCCCCGGGTATAAAACTTTTGTGGAGGTAAAAGAACTGGGTAAAATTATGTGTGGAAAGCATAGGCCCGGTCATTTTAAAGGCGTGACCACAGTGGTTATAAAATTGTTTAATATTGTAAAGGCGCATAAAGCTTATTTTGGGCAAAAGGATTATCAGCAAATTATAATAATAAAGAAGATGGTTAAAGATCTGAATCTTGATATAGAAATTATAACCGGTCCCACCATAAGGGAAAAAGACGGCCTGGCTATAAGTTCCAGGAATGAGTATCTGTCCGGAGAAGAAAGGGAAAATGCCGTTATTTTGTATGAGAGCCTGAACGAAACAAGGGATATGATTGAAAGCGGCAGGAAAGATCTTGAAGGGATAAGAAGAGAGGCCTTAAAGAGAATAAAAAAGAACGCGTATGTAAAAAGTGTGGACTATTTTGAATTTAGAGATCCGGCAACGCTTAAGAAAATAGTAAAGACCGGCAGAAAACAGGAAAGCGTGCTGGCCGCAGCAGCAATATGGATAGGAAAGACCAGGCTTATTGATAATATGATTATAAGAACCAGGAAGCAGTAAGATATATTATTAGACCCGGGCAGATGGTTAATATAAATGAAGGGGGAAGCAATATGCTGATTTGTATTTTAAAAAGCAAGATTCACGGGGCCACGGTAACCGACGCAAAGGTTGATTATATGGGAAGCATAACCATAGACAGCGATTTAATGAGACATGCGATGATGCTTCCTTATGAAAAGGTACTGGTTGTAAGCCTGGACAGCGGAGAAAGACTGGAAACTTATGTAATAGAGGGCGAAAAAAACAGCGGCGAGATTTGTCTAAACGGAGCAGCGGCCAGGAGGATACTGAAGGGTGAGAAAGTTATAATTTTATCCTTTGTAAATATAAACCAGAAAAAAGCGGCGGATTACCGGCCGAAGATAGTTTACGTAAACAGCAAAAATGTAATCACAAACGAAGAGGATCATGTGGAGAGAGATGACCAGTGTTAAAAAGAGAAGGGCCACATCCGGTATTTTTGCTATTTTTTTAATCATTTTTTTTATGTCATTTACCTTTTTAGCTTCCTGCGGGCCGGAAGGTGATTCAACGGGGCAGGCCGCGGAAGGCGATAATACTGATGCGAAAGAAATCCTTTATTTATTTGATTATAAAAAAATAAAAATAGAAAAAACAAGTTCTATTGATGTGACAATCAAAAACTGCTATCTGTATTTGGATATTTACCAGGACCTGATTATACTTGGAGAAGTAGAAAATGTTTCAGAGGTAAATAAAACCGATATAGAAATAACCCTCGATTTCTACGGGAAATCAGGAGATGTAATAACATCGGCGCGCATCCCTGCCGCAGCCAACTACCTCAGAGGGGGAAGCAGGCTGCCCTTTTGTTATTACCTGACAGAAAGAGAGAAGTATATAGATATATCCATGGTAAAGATAGGTATTGATTACAAAGATTATTACGAAAGATTTAAGGGAAACCCCATTGTTGAAAATGAAAGCTATCACTATGAGGGGGACTTTTTAATCATCGAAGGCAAGGTTATTAATTTGGGAGAAAGGAAAATAGGGAACCTGAAGCTTTTTTGCACTTTTTTTAATGATAAAAACCAGGTAGTATTTATAAAGAATTGTCACCTGCCCAGAGAAGAAATGAACCGCGGGCAGGAGCAGGAGTTTGTTTTAAAGGTACTTCTTGATGAGTACCTGCCGGAATTTACCCATTACAGATTTGAAGTATTTTTTGAAGATGAAATAGAAGTGCCTGTTTAATTTTATATCCAGTCCTTGTGCTTGAAGTATATCAGCATTCCTATGGATATTATAATCATGGCAGCAACGATTATAATAAAAGCGAAAGCATTTTTGCCCAGGGGAAGAACAATATTCATTCCATAAATTCCGGATATTAGAGTAAGGGGAAGAATTATCACAGAAAAGATGGTAAGTATTCGCATTATATCATTAATCTTATTGGATAATAGTGATTGGTGGGCGTCGTGCATTCCCTCTATCAGTTCTTTGTAATTTTCAAGGGTGTCCCAGATTTTCTCTATATGGTCCACCAGGTCACTGAAGTAAACCTCCAGGGCTTCTATCAGGAAGTCCATATCTTTAATCTCCAGAGTTTTAAGCAATTTTCTTTGCGGAAAAATTATATTTCTGAAGGCTAATATATTGGTTCTGATAAGAAGTATATCCCTGACATTCTTGCTGCTTGCTTTTTTAAAGATAGCATCTTCAACACTTTGTATATTTCTGTAAATTTTATTCAAGATAGGAAAATTATGATCAATAAGCGAGTCTATTACTTTATGCAAAAGGTAACCGGATCCCTTTTCAAGGATTTGATGATTTTTGGTCAGGTAGTCAAACGCATTTTGTATTGGTTTGCACAATCCGCGGTGTATGGTTATCAGGAAGTTATTTCCGATAAATATATTTACATTAAAAGGTACAAGCCTTCTGGTTTGCTTTATGTAAAAAGGTATATGCAGAACCAAAAAGAAGTAGTCATCGTATTCATCTAATTTTGGTCTTTCAATAACGCTAAGGCAGTCTTCTATATCCAGGGGATGGAAATGAAAATGATCCCTTAAAAACTGCATGTTATCCCTGCTGGGATTTTCGATATCAATCCATATAAGGTATTCGGCGTTATTTATATAAGGGGGGATACCCTTAAAAGTAATTTTTTCCAGTAATTCTTTTTTACTCTTATCGTACACCAGAGCCTTCATCGGAGCCACCCCCTATATTTGAATCTTTACAAAATTTTATAATTTTTTATAAAAAAAAGAAATATAAATTTGTTGATATATTATTTAATTTAAAGCAGATATAAAAAGATACAAGCCGTCAAAGATTTACTTTTATATTAAAACGCTCAAATTTAATATTTTTTATTAATAGTCAAGATAACCGCCGCGGTTTTCGGGGGGAATCTTTTTTTAAAAAATAATTGTTTATCCGGCGGCTGCTATTTATGGTTTTTAATATAGATTGAAAGTTATATTTATAATATAATTGACAAAAGTGTAGTTAATATCGAGAGACCGAGGTGAACGATGGCTGAAACTGCTATAGGAATTATAAGAAAGGTAATTATAAAATTAATGGTACCGCTTGCCATTCTATCCTTGTTTCTTTTAATCAGTGTTACATCCTGCGACCTGCTGGATTTTCAGACAGGATTAGAAGGCGAGCTATCTGCAGAGGAAAAAGCAGAGACCGGGGAAGGGGACCTGGAGTCCAAAAATATGATTACAACCCACATAACCCTCTGGGACTATATCGAGCCAAGAGAGAGGATCACCCTTATAAATAGCGTGGAAAATTTTATGGCAGAAAACGAGCATATCAATATGGAGACCAGGCACTTTAGAAACCGGGAAGAACTGGAGGACCAGTTTGAAGCAGCCAGCCTTGCCGGATCGGGCCCCGAACTGCTGCTTATAGATTTTGACGGTGTTCATAGGCTTGCTCCGGGAAATGTATTAAAGGAAATAAGCGACGAAGAAAACGAATTTGATTATTCTTCAATTCTGAACGGCCTGGTAGAAATTTCTGAGTATAGTGGCAGGAAGTATATAATTCCCTTCAGGAGTCTTGATTTTTTAGTGTTTTTGTACAACAGGGATCTGATAAATGACCCCCCCCGGAGTTTTGATGAAGTAATTGAATACTGCAGCAGCGTAAATGATTTCACACGGCAAACCTATGGATTTTTAATGGATGCCAGTGAACCGGACTGGGTGATCCCGTTTATAGGAGGATATTCCGGCTGGATAGTTGATTATAACACTGATTCGCTTGCTCTGGATATAGAAGCTGTTGAAAAGGCTCTAGAATTTTTAAACTATATATATAATGAGGAAAGAATTCTGCCTTCCGGTATGGAATATGGCGAGATAAGCGACCTATTCAAGAGCGGAAATGCGCATATGATTATAGACAACGTTAATTCAATTGAAGAATATCAGGAGGAAGGATTGAATGTTGGGGTATCAAAAATACCGTTGGTTTATCAGGGAGATGAATATCCCACACCTCTGATTTCGGGTCTTGGGTTTATGATAAACGTGAATTGTTATGGGAATGAGTTAGAAGCTTTAAATGAATTTATAACGTATATGTTATCCGAGGAAGTACAATTGGACTGGAATTCGACTACACAAACTTTGCCGGTTTTAAAGAGCCTTGCCAGCAGCGCAGTCGTAAGAAACGATGATATAGTTAATGGTGCTTTTCAGCAGGCTGAGCTGTGCAGGGGTAAACCTTACGAAAAACTTATAATGGTAATAAGAGATGCTATAAGGGACAATGTTAAAAATGTCATATCGGGAGATATCCTGCCGGAGGATGCAGCATTAAAGATTCAGGAAGATGCTTTGAGGTTAAGATCAGAGGAGATTTTAATAGAAAAAACGGGCGGCCCCTCCGAGGCAGACGAAGCCGGTGAAGGTGAATGAATAATTAATATATAAAAAGTCAGAGGAGTTAAGAGATGAACAAGGGAAATGGTATTAAATCTTTTTTTATAAGAGGTCTCATAATAGTAATAATTGCCATAATATTTTTTATTGTGGGCGGAACAAGCATGCTGGGTATTCTGGCTGCGGTGAATAAGGTTACCATTGCAGATTTATTTAAGGGAAATGCAGGAATTGAAGAACGGACCACTCCTGAGCAGCAGCCTACCAAGAATGAAGTAGAAGCAAATGCTGTGGGAGGACTTTTGCTTGGTGAATTTAACGATGCAATAAGTAAAGTTGTTGAAGAAATAACACCTTCGGTAGTAAATATAAAAGTGACCATAAAGACTACAGATATATTTGGGCAGACACAGGAACAAGAAGGAATAGGTTCAGGGGTGATTTATACTAAAGATGGATATATTATAACCAATAATCATGTAGCGGGAGATGCCGAGAAACTCGTGGTTACCCTATATGATGGCAGCAATTACCCAGCGACTCTGAAAGGAGCGGATGAAAAAACTGATGTGGCAGTCATAAAGATAAAAGCAGACGGCTTGTTAGCTGCTAAATTCGGTTCAGAAGATGATATAAGTGTGGGAGATATGGTTATTGCAGTAGGCAGCCCTTATGGTCTTGACCAAACTGTTACCATGGGAGTAATAAGTGCCAAGGGAAGAGATATTACGATTCCGGTTAATTTAATCCAAACCGACGCAGCCATAAATCCAGGAAACAGTGGCGGCCCACTGGTAAATTCAAATGGAGAGGTAATAGGAATTAATACCCTGGCAGCGTCAGGGACGAGTATTGGGTTTGCTATTCCCGGCAATACGGTGGTCAATATCGCAAATCAGATTATTGAATTCGGGAGAGCAAGAATTCCATTTATGGGTATAGAAATGTCTGAAAACACTACCGATGTAATTGGAGTATACATCAATAGTGTTTCCCAGGGATATCCTGCAGAAAAGGCAGGAATAAAAGCTGGCGATGTGATTGTCGAAATGGATGGTGTTGAGGTTAGTAATCCATATGAGCTGTTTGCTCAGATTCTTAAACATAATATAGGAGATGAAGTAGCGGTTAAAGTATATAGAAATGGGGGATATTTAGCTGTTACGGTCAAATTGATCGAAGTCCCTGCAGTTTAGGATGTGAGAAGAGCGGAGCGAAACAGGAGAAAGAGAATATTGGATAAAAATAATAGTAAAAGCAAATACAGGGAAGCAGATGAAAAAACACTGGTGGCAAGATCAAAAAAGGGTGACAAAGCTGCTTTTGAAGACCTGGTCAGACGATTCTCAAAATATGTCTATACCACTGCATTTTTTATATTAAGAGACACGCATGAGGCAGAGGATGTAAGCCAGGAGGTATTTGTAAAGGTATACCTGTCTATTAAGGGCTTCAGGGGGCTTTCAAGTTTTAAAACCTGGATAAGAAAACTTACCGTAAATACATGCATTGACAAGCTGAGATTGCGTTCAAAAATAAAAGACAGAAAGGTTAGCCTGGATAAAATGACTGAAGATTATGAGGTTGTTTTTACCAAGTTCAGCCAGAATCTTGAAAAGAGTTTTTTTAATAAGGAAACAGTAAAGGAAGTGCTGAAAATAGTAGTAAACCTTGATGAAAATTACAGGATACCCTTAATATTAAGGGATCTGCAGGATTATAGCTATAGAGAAATTGCAGAACTGACCGGTAAACCAATAGGCACGGTTAAAACAAACATACACCGGGCAAGAAAAATGATAAAAGAGAAAATAAGGGTTGAAAAGTAATGAAAAAACGAATTGAAACAAAAGAAAAAAATTTTAATCTATAATATTGAACATTTTAGGATTTTCCTTATGAACAATATAAATAAATACTTAAAAATTGTAAAAAATACGGTAATAAAGCCCTCGGGGAATATGGATGAAAAGATAATTGACAGAATTTCTCATATAAAAAAATCAGATGAAAAATTACTGGACGAGAAATTTATGGATTACTTTAAAAAAAGTAATTCAAGGTTATCTCTGGCCGCCGAAAAAATAAAAAATAATCCCGGAGCTTTTGCAGCTCTTATAACAGCCGTACTTTTAATTATTGTTTTTATTATCTGGGCGGCTAAAACATTTTTGGGTGGGGAAAAAGTTGATGACGAGAACAATCAATTATCTTCTTCTGAAAATGATACTGAGTAAAAATAATGCCAGCAGAATTATCCAGAACCAGGGATTGGTAAGCAAATTCCTTAGAGGTTCATATCCTATTTTACCAAAAACTTTTAAAAGTAAATCTTCCAGCCAGATGTATATGGTTTCAAGAAGAGAGCCAATATTTTCCAGTGTGAAGAAATTTCTTATTACTTCCATAATTTATAAATTTTATCGTTTATTGATTATTTTGTAAAACTCAAAATGCAGTTTTAAATTATTTGAATGTTTTTGATAACAATGGGACAAGGAGGTGTATCTTGCGTTATTTCAAAATCAAGGAAAGGAATACAACCGTTAGAACGGAAATTGTTGCCGGAATAACAACATTTATGACCATGGCCTACATAATCTTTGTCAATCCGGCAATTCTTTCTTCTGGCGGCGCTACAGGGATTCCTTTCGAGGCGGCAATTATTGCTACCTGTATTGGTGCGGGGATAATGAGCGTACTGATGGGAGTTTTAACCAATACCCCTTTTGCACTTGCGTCAGGAATGGGAATCAATGCAGTGGTAGTATTTACTATTGTGTTTGGACTGGGACTAAGCTGGCAGCAGGCAATGGGAATTATAGTAATCGAGGGGATAATTGTAACCATTCTGGTGCTTACCGGTCTCAGGAGCATGATAATGAGAGCCATACCGATGGGATTAAAGTATGCTATTGGTGTGGGAATCGGGCTATTCATTGCATTTATCGGAACGCAGCAGGCAGGTTTTGTGGATATGGACCCTGCAACTGCAGTAAAACTTGGTAACTTCACTGCTCATTATACACAGCTGGCAGCATTCGGATTGGTGCTAACGGCAATACTTGTTGCATTCAAGATAAGGGGCGGTATTCTGCTCGGAATTATAGGCACGGCTGTTGCAGGAATGGCGTTTAGAGTAATACCTATTCCTACGGAATTTATAAGTGTTCCAACAAAGGCAAGCTTTGCAACTTTTTTCCAGGCAGATTTAGTAGGAGCCGTATGGAGCAAGGGAGTGTTGAACGTAGCTGCGCTGGTAATGATTTTTGCCCTGTTTATGACTGATTTCTTCGATACCATGGGTACCGTTATAGGAGTAGGAGGAGAAGCCGGACTGCTGGATAAAAAGGGCAGCCTCCCTAATTTGAGAAGGGTGCTTTTAATAGACTCCCTGGCAGCAGTTGCAGGAGGTCTGTTTGGCGCCAGTTCCATAACAACTTATATCGAGAGCGCATCAGGCGTTTCCGATGGCGGAAGGACCGGTATAATGCCTACTGTGACCGGGTTTTTATTTTTGGTTTCCATATTTTTTGCTCCTCTGATTGCTGTAATTGGCGGAGGCGTGGAGATAGCAGAGGGAATTTATAAATATCCTGTTACTTCCCCCGCGCTGATTGTGGTTGGGTTTTTGATGATGACTGTAATGAGTAAAATTGATTTCAAGGATTATGAAATAGGCATACCGGCCTTTTTGACAATAATTATTATGCCTTTTACTTACAGTATATCATATGGAATAGGATTTGGTTTTATAAGCTATACCCTGATAAAGCTGTTCAGGGGAAGATTTAAGGACCTCCATCCGCTGATGATCGTGGTAAGCATATTATTCGCAGTAGCCTTTGTTGCAGAAGCATTAGCCAAGAAATTTATAGGAAATTAAAATAGTAAAAAAGAAATCATTGAAAATTAAATGATAAAAAAAGTAATTTTTTTGATATTGGCCGGCGTAATTATAATTGCTTTAATTTTTACAACGGGGTGCTGTTCTATTTTTGAAAGCCTGACCGGAGGGAATTCGAATGAAGGCCAGAATGGTACAGAGGGAGAATCAGAGGACAATGAAAGCGCAGTAAATCAGAAAACGGATAATGAAGCACCTATAGCAGTTATGGAAATACATCAGCAGAATTCCGGAGATAATTACTTTACGACAGGGAACCCGGTGTATTTGTCTGCTTCGGATTCAACCGATGCAGATGGAAATATCTTAAGTTACCAATGGCAGATAGGGGATATAAACACTTTATCCGGAGAAGAAGTTTATTATATCTTTGAAAACATTGGGGAATATAATATTGTCCTTACGGCTCATGACGGAATTGAATCTACCGCTGTTTCAAGAATAATTTATGTAACGGAACCCGGTGAATATATCATAAAAAACAGTGCCCACGAGGCGGAAGTACGCATTGAATATATCATTACAAATAACGGCCCGGTTGAGATAGAGGATATTATGTACCTTGTTGAGATACCCCAGACCTATCAGCCGTTTCAGGTTATAAAAAACCGCGAGTCAAACTATAAAGAAACAGATGACCTATACACCGATGATTATAATTTAATTGCCAGGTTTAACCTGGGGAATCTTGCTGTAGGCCAGTCAGCCAATGTTTATGTTAATTGTGATGTAATTCTTTATGAGTATGAATATGCGGATATGCTATATGAACCTGGTTCATATTATTCCGGAGACGAGGATTTATTAATGTACACCGGCAGCGAGTATTATATAAATAGCGACTCCCGTGAAATAAAATCCACGGTTAAAACCACCGTCGGGGCAGAAACCGACCCATTGGTTATTGCTGAAAAGTTATATGATTTTGTATGCGATAATCTTACGTATGATGAGGAAAGAGTAGGCAGAGAGGAATATGGTTACTTTTATGCTTCGGATATTCTACGGCAGGAAAAAGGTGTATGTACCGATTATTCCATACTTTATACGGCATTATGCAGGGCGGCGGGAATCCCTGCCAGATTTGTACAGGGAGTGCCGGTACTGGGTATATTAATGGAAGGAGACGGCCAGCTGCCATACGGACATGCCTGGGTAGAAATAAAACTTCCGGGATATGGATGGGTCCCAATAGATATAACTGCGGAAAGCGGATTTATGGCCTATAATTATTATCTTAATATGGAAACTTATAAGGGGTCCGGGGTGTTTTATAAAAGCCTTGATATAGATGGCAAGAAATTCTGCCCCATAGGGCTTCATTATTCCTGGAAGGGAAGCATAGAGCCGGATGTGAAAAAGGAGGTAACCTATAGTGTCAGCGGTTTGAGCTTGAAAGATATCGGTGTAATAGCTGAAGAAGATTTCCTGAAGGAAGTTGGTTATATACTTGGTGCATATGAAGTTGCCATAAACCACAATAGTTCACTGCACCCTGAAGACTGGATATTCAATGATCCCCAGGAAATTGCCCTGGAAGAAGCCCTCCTGTTAAGACTAAAAGAGCTCTCCCGGGTATTGGAGGGCACTGATTATCCTGAAAGCTATACAGCAGACAGAAACAACCTGATAGCCGTAAGCCATGATATTAACACTTACAAGCAAGAGCAGATCGAATGTATGAAAAGCGTGGATTACAGCTGCTACGACAGCCGGCATAATATGTTTATAGATGCTGTAAACGCCTTGTTTGACTGTTATAATAATATAGTGGATAGGTTTAATCAGGAATATTAGGAAGAGATGATATATCAAAGAGTATTTATAGGGTTTGTTTTTATTATAGCAGCGGTTGGAATTATATATTTATTTTCCGCTGCCTACAAATTTGCAACCCAGACCTATTCCGTGTTTTGTCCCGGAAGGGAGATACTGGCCACCCCTTTCAGCATCAAGCTGTATTTTGAAGAGATTATGTTCAAGGCATCCGACGGCACAAACCTTTCGGGCTGGTTTGTACCGGCAAGGGATCATAAAGGCGTTGTACTGTTTTTACACGGAAAGGGCGGTAATATTTCAACCAGGCTTCCGTTTGTGGATTATTTCTGCCGTAAACTGGGGCTGTCAACCTTTATTATTGATTACCGGGGATACGGTAAGAGCGAAGGCAGGCCTACCGAGAAGGGCACCTATCTTGATGCTGAAGCAGCATGGGAATATTTGACCACGATTAAGAAAATAAGTCCCGGAGACATTATAATTTTTGGACGGTCCCTTGGGGGACCTATTGCGGCCCGGCTGGCCGGAAAGGTAAAAGCAAGGGCATTGATCCTGGAGTCTACCTTTACCGCTATAAAGGACGTTGCTGCCCAGATATATCCTTATCTGCCGGTAAGGAAATTTTTCAAGTTTGAATATCCTACTGCCGATTATTTAAAAAGAGTAAAGATCCCGGTACTGATAATACATAGCAAAGGGGATGATTATATTCCATTCTCTCATGCAATAAAATTGTATAACGCTGCAAATAAACCCAAATATTTTTTAAAGATAAACGGCCCCCATAACAGCAGCTATTTGGAATCGAAAGAAGTTTACATAGAGGGAATAAAGTCTTTTATAGCTAAACATTAAAAAGACAGTTAGATTTCTTTTTTCATATATACCCAGTCTCTGTATCGGAAGTGCCTTTCTGCTATCCGGGAAGATCTGGTAACCATATTTTTAAAGCCGAATTTTTTATAAAGGCCATAAGCACTTTTATTTGCCGCAGCTACCCAGAGAGTCAATGCATTCTTTCCATGCCTTTTTGCAAAATCTTCCACAAAAGATAACATAATCCGGGCCACACCTTTCCTTCTGTTATCTATATCCACCGCCACATTATCAATATAAACAGTACTGCCGTCCAGTCTGGGAGTATCCAAAAGATTTAACACGAATGCTTTAATTGCCCTTAAAAAACCCAGGTACCTCACGTAGGTTTTAAAATTTCTGTTATGTGCTTTAATATTTTCTCTGGTTACAATCTCAATTATCCCCACCATTTTATCATCCATTCTGGCATTATAATATCTTCCCGTACCGATGTTTGCAGTAATCTCTTCTGTGATGATATTGAGTGCGGCGTCTTTTCTGCTGCTGAATATAAATTTTAACTTTTCATAAAATGCATCAAATTCTATCTTAATAAAGCTTTGCAAATCCTCCAATTTTAAGCTGCTTATACGGATGTTGTTAAAATTTTTGGATTGATTTTTAACATTAATCATAGGGCTAGCGCTTTTTCTCAAGCAGCTGCCTGGCTTTTACAAGATTGACTTGTAGGGTTAGCAGTTTTACTCCCCTTACACTCTGAAGGGAAGTAATGCTCTGACCCGCGTCATCGGCAGATATTTCGGTTTTAATACCGCAGCTTACCAGGTAGCTTTTTGCTATTTCTGCTTCAATTCTGGAATTGAATGTTTTGATTGTAGCTAACCTATCCATTTTGTATCAGTTATAATTAAAAATAATATACTAAAATTACATGCTGTAAAAATTTTTTACAGCAGATCAAAAGAATTAAAATTATAGCATATCGGTAAAATTTTATCATAATAAATGACTAATTTTCATTTGAAGAATTAGTATCTATGATATACACTGATTAAGGCTAATAAAAGTATAAGCTTTTTGCCCGTGGTTAGCATTAAATTTGTTGTGCATGGGACACACGATAGTCAATATGATAAAAAAATCGCTTCTGGTTAAAATTTATGAAGCTGCAGGCATGCAGAGATGGAACGACCAGATCCGCACCATTGAACTTACAGAACTGGACAAGCAAGCCCATAAAATGATAGTGGTCTATATTCTGTCAAAATGTGAACAGGATATGGGCGGCAAGATTAACTGGATTGAATTGATAGAGGACGGGCTGTTTGAATTTTTAAAGAGAATTATTCTAACTGACCTGAAGCCTCCCCTTATTTACAGGATCAGGGAAGACAGACAGCAATATGAAAAGCTAAATAGATGGGTGTTTGAAAGGATTAGCCCTTTCACCAGACAGGTAGGAGAGGAATTTAACTCACATTTTAAAAAGTATCTTCTGGAAGAAGAGGATACTCTTGAAAGAAAGATAGTAAGCGGAGCGCATTTTTATGTGACGAAGTGGGAATTTGACATAATTAAATTATCCAATCCCAGGGTCTACCTGACAGAGGAGATTGTTGAAAGCATTTCCAGGGAACAGGATAAATATAGTGGTTTGAGATGCATGAAAATTTTTACCAAAAAGAAAAATTTGCTGGATTTTGCCAATATATGCGGACAGCTGCGTTTTCAGCAAAGATGGAGCCATCTTTACCGCGTTCCAAAAACTTCTGTACTGGGGCACATGCTGATTGTAGCCATATTTTCGTATCTATTCTCTTATACGGCGGGATTGGAAAGAAAAAATTGTATAAACAATTACTTTACGGGGCTCTTTCACGATCTTCCCGAGGTTTTGACCAGGGATGTAATTAATCCTGTGAAAAAATCGGTAAAGGGGCTTGATGAACTCATAAAAGATTATGAGATTGAAGAGATGGAGAAAAAAATATATAAATTGATTCCGGAAGGCTGGCATAGCGATATCAGGATGTTTACAGAAAATGAATTTTCAGAAACCGGCAGCAGAAATGGAAAACTGGTTAAAGCAGCCGATGACCTGGCTGCTTTTATCGAAGCATATCTGGCATTAAAAAACGGCATAAAAAATGAAAGCCTTATTTATGCCAGAAAAAAAATGGGCCAGAAATACAGATCAAAAGTAATTTCGGGAATAAACTTCGGGGAAATTTATAAAGAATTTGACTAAATGGGCCGGTGCTATGGAAAGAAGAATAATCATATCAAAATCGAAATACATGGCGGGGCTGCAGTGCCCCAGGTTTTTTTGGTATCAGGTTAATGCAAGGGAAGAGATACCTCCGCCGGATTTTGTGACCCGATATATTTTCAGGCAGGGGCTGACGGTGGGAGAATATGCCAGAAAACTTTATCCTGAGGGAATTGATGTAGAAAAGATGGGAGATATAAAGTCGCAGCTGGAAAGCACTTTTAAATTGCTGTCCGAGAGAAGGCCGCTTTATGAAGCCAGCTGCAGCTCCAGGAATATATACTGCAGAACGGATATGCTTGTGCCGGCGGGTACTGACGGATGGGATATTGTTGAAGTTAAAAGCTCTACTCGGTTAAAAGAGGAATATATCCATGACGTTTCTTTCCAGAAATATTGTTTTGAGCAGGCAGGGATCAATATTAAAAAATGCTATCTTGTCCATATAAATAATCAGTATGTTAGAAAAGGGGAGATTAATCTACGGGAATTATTTAAAAAGACTGATATTACGGCGGAAGTAGGGGAGATAAGCAAGGGGATAGAAGGCAGGATTGAAGAGATGATAAAAATTGCGGCCGGTAAAAACCCGCCGGAGGCTGCCATTGGAAAACGATGCAGCGAACCCTACGTTTGCCCGCTTAAGGAAAAGTGCTGGGGATTTTTACCGGACAATCATATCTTTAAACTGTATGGAAACAAAGACAAGGCGGCACAACTTTATAACGAAGGAATTCTTTCCATAAAAGATATTCCCGATAGCTATGATTTGAATTTAAAACAGCAGATACAGCTTGAGTGTGCGAAAAAAGAAGGACCAGAGATAAACAGGGGCGAGATATCAAAATTTATAAGAAGCCTGAAATATCCACTGTATTTCTTTGATTTTGAGACCTTTTCTACTGCCATCCCTTTATATGAAGGCATAAAACCTTACCAGAGGATTCCTTTTCAGTATTCCATACATGTGCTTGATTCCATTGACAGCCAGCCGGCCCACTATGATTTCCTGGCTGAAAGCAGCAAGGACCCAAGAAAGGAACTGCTTTCCAATTTAAAAAATCATATAGGCGCAGAAGGAAGCATAATAGTTTATTATGAATTATTTGAAAAGGGGGTCCTAAAGGAACTGGCCGATGCTTTCCCTGAGTACAGCAGATGGATAAGCTCAATACTTTCCCGTATAGTTGACCTTTACAAGCCATTCGGCTGCTTTTATTATTACCATTCTTCCC
>CAZBSE010000002.1:76326-95872 GCA_964494385.1 uncultured Actinomycetota bacterium | reverse complement strand
CCAAATGTAATAGTAGATTATGCTCACACTCCGGATGGCCTGGAGAATGTACTTAAGACCGCAGCTGAATTATTAAAACCGGGAGGGAAGGTCATATCGGTTTTTGGATGCGGAGGCGACCGCGATAAACAAAAAAGAAAAGTTATGGGCTGCATTTCAGGGCAGCAGGCGGATTTTACTATAATAACCTCTGATAATCCAAGAACAGAAGAGCCGGGTTTGATAATAAAAATGATAGAAGAGGGCATGGTAAAATCCGGCAGCAGGAAATATATGAAAGAAACCGACAGAAGGAAAGCCATATTTAAAGCTCTTGGGATGGCAGGTATAAATGATGTGGTCATAATAGCAGGAAAGGGTCATGAAGATTACCAGGAGTTCAACGGCTACAGGGTACCATTTTGTGACAGAGAAGTAGTAAGAGAGTGGGTCGCTAAGAAAAATGAATGAAAAAATAAAAGTAGAAAATTTACTGTCCTGGACAAGTTCGAACCTGTTTTTAGGAAATGTTAAAAAATATATCTGCAATATATCTACTGATTCCAGGACTATCAGTAAAGGTGATTTTTTCATTCCTCTGATGGGCGAAAATTACGATGGCAGCGATTTTATACCGGAAGCCTTAGAAAAAGGTGCCGGTGGTTTTGTATTTGAATTAAAAGATAAAGAAAAGTTAAAGCTGTGGGAAAAAAGCATAAGAGCTAAAAATTTTAATAATTTAATAATCATTCAATCAGATAATAACTTAACATTTCTGGAAAATATCGGATACAATTATATACGAAAGTTTAATCCGACTGTCATAGGCATAACCGGAAGCGTGGGTAAAACTACTACAAAGGATTTTTTAGTAAGTATATTAAGCAAAGAGCATAAAGTCGGATTTACTCCCGGGAATTATAACACTGAAATTGGTGTATCTAAATCAATCCTTGAAATAAACAGGCAGACTGAAATCTTTATTGCCGAGATCGGCATGAGAGCAAGGGGTCAGGTGGGGATACTTTCCGAGATATGTAACCTGAATATAGGGGCTATTACCTTTATAAGTCAGTCACATATGGAATTTTTTAAGGACTTACGGGAAATAGCTCTGGCCAAAGCAGAAATAGCAGGAATTCTACATAGGAACAATGGGATACTGTTTCTAAATAATGATGACATATTTTGTGATTTGATAGAAAAGAAGATTAAGTGTAAAATCGCAAAATTCGGTAGGAATAAAAAAGCTGAATTTAATTTTATAGAAAAAAAAGCGGACGGGATGGGCAGGTTCACTTTTGATTTTTATAACCATGATAAAAAGATTATAGATATAGCTTTAAATATACCAGGCTACCATAATTTGTATAATGCATGCTGTGCAGCTGCCATAAGCTTATATTTTAATGTAAGCAAAGATGTTATTAAAACAGGAATCGAAGAAGCAGCCGCTTCCGGTTCCAGAATGGAAATAGTAAGGAAAAAGGATAAAATAATTATAAATGATTGCTATAATGCCAGTCCTATTTCAGTTAGAGAAGCCATTGACACACTGGTCTTGATTTCGGAGAAGAATAATATGAGGAGCATAGCAATACTGGGGGATATGCTGGAACTGGGTGAAGGCTCTGCCGGACTCCACAGTGAGATAGGACAGTACCTATCGGAAAAAAAGGTAGATGTTCTAATAGCGCTGGGCAATCTTGCCGTGAATATATTTGAGGGTTATAAGAAGAGTGGCAGCTTTAATAAGAAAAAGAGTTTATGTTTTTACTTCAGGGATAAAATGGAACTGGAAGGAGAAATAAATAATCTGCTTAAGGAGGGAGATTTAATTTTGATAAAAGGTTCCAGAGCAAATAAAATGGAAGATATTATTAATTTAATATAGGTGGAAGATAGCATATGACTTGGATATTTTTATCGATTACAATCGGGGGTTCTTTATCTCTGCTGATAACACCTTTGTTTATAAGGTTTCAAAGGAGCAAGAGAATAGGCGGTAAGATCCGAATTGATGGGCCGAAAACACACTCCGTAAAGACGGGAACACCAACGATGGGCGGAATAATATTTGTCCTGTCTTCTATGGCCGCATTTATAGTCGTAAGCCTGGTCAAGTACTACCGTCACGGTGTTTACAGTGCGGAAGGAATATTTGTTCTTTCCGTATTGTTATTATGCAGTCTGATAGGATTTGTTGACGATTATATAGCACTTAAAAAACAGAGATCCCTGGGCCTGAGATGGTGGGTAAAACTGTCGCTCCTGGCTGTGGTGTGCGTATATTTTGTATTATGCTCCAAATATATAATAAACATCGGGACTTATATAAGCATACCCTTTACGGATATAAGATTTGAGATGGGGAACTGGTATTATATTATTGTCGTACTGGTTATAGTCAGCACAACCAATGCGGTCAATTTGACCGATGGACTTGATGGTCTGGCAGCCGGAGCTTCATCAATTGTTTTAGCCGTATTTTGCTTTATTGCCTTTTTTGAATGGTCCATACCTCCGGGTGTCCCATATGGAATAGACATAGCAGTAGTAAGCGCCGGGACCCTTGCCGCATGTGCGGGATTTTTATGGTGGAACACGGCACCAGCTGAAATTTTTATGGGAGATACGGGATCTTTCGGGCTGGGCGGTTTGATTGCAGCAGTTGCAATAATATTAAAACAGGAGATTTTACTGATTATAATAGGCGGACTCTTTGTTATTGAGACGCTTTCGGTAATTATACAGATTATATGGTTTAAAACTTTTAAAAAAAGAGTATTCAAAATGGCCCCCATACACCATCATTTTGAACTTCTCGGATGGCCGGAAATAAAAGTTATCATAAGGTTCTGGATAGCCTGTATGTTATTCTCCGGCGTAGGTTTTTTCATCTATTATTTAAAATTTATAGATTAAAAAATGGTAAAAAGACTTGATGTGGTTAAGCATAAAAATATACTGGTTATAGGTATGGGGAAAACCGGATTATCCGTTATAAAAAAGTTGCTTGATTTTGAGTCCTCTATAACCGGGATTGACAGCAATCCTGATTTAGATCTGAAAAATGCATTTGGCGGCTGCGGACGTACCAAAGACCTTAACCTGGAAATAATACTGGACAAAAATATATTAAAAGAGGAAAAAATCATAGAAAAAGCGGAACTGGTTATAACCAGTCCAGGCATACCAGGTGATGCGCCGCTGATTAAGTCTGCGGAGGAAAAGGGGATCTCGATATGGAGCGAACTGGAACTGGCGTGGAGATTACTGGATAATGAGGAACAGAGAAGGACAATTGCGGTAACCGGTACCAACGGTAAGACAACGGCAGTTACTCTCATAGGAAAAATTTTAAATAGTTCCGGTAATAATTGCGTGGTCTGTGGGAACGTGGGCCTGCCTTTGATTGATACTATAGACATGAAAGAAAAGAGCGGAAACTCTCAGTATGGTTTGATCAGGGTAATAGAAGTCAGCAGCTTTCAACTGGAGAGAATATATCAGTTCAGGCCACATATAAGTGTGATACTGAACATAACAAGCGATCATATAGACAGACATAAATCTTTTGAAAATTACGGCAGTTTGAAAATGAAACTGATTTCAAATCAAAAAACAGATGACTGGTCGGTTATCAATATGGATGACTGGTATATAAGAAGGAAAATTGAGCGTATTTCCGCAGAGGGAAAACTGCGGCCGGAGTTTGTAAAATTCAGTCTGAAGCCTGAGGAAAATTCAAATCTTTTCTATGAGAATAATCATATTTATTACCGGATAAAAAAAAATAGAGGGAAAATAAATATAAAAAATACACACATGAAAGGCAAACATAATATTTCCAATACCATGGCTTCCGTTGCGCCGGCACTACTGATGAATGTAGATAAAAATAGCATTGAAAAATCAATCAATAGTTTTAAACCTCTGAACCACAGGATGGAGTATTTAGGTTATACGGGCGGCATAAGATGTTTTAATGATTCGAAATCGACCAATCCGGATGCCACTATAGCGGCAATAAATGATTTCGGCAAAGAGATCACACTGATTATGGGCGGAAGAGATAAAAATATGGATTTTTCGGATTTAATCGATGCTCTGGATGAAAAGGTCAAAAATTTAATTTTAATAGGAGAAGCTGCACACAGGATTTATAAGCTGATAGTGAGAAGAAGACGTGACTATAAGATATATAGATGCACTACGCTTGAAGCAGCAGTTGAAAAAGGATTTGAGGTGGCCGGTCCGGGAGAAGTATTAATACTGTCCCCTGCCTGTGCCAGTATGGATATGTTTAAAGATTATAAGCAGCGGGGAGACAGGTTCAAGGGTCTTGTACTTTCAAGAGGATAGCATGATATGGAAAAGAGAAGCGGTTATAAGAAATATAACATTTTAAAAAATAATATAGAGTATTATTCTCTGTTTATTTTAACTTTAATACTATCAATAATCGGATTGATAATGATATCAAGTTCTTCCGTTTCCATAGGAGAGAGATATTTTAGCGATCCTTACTGGTTCATAAGGAGACAGATAATATGGTGGGTTATATCTTTTATAGCTTTTTTTATAGCCTCAAGGATAAATTATCACCATTACCAGAGACTTTCTAATTATATTATGATTGTAGCAATCGGGCTGCTGGCCCTGGTCCTGATTCCTGGTTTTGGGATAGAAGTCAGCGGGTTTAGAAGGGCGCTGAATTTATGGTTTTTCAGTATCCAGCCTTCTGAGTTTGTAAAAATAGCACTGGTCATTTTTTTTTGTGACAGACTTGACCGAAAATATAGAATCGACAAGCGAATCAGGAGCATAATTCTTCCTTCATTTTTAGTTTTGTGCATAGTCGCTATTTTAATATTCCTGGAACCTGATCTAAGTTCCATGATTGTTATCGGGTTAATTATATTCATAGTTTTGTTTGCAGGTGAGGTAAGATTAAAGCACCTATTCGGTCTGGGGCTTATGGGAACCGCAGTAACAATTATTTATATGTTCCTGGAAAATTATAGAAGAGAGAGGATCTTTGCCTTCATCGAAAGGATTGTTGCCCTGATTAATGGCAGTGAAGAAATCGGAGAAATAAACTTTCAAATATCGCAGTCTTTAATCGCTCTTGGATCGGGGAATATAATAGGAGTGGGGTTAGGTAACAGTGTCCAGAAATATTCTTATCTTCCGGAAGCGCATACAGATTTTATATTTGCAATTATAGGTGAAGAGCTGGGTCTGGTGGGTACCATATTTACGGTAATTTTATTTATTCTATTCATGTTTTTTGGAATAAGGATTTGTATGAAAACAAGAGAGTATTTTGGCAGAATTATGGCGGTGGGTCTTATAAGTATTGTAGTAATTCCGGCAATAATTAATATTGCTGTGGTTATCGGATTGGCTCCGGTTACCGGTTTGACGCTTCCCTTTATCAGTTACGGGGGCTCCTCACTGCTGGTCAGTATGATAAGTGTGGGTATACTGTTGAATATATCCAGATGCACCAAGAGATATGAAGAAGTTGAGGCGGAACCGGAAGATTGAATTGAAATGAGTAATTTTTTATTTTAATTTAAGCAGGTATGATTTGAAGGAAAAAAGAATTTTAATATGCGCCGGAGGAACCGGCGGGCATCTGTATCCGGCTCTGTCAATAGTGGAATACATAAAGCATAATTATCCTATATGCAGGGTCCTTTTTATCGGAACCGGGAGGGAATTGGAGAAAAAACTTATATCACGATATGAAATAAATTACAGGTCAGTAAAGTCATACGGATTGGTCCCGGCCGGTAACGCTTTTGGAAAAATTTTAAATTCAGCCAGATTCCTTTATTCTTTAGGTATAGGTTTCTTACAGTCAGTCAAGATAGTATTGAAGTTTAAACCTGATATAATACTTGGTATGGGTGGTTATATCTGTGCTCCGGTCTTTTTAGCCAGCATTTTAACAGGCAGAAAAATAGCCTTGCACGAACAAAATTACATACCGGGAAGGCTAAATAGTCTATTTTCAAAATTTGCAGGGCAAATTTTTATTAGTTTTAAGGAAACAAAAAAGTATTTAAAAGTAAAAAAAAGCAAAATAATATTTAGCGGGAATCCTTTAAGAGAGCAGGTAAGAAAATTTAAAGAGGTCAAGCCTGACTTTAAGAAATGGGGTCTTGAGAAAGGGAGATTTACCATAGTTGCCTTTGGCGGAAGCCTGGGGGCTGAAAAAATAAATAATGCCATTTTTAATCTATATGATTATCTTAAATATAACAGCGAAGTTCAGATTTTACTTATATGCGGCAGCCGTTTCTATGATCAATTGAGAAAGAAAAGGAAAAATATTACCGGCAGCGAGCATAAATTGATTCTGGAAATTTTTCCGTATATAAAAGAGATGAATGAGATATACAGAATATCAGATATTATAATTTCAAGAGCAGGGGCAAACACTATATCTGAAATAGTCTGGACAAATATACCCTCTATACTTATACCTTATCCTCACGCAATTGCCAATCATCAGTTTTATAATGCAGAATTTTTAGCCGGGAAGGGTAAAGCCGTACTTATCGAAGACAGTGAACTGGATGGGAAAAAAATATTAGGGATAATAAAATCGCTTATGGAAAGCGGAAGAAAAAAATACCATGAAATGAAAAAAGTTAAAATCGAAGATGCCGGGATCAATAGTGCAAAGGTAATTGCTTCAAAGCTGATGGAGGACCGGATTGAAGAACACTAATGATATTTTAAAAAAAGCCGGGAGTTGTTTCTTAATCGGAATAGGCGGAGCAGGGATGAGTGCCATAGCACTGGTGCTTCATGGCATGGGATTTTTAGTCTCGGGCTCTGATATAAAGGAGTCACGTTATACCAGTGCTTTAAAAAATAAAGGCATAAAAGTATTCACCGGCCATAGCGGGGCGAATATAAAGGGAGCGGATGTTATTATATATTCCACAGCAATACCTGATAATAATTTGGAAATGCAAGCTGCCAGAAAAAAAGAAATCCCTATTCTCAGCCGTTCCGATATACTGGCATGGGTCCTTAACAGCAGAAAGGGGATAGCTGTTTCGGGAACACATGGAAAAACTACCACTACCTCTATGATTTCTTTAATTTTTAGAGGGCTGGGGCTCGATCCGGTGATAATGGTTGGAGGGGAACTTAATGAGCTGGGATCGAATGCAAGATATGGAAAAGGAGAATATGTAGTAGCCGAAGCCTGTGAGAGCGACGGCTCCTTTCTGAAATATAAACCGCTGGTAAGCATTGTAACCAACATCGAAGGGGATCATTTTGACTTCTATAAAAATATTGAAGAGATAGAGCAAAACTTTATAAAATTCATTGGCAATACAAAGCCAGGAGGCCTGATAATACTGAATGGTGATGAAACAAACCTTCATAATTTACTGAAACCCGGCAGCAGAAGGATAATATTTTACGGAATAAGCGGGAAAAAACATATTTATGCCGAGAATATAAAATTTTCTAATTTTACTTCCTCTTATACTCTGATTGCAAACAGGGAGGGAAAGCTTCAGAAAATAAAAGTAAAATTAAATGTCCCCGGTATTCACAATATTAAAAACAGCCTGGCTTCTTTTGCTGTATGTTACGGTTTGAATATTGATCTGCAGAAGGCTGCTGATATATTAAAGTTTTTTACCGGTGTTAAAAGAAGATTTGAGAAAAGAGGAGAAAAAAAAGGCGCCGTAATTTTCGATGATTATGCCCATCACCCTTCTGAAGTGAAGGCAACTCTGGAAGCTGCTGCATGGAAAAAGAATAAAAGGATAATAACGGTCTTCCAGCCGCATAGATATTCAAGGCTTGCAAATCTTAAAAGTAAATTTAATGACTGCTTTAATAAAAGTGATATGCTTATTATTACTGATGTTTATGGATCTGGTGAGCAGCCGATACCGGGTATAACCGGTAAGATCCTGGTGGATAATTTAATAGATGGCGGTTTTAAGGATAAAATAATTTATCTCCCCAAATTGCGGGATGTAACCGAATACCTTGAACTTAATATGAGACAGAATGATATGGTCCTGTTAATGGGTGCCGGAGATATTACCAGGGTTACCGATGAGATATTAAAATCCTAAGAAAATTCAGGATTAGTTTATGAAAAAAGAACAGATAGAAAGAAATAAAATCAGGAATACGATTGAAGATACGGGAATTGAAGATATTATATTTGACATCAATACAGCTGAGCTGACTTCTATAAAAACAGGTGGAAGGGCATTGTGTTACCTGGTGGCACATAAATTGGAAGATTTGAAAAAAATAATTGAAACCTGCATTAAAAATGAGATTAAATTCATAGTAATCGGAGACGGGACCAATATTTTATTTAGTGATAAAGATATTGACCTGGTACTGATAAAACTGGGAAAGGATTTCAGTTATATGAATTTTACAAATAAACATGAAATTATTGCGGGTTCTGCCTGTAATCTTTTAAAATTTATTGTTTCTGCTGCGGTTAAGGGATATGACTTTTCTGAGCTTTCCGGCATACCGGGTACCGTAGGCGGAAGCATTATGGGAAATAGCGGTATTAAAAATAAGGATATCTGCAGCTTTATAGAAAAAGTAAATTTCTTATCGAATGAAGGCGGAGTCGTAAAAGAAGAAACCAGAATTCTGGGAAAAAATGATTTTAGCTACAGGTATTTTCATATCCCTAAATTAGTTGCTCTGACCGGAGCTGTACTGAGAACACGGAAAGCAAAAAAGGATAATATATTAAAGGAGATAAGAAGCAGGATAAAGAATAAGAGATCAACCCAACCGGCCGGTTCAAGGAGTTCCGGCTGTTTTTTTAAAAATGTCAGGAGCAGCTATAAATCTGCCGGAGAATTAATAGAGAAATGCGGATTAAAGGGCTTTAATTACGGCGGTGCCCGCATTTCCGCCAAACATGCGAATTTTATTGAAAATTATGATAATGCCAGTTCGGAGGATATAGTTGTCCTATCAAAAATAATAAGGGATATGGTCATGGATAAATTTGGAATAGATTTGGAATATGAAGTAAAGCTGATAGGATTTTAAGATGGTAGATATGTTAAAAACATTTAAAGATCTTAAGATAAGAAAGAGAAAGAAGCTGCTTAAAATCGGAGTAATTGCCGGGGGTATTTCATCAGAAAGAGAGATATCTCTTATAACCGGTAAGAGTATTAATCAGTCTCTGCTCAGATCGGGCTATGATACTGTATATATTGACCTTAAAAATAATTTCTACAGCAAGTTAAAAGAAATAAATTTAGCTTTTCTGGCACTTCATGGAAGATACGGTGAAGACGGTACCGTTCAGGGGCTATTGGAATTGATGAAAATTCCTTATACCGGTTCGGGAGTAATGGCAAGTGCTGTTGCAATCAACAAGATATTATCAAAGAAAATTATGGAACATGAGGACATTCTTACTCCCGGATATATCGAATTGGATTTTAACAGCAGCTCCGATTTTAAAGATTTAAATTTACTTATAAGCAGAAAGTTTATTTATCCCGTAGTGGTAAAACCCAATAGAGAAGGTTCAACTATAGGTGTAAGCATTGTAAAAAATAAGAGATCTTTGGGGAGCGCCGTAAAAGATGCATTAAAATATGACAGTAAAATTTTAATTGAAGAATATATTAACGGAAGAGAGCTTACAGTGAGCATTATAGGCCGTGAACCTGTCGCACTTCCCATTGTAGAGATAAAGCCAAAAGGAGGGTTTTACGATTACAAGTCGAAATATACTAAGGATATGACTGAGTATATAGTCCCTGCAAAGATTGATAAAAAGGTTTCAGAGAATGTCCTGGAAACAGCAGTAAAATTTCATAAAGTGCTGGAATGCAGCGGCATATCGAGAGTAGATTTTATACTGGATGGCGGTAATAATGCTTATGCAATAGAGCTGAATAGTATGCCCGGCATGACTGCCACAAGTCTGGTTCCCAAAGCGGCAAAAGCCGCAGGAATTGATTTCGACCTGCTGGTGGAAATAATATTGGATTCAGCGAGTTTAAAAACATAATTTCAAATGGCAAGAATAAAAAAGACAAAGAACATTATTCTGACCAGGAAAAGAAAAGTTTTTAGAAGGAAACTGTGGAACTTTTTCAAATTTGTATTGATTTCAATATTTTTTATTGGAGCGATTTGGGGCTTAAATTATTTTTATAACAGCGAATATTTTAAGGTAAAAGATATAGATATACAGGATAATAAGCATTATACAGAGGAAGAAATAATAAGTTTAATACCAAAAGTGGCAGGAACTAATATATTTGATATAAACAAGAAAAGAGTCGAAGAAACCATATCAGGAGAACTTGACTGGGTAAGGGAAGCAGAACTAAGCAAAATCTTTCCCGATAAGGTTGTAATAAAGTTAGTGGAAAGAAAACCCGATTTTAAAATCGTCTGCAGGGACGAATATTTTCTGGTGGATAGCGAGGGAGTAGTACTTGACAGGATAGAAGAACAAAATTTAAATAATTACGAAGATTTAATTCTGGTAAAAAATGTTGTGGCTCACGGTGTGAATATAGGAGAAAAAATTGCCAAAAAAAATGCGCTCAGCTGTGCAGATATTTACAGGACCCTGGACAGCCAGATAAAAAGCATCATCAAAGAAGCAAGGATTGAAAATAATATAACAGGGGATATAATCTTTGAAACATATAACGGTGAAGAAATAATTTTTGGCAACGGAAATGAAATAATAGAAAAAATTGAAATACTTAAACAGTTGTTAAAAGAATATACAGATTATACTATAATAGATTTAAGAAGCACGGAGAACCCGGTAGTAAAATAAAAATGTTGGAGGTTTGATTGTCATCTAAGGATGAATGCCTTATCGGTATTGATATAGGAACCACTAAAGTTATAACTTTAATCGGAAAGGTTGAAAGAAATAATATATTAAGTATAAAAGGTTATGGAATCTCAGGCTGCAGGGGAATGAAGAAAGGCCTGGTAGTGGATATTAATGAAGCCACTAAATCCATACTTAAATCAGTAGAGATTGCTGAAAAATCTACAAAGATGTTTGTGGATAATGCCTATATAGGAATTACGGGAAAGCATATTTCTTTTGAAAGCAATTGGAGCGAAATGAATATTAATTCTCCAAATGGCATAATAAGAAAATCAGATGTCCACAAACTTATCTCCCAGGCCAATAGATTAAATATTTCTTCACAACATGAAATTATACATACCCTGATCAAGCAATTTGTAATTGATGAAGAAAAAGGGATAGTGGATCCCATAGGGCTCTCTGCCAATAAGTTAGCGGTAGAACTGCTGGCAATCTATGGGACAGCTTCACTGATCGATAATGTGGTCAATAGTGTAAAAGCGGCAAGAATAGAAATCGAGGATATAATTATAGAAGCCCTGGCTTCAAGCGAGGCTGTTCTTACACCGGAGGAGAAGGAAAGCGGGGTTGTATTGCTTGATATTGGAGGGGGTACCACTGATGTGGCCATATATAAGAATAAAAAAATGATATTCACGTACTGCCTTCCGGTAGGTGGAAATTTAATAACCAATGATATATCTGTCGGTTTGAATATAACCTTTGCCAAAGCAGAAGAAATTAAGAAAAAATTTGCTAATGTCGATTATAATTTTTATGAAACTTTAAGCAAATTAAATATAGGTGATATTAAAATTGACAACAATAAGACAACCTTAAACATACGTTTGTATAATATAGTGAATTGCAGAGTTAAAGAACTGCTGGATCTGGTTAAAGAGAAGGTTGAAGGTTATAATTTTATGCATGAGGTACCATGCGGCGTGGTTATAACAGGAGGGACATCACTGATTAATGGTATAAAAGCACTGGCAAATTCAATTTTTGATTTGCCGGTAAGATTGGGGGTTCCCTATGATGTCGAAGGGCCTTCAGAGGTAATTAGTAACCCTATTTATTCTACCGGTGTAGGTTTGTTAAAATACGCTTTCCAGCTGGAAAGTTATCTGGGTCTTGGCGAGACTGGTGAAAAGAGGAGATGGCATGCCGGTTTTATAAGTAAATTCAAAGAATTTATAACAAAAATTTTAAAGAATGAAGGTAAGGGGTAAATGTGAGCTTAAACTTTGATAAAAGTTATTACGCGGTTATAAGGGTTATAGGTGTAGGCGGCGGAGGAAGTAATGCGATTAACAGAATGATGGAAGATAATTTAACCGGATGTGAATTTGTTGCCGTAAATACCGATGCACAGGCTCTTATGATGTCGAGTGCTGACAGGAAAGTATTGATAGGTGAAAGTGGTCTGGGCGCAGGTTCAGATCCTGAAATTGGCAGGATGGCTGCCGAGAAATCCATAGAATCAATAGAAGAAGTGGTAAAAGATGCAGATATGATATTTCTCACATTGGGTGAAGGAGGGGGGACCGGAACCGGCGCAGCGCCTATAATTGCAGCTGCTGCCAGGGAAGCCGGTTGTCTTACCATTGCAGTTGCCACAAGACCTTTTACATTTGAGGGCAGAAAAAGGATTATGCAGGCTGAAGAGGGTATCGAAAATTTAAAAGATAAGGTGGATACTCTTATAATCATACCCAATGATAAACTGCTGGAAATAGCTGACGACAATACCACGCTGCTCGATGCTTTCAGGCTTGCAGATAATGTCTTGAAGGCAGGCGTAAGAGGAGTTACTGATTTAATAACCCTGCCGGGGCTGATTAATCTGGATTTTGCAGATGTAAAAGCAATAATAAAGAATGCGGGTAACGCCATTCTGGGAGACGGGGCGGCAAATGGTGAAAATAGGGCTATTAAAGCAGCCCAAAACGCAATCAGCAGCCCGTTGATAGAGACTTCCATAGAAGGCGCAAATGGAATTTTATTAAATATCTCGGGCGGTCCGGATTTAAAACTTTTTGAAGTAAATCAAGCAGCAGAAATTATAAGGAATGCTTCCGGTCCACATGCGAATATTATTTTTGGTGCTGTTGTAGATGAAAGCATGGGCGATATGGTAAAGGTTACTATTATTGCCACAGGATTTAAATCTGACAAGTTACAGAAAAAGAAAAAAGAGAGTGGAGAGAAGAAGGTTAAGGAACCGGATAAAAAATTATATGAATCTGAAGAAGATATATTATCCGAGAAAGGTAAGAAAGAAGACCTTAAAAAAATAACGGAAGAAGATTTCAGGTCCCTGGGGGAAGATGATTATCTTGACATACCGACTTTCCTGAGAAAAAATAAAAAATAATTTATTTTAAATGATAACTATAAAAAAGATAATATCGGGAGATTTTCCATTATATATATGTCCTCAATTAAAGAGTAATAATGGAATAATTTTTTGTTTCACTACCAGGCACGGTGGATTCAGTAAAGGTAGATTCAGGTCATTGAATGTTGATTATCGGGTTGGTGATAGCGGCGATAATGTTAAAAGAAACAGAAAAATGATTTTAAAAAAAATCGGACCGGAGGGATCAGAAAGAATATATTCTATAAAACAGGTTCATGGAACCGGCGTACTGAATATTAATAAAAATAATGAACTTAAATCAGATAATATTTCAAAGGAAGCAGACTGCATAATAACCAGCCTGCAGGATACCCCGGTGATGGTCATGGGAGCAGATTGCAACCTGATACTAATAGCTGATATTTTTAAAAGAGTAGTTGCAGCCGTTCATGCCGGATGGAAGGGAACTCTAAATGAAATGATTTCCAGAGTGATTTTATTTATGAGAGAAAAATTAAAAAGTGAAAATAAAAATATATTTGTTTCTTTTGGACCCAGCATAAGGAGCTGCTGTTATATGGTTGAAGATTCTATGCTTAAGAAATTTATTGAAAGATTTGGGAATAAAGGCTTTTTTTTAAAAAGAAATAATAATTTTTTCCTGGATCTTGTAAAGATCAATTATCTGCAGCTGGAAAAATTAGGAATTGACAAGAAGAATATTTCGGATTGCGGGGAGTGTACTTGCTGTAATCCTGATTTTTTTTCGTACCGCCGTGATAAGATAACAGGAAGGCAAGCAGGAGTAGCAATTATTGAATCAGGATAGTATAGCGTTTAAGTTATTGCCGATGAAAAAAACTTTAAAGAAATGGTTTTTAAATTAAAAGAAAATATTACCGGATTAAAAAATGATATAAATAGTATTTGTAAAAAAACTGGCAGAAATGTAGAAGATATAACCATTGTAGCTGCAACGAAGTATGCTTCTGCCGAGCAGATAAACCTGGTTTACGGCATGGGCTTAAAAAATTTTGGGGAGAATAGGGCCGACCAATTGGAAGAAAAGTACAATATAGTGGAAAAAGGAGCAATATGGCACTTTATAGGGCATCTTCAAAGCAGGAAAATAAAGATAGTAGTCCCAAAGGTAGAATTAATACATTCAATAGATAAAATAAGCACCTTGAGTAAAGTAAATGATGAGGCAGAAAAAAATAGAAAGATACAGAAATTATTGATAGAGATAAATATTTCAGGAGAAGAGACAAAGTATGGGCTAAGGCCCGGGGATTTGCCTGATTTTCTTGAAAAAGCATTAGATTATAGGAATGTTAAAATTGTAGGGCTTATGACGATGGCGCCTTTAACAGATGATTTCGGACTAATTAAAAATATTTTTCGGAGATTGAGAACGCTCCGTGACAAATCAAATAAAGACTCTGACAGTATAAATCTGAGTGAACTTTCAATGGGGATGAGTAATGACTACAAAATTGCAATTGAGGAAGGTGCTACGTTTATCAGGGTTGGTTCTAAAATTTTCAAATAAAATTTTTATTATATATAGGAGGATTGATGAACGGATTCTTTAAAAAAACTCTTTCTTTCCTGGGTTTATCCGATGAAGATGATATGGATCATAAGGATAGGGTATATGAGCGTAAAAAGGAATTTAGAAATAGAGGATTAAAGAGAGAAGACAATAAACCTGATCCGGGGCAGAGTAAAGAAAATAAAGGGAGAGCGTCCATTATGGGTTCCAGGGCAAAGAGGAAAGTTCCATTAATTGGTTCCCCAAAAGATAAGATGAGGTCTACGGTATTTATTTCCGAACCAAAAAAATTTGAGGAGATTCAGGTCATTGCGGATAATTTTAAAGAAGACATACCCATAGTTGTTAATCTACAGAAAATTGAACAGGATCTGGCCAAGAGGGTAATTGATTTTTGCAGTGGGCTGACTTATGCCCTGGAAGGTAATATAAGCAAAGTAGCAGATAAGGTATTTTTGATTACTCCTTATAACGTGGAGGTTAGTTCGGAAGAAAAGGAACTGTTAAGAGAAGAGGGCCTTTATAATAATTTTTGAATGAGTTCGGGAGTATTTTTTGAATAATTATGAACTTGGAATAATTGGCTGTGGAAATATGGGTGAAGCGCTGCTTAGAGGGATACTTGATTCCGGATTTCTAAAATCTGAGAATATAATATTTTATGATTCAGACGGCAGCAGAAGCAGATATATCAAAAATAATTATAAAATAAGTTCAGCCAAAGGGATCATTGAAGTGGTAAGGAATTCCAGGCATATACTACTGGCCGTAAAGCCGCAGAATATAAAAGATGTGCTGAAACAGATTAAGGGTAACTTTGATTGTAAAAATAATTCGATTATCAGCATTGTAGCCGGTATTCCTACGGGATATATAGAAAAGGTACTGAATTCAAATGCCCCGGTTATAAGAATGATGCCCAATACTCCGGTATTATTTAAAAAAGGTATGATTGCCATAAGCAAAGGAAGATTTGCCGGAGATAGGGATTTACTGTTATCAAAGAATTTGGTAAAAAATGTGGGTAATTATGTGATAATTGATGAAAAATATCAAAATATATCAACGGCTTTAAATGGGAGCGGACCTGCTTACTTTTTCCTGTTCTGCAAATATTTAATTGAAGCGGGAATAAAAAACGGACTGGCCCCGGACATATCCAGAAAGTTAGTGACAGGCACTATGATTGGTTCAGGAATAACTATTGAAAAATCAGAGATTACTCTTGATAAATTGATAAAAATGGTCGCATCTCCGGGAGGTACAACGGAAAGGGCACTAAAGGAATTTTGCAAAGGAAATCTAAAAAGAATAGTCTACGGTGCCGTAGAAAGTGCAAAGAATAGAGCAGATGAGTTAAAGGATCTTATTGATTAGGTAATCTTGATTAATATGATGAAATTTTATTTTTATAAGGTCATTCGGGTTTTAAATGATGCAGTATTTAATAAAATAAATTCAACATTTATAAGCAGAACTATATGCAGATCAGGAGTAATTCTGATTAGTTCTAAATCTGTTGTCATAAATTTTTAGTTGACATTACCGGAATATTTCTAATAATATTTAAGAAATTATGCTGTTATAAAGTTTCAAGGTTTGTATTTAGTTTTTTGCAAAGCATAAGTTATGAAGGATTGGCTTGCATGTATTACTGTGTTATATTTATTATAAATATATATAGCAAGAGAGTTTTATTTGGAGGTAACGATGAGCATAAATGTGGAAAATATCCAGAAAAAAGAATTTCATGTAATATTTAAAGGGTATAAACCTGAAGAAGTTGATGAATTTCTGGATATCCTTGCCGTAGAATTTAATAAATTACAGAAATCTAACAGAGAACTTCAGGAAACCCTGGATAGGGTAAAATATGAAGAAGGCAAGGAATCGGTTGAAATGAAAAAAGTTATCCAGGAGGCTCTGGTTTCAGCACACAAAGTCGCAGAGGATATAAAGCAAAAGGCAAAAAAAGAAGCAGAAGATATAGTGAGAACTGAAATAGCAAAAGAAGAAGAATCATATAAAACTTTAATGGATAAAAAAGATCATTTAGAAAAAGATATAGCAAAACTGGGGGAAAAATACGAAGATTTCAGAATAAAAATTTCAGAGCTTGTGGATAACTTAAAAAATGCAGCTTCAAAAACAGGGGAAGAAAAGATTTTAAGTACTGCTAAAATTAACAGTAGAGGTCCGGATATTAGAAAAATTATGACATACGAAGATACTAAAGAAGAGGATGAAGAAGATGATTCTTCCGGGGAAAAGCCGGAAGCTGAAGAGGATACAGAGGATAATAATGAGGAAGAACAGATTGAAATTGAGAAGCCTGAAGAGGAAGATATAGATAATAAAGATAAGAGAAATCAGGAATTTATGCATTCCGATGAAGAAGAGGACAGCGGATATAAACCCAAAAGGGTTAAGAAAAAAATGGATATAGCCAATCCGGATATAATTAATGATTTTTTTAAAACTGATGAGGACTGAGACCATTAAATTAATAGTAAGACCAAATTCCAGAGTTAATGATGTTTGCGGTATTTATATGGATAGAGTAAAGGTAAGATTGGCAGCAGTGCCTGAAAAAGGCAAGGCTAATAAGGAACTGATAAAATTTATTTCAGGCAGAATCGGTATACCCAAAAAATTTATAAAAATTATTTCAGGCAGAAAATCCAATTATAAAGAAATTAATATAACATCAGATAAAAATTTTGATTTAACTTCGAAGCTTATTTCAGGTTAATGGAGTTCAATTTTTCATTATAAAAGTACCTCGATAGACTTTGACCATAGCATCAGAATATTATTTTTTAAGGAAATTACTCCTTATAACTTAATCCATTATCTAATTTACTCTAAAGTAAACCAAAACATTCCTTTATTTTTGCGTTAATAACCGACAGGCAGCTGGTATTAACCGGTTATTACTATATTATGAATTGACAAATATATACTATAGTTCTATTATAAATTTATAAGAGTTTAATCATTTATATATAATAATTTCATTTTTATAAATAATTAAGAAAAAATGGAATCAATTTTAATCGTAACAAAAAATAAAGAAATAGTTAGTAATATATCCAGAATAAAACTGCAAAATCATAATTTATTAATTTTAACCGATATAAACTATATTAAGCATTACATAGAAGAATATATGCCAAAATATACCATATTATCGGCAGATTTTAAAAATTATGAGCGTACTGCAGAATATGTGAATTACCATACTGAAAGCGAACTGATAGTAATGGATTCCGATAGCGAAAAAAGTAACATCACAGAGAATTTATGTTTAGGCAGGATCAATAATCTCAAGCATTTAGAGAAAGTGCTGGATGTTCTTGATAACCTTAAGCCGGAAATAAAGGACAAGGAAAACAAATGCAAATTTTTAAACCAGCAAATAATTTCTTTTTACTCGGTGCAGGGTGGAGTTGGTAAAACCAGCATAGTCTTCAATTTTGCCTGGTATCTAAAAGATATAGTCGAGGGCAAAATCCTGATTATAGATTTAAATTTTTGTGAAGGACCGTCAGATCTAACCATTAACCTGGATTTAAACATATCGCCAAATTTAAGTATGTTTATTGAAAAGATTACTCAGGAAGATAACTGTTTGGATAAATCGGTAATAAGCCTGGATAATAAAATAGACATCCTTCAGCCGCCGCTGTCAATTTATCAAAGTGATAAATTTAATATAGATATGTTAAACAGTATAATTTATTCCGCCAGGAATAAATATAATATTATACTGTCCGATGTCCCTTTCAGATATGACAACATTTCACTGGAGATGTTGAATCTATCGACTGCTTCGGTGCTGGTGTTATCTCCTGATATAAAATTAGCTCCCAGGATTCGCAATTTTCAAAAGTTTTTACCGCTCAATCAGGAGAAAGGGATTATTTTCAATAAGGTAAATAACAGCGATAAAAAATATATGAGCGAGTATAAAAATATATTAGGGATTCCGGTCCATGGGAAGATAATATTCATTCCCGAAGAGAATAGGAAAATGATAATTAACGGAAAAGATTGCTTTAATATTCTGGATTTGCAATCCGGAATGTCTAATTTAAAATATTTTGTTTTTAAAGATGGATAACGAAAAAAAATTATACACTATTAAAGAAGTTTCAGAATTGGTGGGCATCAGTGAGTCTGAAATAATAAGAGTAGTTATGTTGAAAAAATTACCTGCTATAAGGGTTGGCAAGGCTATTCGCATTAAAGAAAGTGATCTGGAGATGTTTCTAAACGGATTTATCGGTAATGAAGAAAAAAGAATCGGCCATAGCGAACCGATTTTATATACAGCAGAACAGGTTGCGAAAATACTAAAACTCTCCGTTGATAATATATGGAACCTTTTAAAAACAGGGAGATTAAAGGGATTTAAAATAAGAGAAGGCAGAAGTTCGTGGAGAGTTCCGGCCAGCAGCCTGGAGGAATTTATAGACAGCAGGACTAAAAAAATAGTATAGGCCAATAATAATGAACTCGAGAGAAAGAAAGACCAGGCTTACTGCAGGAGAAAAAATAGCATTAGCGGTAATTGTAATTTTGATAATTATTATAATTCTTTTAATTTTTAACCAGGAGATTAAAGAATACATTGAAGCCTTTAAAAACTGGTATGGAACTGAAATTTAATTAACCATAGATTATTTTTATAAAGGAGGTGAAAATAATGAGAAAATTAGTAAGAATTTTACTAGTTCTAGCTTCCTTAATCGGAATAGCA
>CAZBSE010000002.1:0-76226 GCA_964494385.1 uncultured Actinomycetota bacterium | reverse complement strand
AAAGAAAGAAAGGCGCTTTTAAACAGTATTATGCAGATTGTAAAAATAATAGATATAAAAGATTCTTACACCGCAGGGCATTCGGTAAGGGTAGCAGAATATGCTGAAAAAATTGCAAGAAAGCTAAGACTCAATGAATATGATGTTGAAATACTGACCAACCTTGCAAATCTGCATGATATAGGCAAGGTGCAGATTGATCTAAGCACACTTAACAAGCCCGGGAAGTTTAATGAATCAGATTGGATAGAGATGGAGAAACATCCAAGGGTTGGATATGAGATAGTAAAGGAAATTGTCTTTTTGAAGGATTCGGCAAAGGCCATATTATATCACCACGAAAGGATAGATGGTAAGGGATACCCATGCGGAATCAGAGGAGATGAAATACCCTTGTTTGCCAAAATACTTAGTGTAGCGGATGCTTATGATGCCATGACCACCGATAGGCCCTACAGACCTGCATTGATGCAGAAAAAAGCTATAAAAGAGCTGCAAAGATTTGCTGGCAAGGAATTTGATGCAAAAATAAGCAGTATAATGGTAGAAATTATCAAAGAAGAAAATTCGGGGAATTGATAAAAAAATATTTTCAAATCTTCATTAGAGTCATACTATCGCTGCTTGCAGGAGCGGTGATAGGGTTTATATTTTTTTATTTTTTTAAAGATATAAGTGTATTCATAATTGATAAATTTAGAATACTGCAGGGTGTTTTTGGGATATACCAATATCAGGAAGGCATGTCTTTAGGCTATGTTTTTACAGTCATTTTTTTTGGAAACTTTCTTTCCACTCTGGGGTATTTTACCCTTGGTTTTTTAAAAGCATCACTTCCGGTAAGTTTTATTACCGGTGTCTTCATGATTATTTTTCTTTTTACCGGAACTATAAGGCATGGAACTTCTATACCCCTGGAAGTAGTTTTACTTTCTTCAATGGAGGTATTTTATAGAGTTCTAGCTCTTACGACCGGAGAATATATTAACAAAAACAGGTTTAAGAATAAATCCATTCCGGTAGCTTCCATAGCGATTATATTTATTGTGTTTCTTTCGGCGGTTTTTTATGAAATGTATCAGATTTTTTAAGCGGCAGACTGCCTCTTTTCTTAAATTCCTTCTTCCACCTGAAGCTTCTGAAAACAAGCCTGAAAAATTTAATGGTATCCTTAACGGGGTTTACATAACTAATAAAATTTTTATGATATATGGTACTAATGGGTATATTTTTGATACCAGATCCCAGCCAGGCTGCCCTTATTATTACTTCCGGTTCGGTGTCGAAGTTCCTGGTTTCCAGTTTAATATTTTTTAGGACTTTTGCATTTATATATCTGAACCCTGATTGAACATCGTTAATTTTTTTACCTGCAATTTTTGAGATAATCCATGAAGTAAAAATATTTGTGGCCAGTCTTATAAACGGCATTTTTTTGGTATTGCCCAATCTGTTCCCAATTATTAAATCAGGATTTTTATATTCTACTTCTTCAAGAAAATCCTTAATTTCATCGGTATCGTGCTGTCCATCTGCATCGATAGTTATAACTCCGGAGTAATTATTATTTATAATATATTTAAATCCGGTTCTGAGTGACTGGCCCTTTCCCTGATTGGTACGGTGCTTAAGTATTATAATTTTAAAATTCACAGGATTTGGAATTGATTTTATTACTTTTAAGGTATTGTCAGTTGAGCCATCATCTATGATGATTATATCCAGTTTATATCTAAGGCAATTCTTAATTACATTTTTTATGTATTTTTCTTCATTATAAGCTGGAATTAAAATTGCTGTTCCGGCAGCAGCTTTTTTCTTTTTGAGCTTTATTTTTACAGATTTCATATTCTGTCTTTATTATTAAATATCTTTAAAGATTATAAATTTTGGATTCTGTTATTAAAAGATCTATTTTTATATCATGCTCCGAGATAGGAACACGGTCAACTATCTGAATATTAAAACAAAGTGCTATTTTTTTTATTTCTTCAGGAATAAGCAAAAGGAGTTTATCATAAAACCCGCCGCCGTAGCCTATGCGGTTCAGGTTTTTATCAAAACCGACCCCAGGCACAATGGCTAAATCAATATCCGAAGGTCCTGCAGATTTACACAAGCGGGGAATAGGTTCCATTATACCGTACGAGCCTTTTTCCAGTTGTTTTGATGGATTACTTACATAGAAGAGTTTTAATTCCTTTTTATAAATTTTTGGAAAAATTATATTTTTACTGTCTTTTAACGCTTGTCTTATAATAAATCTAACATCAATCTCGCTTCTGAAAGGATAATATACCAAAATATTATTTGAGCCTGCATAATAAGCGGTATCGAAAAATTTATTGGCTATTAGCCTGCTCTTTTTTTCTCTGTCTGTAATTGGTATGCTATCCCTTTTGCTTTGTATTTCCTCCCTTAGGTTTTTTTTATAAAGGATATTTTTTTCGGATTCATGGTTATTCTTCATAAAAGGTTATTCCAAGGCCCCCGGGCCCAAGATGTGTTCCTACTACTGTACCAATATCTACCCTTATTATTTTTTTGGGATTAAATGTTTCTTTTATTCTGCCATACATCTCTTCGGCATCTTCTTTGGCATCCGAATCTCCTATGGACACTATAAGGTTTTGAGGATTTTTGACCATAGACTTTATAGAATTTATAAGTTCGCTTTTGGCCTGGTTCCATCTTCTTGTAGTTTTGAATTGAGAAATTTCACCATCATGAATAGTGAGTATAGGCTTAATCTCTAAAATTGAAGCTATAAGTCCTTTTGCTTTTCCAATCCTTCCGCCTTTTTTCAAATATTCCAGAGTGCTGGGCACAATAAGTACTTTAATTTTTGATTTTAGATCATATACTTCTTTCAGGATTTCCTGCTTTGATCTGCCTTCCTGAGAGAGCTGAGCCGCTTTTAATACTAAAAAACCCAGTGGAAAATGAACATACTCAGAATCAATTATCTCTATATCCCTGCCCGGCATTTCTTTTTTTGCCATTTCTGCAGAGTTTATGGTGCCCGACATTTTTTTTGAAATATGAATAGAGAGTATGCTGTTATAATTTCTAAGGATATCTGTATATGTTTTTATGAAATCTTTTGGGGTAGGCTGGGTAGTGGTGGGCAATTTTTTAGAAGTTCTTATTTTTTTATAAAATTCCTTTAAGGTTATTTCTTTTCCGTCATCCAGGAAACTTTCCTGTCCAAAGATTACCGATAGGGGAACCACTTTTATATTCAGCTTTTCTGCAAGATCTTTTGGTATATCAGAAGTGCTGTCGGTGATTATGGCAATTCTACTCATTTTACCTCCTTCTTTTTATTTATAGTTATTATAATTTATGCTTTTTTTATAATATTTTCAATCAATTTTGCAAATCTCTTACCCATGATAATTTCTTTTTTAAAGCCATTTAAATGATTATAGTTCTTATTATCATGGTTATTTTTGGAATAGGGCTGGCTTGATTTTGTTATATTTCTTATATGAGACAGACCCAGGACTTTTATTTTTAAAAAATTTGCCATTATTACCTCCTGGACAGTTGACATTCCAACTGCATCTGCACCCAGTTTATAAAGGAGGTCTATCTCGGCTCTAGTTTCAAGTATTGGTCCCTTTACCCCCGCATATGTACCGGTTTTCAGATTAAGGCCGATATCCCGTGCCGCTTTATTTGCAGCTATAGCAAGATTTTTATCATAAGGACAGCTCATATCTAAAAAATAATCATATCCTTTGCTGTACTTATAGCCGAAAAATGGATTGTCAAACATAAAATTTATATGATCCTTTATTATCATAACATCATCTTCGGCAAATCCGGGATTTATTCCTCCTGCTGAATTGGTAACAATTATATTGTCAGTAAAAAAATTTGCCAGTAGATTTATAGGATATACAATTTCTTTTACACTATAGCCCTCATAAAAATGCAATCTTCCCGGGAATATTAAGATATTTTTATTTTCCAATTTTCCGAATATTATATTTTTTTTATGCCCCGGGACGGTTGGAACTGATATATGGGGTATATCATCAATATTTAGAGTTATTTTGCTTTGCAGCGGAAGAAATTCAGTGCACCTATGAAGGAATGATCCCAGTATTAACCCATAATCGAGCTTTTCAGGTATGTATGAATATAAGTAATCACATGTCCTTTTAAGTTTTTCTCTTTCAACGAAAGCTGGGTTGTCCATACCGCCAAAAGGTAATTTAGATTACCTGTCAAGTATTTTATTAAATTTTAGCATACTTTTATATTAAAAATAATCATTATTTAGTTTTTTTTGATATAATCTTCATATTATTTTTTGAATTAATTATTGGTAATTTTAGTTATAGTCTGGAGAAAGCATATGAATTTTAAAAGGATATTCCATAGTCTGCATTTGAAATTTATTTTCCTGAGCATAATAGTAGTTTCTTTAATCTGCCTGTTAGTCAATATTACATCCTGTGATTCCAGAAGAAGAGTGGTTAAAATTGGAAACCAGACTGTTCTTTCCGGCGAGTATAAATCATTTGGAGAAGATCAGCTGGTAAGTGTTAAACTTGCTGTAAGCAATCTGTCACCAGTTAGAATCGGTGGATTTGATTATGAGATTGAGGTAGTTACCAAAGATGATGAAGGTAATCCTGAAAAAGCTTTTCTGATTGCACAGGAAATGGTGGATGAAGAAGTGGCAGGTGTAATCGGTTCTACTTTTGATGGAACGACAAGAGTTTCACTTCCTGTTTATGGAGAATACGGCATACCAATAATTTCTCCTTATGCTCAAAAAACTGAAATTTCAAAAATGGGAGATACCTTTTTTAGATTGGTAATTAACAATGAGCAAAAAATAGAAAATCTTGCCAGCTTTATTGACAGCAAGATCAATCCGCAGAAAATTATACTTATGAATAACAGAGAAGAGTATTCTATAGAATTAGTGGATTATCTTAGAGAAGCGTTATCTAAATATGGGATAGAAGCCCCTGAACCGATGTCGATAAAAATAGACGAAGAAGATGCCACGACTATTGCAGAAAATTTGCTGATAGAAGGACCGGATACTATATTTTTCTGTGGAAGTTATAGAGAGCTGGCAATTCTTATGGCTGAAGTGCGAAAGATTGGTCTTGAGTCAAGATTTATAACGGAAACCATGGCAATGGATGATGACATTTTTACACTGGCTGACGCACAATATCTTGAGGGTTTGATTGCAGTAATTCCGGAACCTCCTTCCCTGGCAAAATATTCCCAGGATCCCAAAGCAATTGATTTCTGGCATGATTTTAACAATTATCTGGAAAATATGGATGATCCCAACATCAGCATAGATAGCCCCGGGCAGTATGCCCCCTACTGCTATGATTCTGTTTTTATAATCATCGAAGCTATGAAAAAATCCAATTCCATTCTTCCGAAAGATTATATAGACGAACTCAGGACTATTTCCTATGACGGTGTAATAGGCCATATCGAATTCGACTCCAATGGTGACATGGCAAATCCGTTGTCAACTGTTTTTATAGTGAAAGATGGTGCGTGGGTCAGGTACTGAGAGAGGGGACTATAAAATTTAATGCTCTGGGAACTATTTTAAAACTTGCAGGCAGTTTACAGATATATTCTCCATCTGCAAAAACGCTGAACCGGTATTCACTGTCCATAGTGAAACAGCTAGTTTTAAAAATCTCGACATGACTGTCTGACACATGTTTTCCGGTATAGACTTTTGGAAAGATTTTTATAAAGTGTATTTTACTCATTTTTTTTATGATACATATATCCAGAAGGCCGTCTGTAAAATCAGCAAGAGGAGCAATCCTCATACCTCCTCCGTAGCTTGGCATATTAGCGGCTGCAATCATCATTCCCATGACTTCTTTCTGTTTATTGTTATAGCTTATAAGGAATTTCTTTGATTTAAATGTTATTAAAGTTTTATACACCGCATAGGTATATTTTGATGGTCCTTTTATGGGAAATTTGGTATTATTTGCAAGGTCATTCACCTCTGAATCAAATCCTGAACCGGCTATGGCCATATAGTAATATTTATCATTTATCAAGCCCAGATCAATTTTTCTGATTCTGCTTTTTTTTATGATCTGGCAGCATTTTTTTATATCTGTCGGCAGTCCCAGGCTTGTCGTGATGTCGTTTCCGGAACCGGTAGGTATTGCCCCCAGATTTTTATTGGTTCCTGCCAGCATATTTGCCATATAATGAATGGTGCCGTCACCTCCGACAGCTATAAAATTAGAGAAGTCTTTTTTTAGATTCTTTTTTGTAATATCTATCATGTCCTTCAGGCTTTTGCTAATATGGATGCGGTAATCTATTTTAAGTTTCTTAAATTCGGATTCAATTAATTCCTTTGCACCCACAGCTTTTTTATTTGCCGAACTAGGATTTAAAATTATTAATGTTTTCATTTTTTATTTTGAAAAAATAAAATTATTATTACCAGATATCTGTTAAAATCTGCCGATAAAAATGAATTTATCACAGATATAATTAAATACTTTATTTAATTTGGCTATTTTTAGCAATAATTTTTTAAAAATTTTTTTATTATAAATTTTTTATTTTGCATTTACCGGCTTTATTGACTTTTTATTTTGCCTATTATAATCTTTATTTGTTTTATATTATAAAAAATTTTACGGGGAGCAAACAATGAATATATTTAACCGAATAATCGTGGTAATGTTAATGATCTGTATTATCTGCCTATCACTTGTTGCCATATTTAACGAATTTGTAGGTTATTTCAAATGGTCGGATTTTGCTTTAAAAATATTTAACCCTATAGGTGATATTCCCACATATATTACCGTGCTTGCATTGATTGCAGTATTCGCTATCAGTATAATCATACTGATGCTGGAGTTCTACAGAAGGAAAATAAAAGTGGCAAATATATCCAGCTCAAAGGAAGGAAATGCGATGATAACCCTGGAAACTATAGCTGTGCAGATTAAAAACGAGGCATTAAAAGTAGAAGGACTGGAAGAAATCAATGTAAAAATAATACCGAAAACCACTGGCATAATAATTAATATGAATACCAAATTGAAAGAAAATTTAAATATACCTGAGAAGATGCAGGAAATAATAAATAAAGCCACCGCTGTTGCATCGGATAAGCTAGGCATCAAGGTTATGAAAGCCAACCTGACAATTGTCGGCTTTGTTGCCGGAAGAAAAGAGAAGGCAGTAAGTAAAAAAGAAGAAGAAATAGAAACTGAAACAGTACCTCAGGAAGGTGTAGATGTCTCAGAATCAGAAGATGAAAACGGCGGCCCTGACCAGGATAAATAAAATTCTAATTATGCTGCAATTAAAAAGAAAAACGGTTTCATAGGGCGGGCTTAGTATATTGGTAGTACATGAGCTTCCCAAGCTCAAGAGGCGGGTTCAATTCCCGTAGCCCGCTCCAATATTAAAAAGTTTTTAATAAGCTGAAGCGGAATTATTCAGTTATAAAAAAATTATTTAATTTTAAAATCATTGGATATATTGTAATTGAATAGCATTAACAAGCAGCTTGAAATTCTTGAGGAAGGAAGATCGATATGCCGGATATTTTATCGGAGCTTGACAGGTATATTCCTGAAGATAATCCAAGAAAATGGGCAAAACTTTCAAATGACGTTGATTTTAGAAGGCTTCAATTAACCCTGTTAAAGGAAATATTGATTGAATTAAAGCAAATTAATGCCAAGTAGCCGATGCTGGATGAAAAATTATTAGAAGTTTTAAAACAAGAAAAATTATAATTTTTTAATGATTTATTCATCACATAATTTAGTAATATTTAGATTACCTGGTTATTGTATGTAGAAAATGGAATGAAACATTTTAAGGAATTTCTTTTAGGTCTAAATTTTTATGGAATTTTTTATTATACTAAATTAGATTTCGTTATTAATTTCAAAAACTTGTATTTGGTTATTGCCACAAACTTCTTTTAAATCCTTTGACGCTGTTCCACACATTATCGCCGATTTAGACTTAATACCAATATTATCTTTATCATATAAATATTTACAGACTCTCTTAATTCTTTTATGTACGAACCAATTTTAGATATGTCGGATAATCATCTTAAAAAGCTTTGCAAGGATGTGTGTCAATTATCATGAAATAAAGAATTATTGTCTTAAGCAAATAACAAAAGCTTATGAGAATGTCAAATATAATAAGAATATTAAATATTCCTAGTTATGATATTTAAAGAGTATCTCTAGGTAAATCTTTAATATTTAGAACAATTTATAATAAAAAGGTAATTTTTAAAATATTTTAAGATTGTTAGAGAAAAATTGAAATTATAATAATTATATTTAATTGTTAAACCTTCCTGCACCAGCCTGAATATTTGCTTATTTCGTTTTTTACCACTTTAAAGTAGAGTTCCTGGAGTTTTTTTGTAACCGGGCCCATTTTCCCGTTCCCGATGGCACGCTTATCCACAAAACCTATAGGAGATATCTGCGCACCTGTCCCGCAGAAAAATAATTCGTCTGCCGTATATAATTCCGTTCTATCTATTGATCTTTCAATCACTTCAATATTCTCATGTTCTCTGGCCAGTTCTATTACCGTATCTCTGGTAATTCCTTCTAATATATCATCGGTTATGGAAGGGGTAATTAAAACGCCGTTTTTAACCATAAAAACATTCATGGCACTTCCCTCGCTGACATGTTTGCTGTCGGATGTCAGGACCAGTGCTTCATCATAACCATTAAGAAGCGCTTCTGTTTTTTGAAAGGCGGCATTAACATATGAGCCTGAGATTTTTGAACGCGGGGGTATGGCATTATCCGAAATACGCTCCCACGATGAAATACAGACACTTATGGCTTTACTGGTATTCAGGTATTCTCCCAGAGGTATTGAATATATGAATAAGTCCTGTTTGTTTCCAATTAGCTTAGGCCCTATTTTTAATCCGCTGTTATAGGCAAATGGTCTTATGTAGCAATCTTCCGAATACATCTCTTTTTTTAGCAATTCGATAGTTATCTTACATAGTTCCTCTATAGAATATTTTATTTCTATCATCATTATTATGGAATTTAATTTAATTCTTCTGTAATGATCTTCCATTCTAAAAATATAACTTGTTTCGGTCTTTTCATTCCAATAGCTTCTGATTCCTTCAAAAATACCTGTACCGTACTGCAGGGAATTTGTTCTGATATCTATCTTTGCGTTTTCTATGGGAACTATCTTTCCTTCAAAAAAAGCATACTTAGGGTTGACCATAATTCCTCTTTTCTACATTTTAATTTTTTATATTGTACTTATTTTAATTTCATTTTGCAATTGGCATTAACATATTATATGAGCAGAAAATTTTAAAAACTGCTGTAAGTTTCGATGATATATGTAAAATTACTGATAAATTTCTTCTATAAAGATTATTGTGACGGATAGAAAAATTAAAAGTATGGCAAAGAAGGAAATAGGGAGCAATGAATATTTTAAGTTTGATAACTATAGGGATTGGGGCAAAAAGAAACCCCAAGTTATCTTTTACCGTAGTTCACACCTTAGGCTACTCAACACCTTGGGGTACCTTCCTTAAAACTTTTCTCAGGTCTTTTTTGAAATTACTTACTTTTTATATTCTTTCGTTTATAAATTTCAGTTAGTTCTAAAAGTTACCTCCTGCTTTAAGGTGATTATAAATATAACAAACAGTGCTATTTATGTCAATACCAATTTACATATTTTATGTATTTTTTTGAAGTAATGGGTTGATTTACAGCTTTTTTTAATTTAATAAAAATTATTATATAATCTATATCTATATTAATTTTGAATTTAAATTAAAAGGAACTAAAAAATGACTACGAAGAAGCACTTTACCGCTGAAGAGGCGTTAAAGATCGGAGAAGAACTGGGAATTGATTGGACTAAATTTGATATGGAACAATTTAGGGTAGGGATGGATGTTGAACTGGAGCATGGAAAAATTGATCCCAATACAAATGTTTCCAATGATGACCCCCTTACTACGGGTAAAATAGCTCTGGCCCATCTAAATGAATTCCCTGATTATTATGACCGGCTGGTAAAGATGGAAGAAGAAGCAGAAGAATATTGGGGGATAGAGGATTAGAATTTTGAGATTATTCCACCTCCTATAAGTATGTCACCTGCATAAAATACTGCTGATTGTCCCGGAGTGACAGCTTTCTGCTGCTTTTCAAAAAAAATACTGCCGGTTTTATGATCATTAAGTTTAATTTCTGCAGGAGTTTCCTTAGAATTATATCTTATCTTAACCGTTGCTTTAAATTGTTTGGAGGGGGGGCTGCCGGCAATAAAATTAATATCTTTAATTTTTAGCAGGTCTTGCTGAATATCTTTTTCCTCACCGGCCACGATAATATTTTTTTCAGGTATTATTTCTTTTACATAAAGAGGCTTTGAATGGCTTATACCCAGACCCTTCCTCTGGCCAATAGTGTAAAGAGGGTATCCTTTGTGTTTCCCAATTAGCTTCCCACTGATGTTTATAATATCTCCTTCCTTTATATTTTTAAATCTCTGTTTTAAAAAGGAATGATAATCATTGTCTGATATAAAACATATATCCTGGCTCTCACTTTTTTCCTCCAGAAACGGAAATATTTTATTTACTCTTTTTCTTATTTCATGTTTGGAGAATATTCCTACAGGAGTTTTGATTTTTAAGATTTGATTCTGGCTGAGTTTCCATAATACATAACTCTGGTCCTTGATATTATCAAATCCTTTTTTAATTTCAAACAAATCCGTATGTTGTGATTTTCCAATCCTGCAGTAGTGACCGGTAGCAAGAAAAACCGCACCAAGATTTTTAATTTTTTCCAGTAGTACTCCGAATTTAATATACTTATTGCATTCCACGCAGGGATTAGGAGTGTTACCTTTCTGATATTCAATACAAAAGGGATTTATTATTTTTTTTTCAAACTGTCTTGTAAGATCTATTACAGTATGGGGTATGTTAAGTTTAAGACACACTTTTTTTGCAGTATCAATATCTCCAAGGGGGAAGCAGGCAGCAGAAGGATTTTTTCGATTAAGTTTATGGGGAAGAAACTTTATAGTTACTCCTATTAATTCCCAGCCTTCGTCTTTTAAAATTTTTGCCGCCATGGAACTATCAATGCCTCCGCTCATGGCTACGGCTACTTTTTGCCTATTTTTTCTATGAATATTTTCAGTATGAATCATGATAAATTATTTACTTTAATCTGGATAATTATACGATATTATGTACAATATTATACATATTGAATTTTTTATTTTAGAAGTATTTATAATTCTATGATTTCATCTAGAGAGATAATTTCCAAAAAATTTTATTATAATAATCTATTCTGGGATTATATTTTTAATTTTAAAAATCTTAGTGGTTTTTATGAATATGATTATAGAAATATGAACCATTACAAGAAGAGGATCCTGGATATTAAGAAGGGCTACAGCGAAAGAAGCAGGGTAAAGATTTATGACATTATAAAAAAATATAACAAGGATATAGGATGCGGTAAAAAGACCATAGAAAATATAGAAAAATTTAAGAGGGAAGATTCACTGGTGGTCATAGGGGGGCAGCAGCCGGGATTTCTGACAGGACCGCTATTTATAATATTCAAGGTACTTACTGTATTGAAAATAAGCGGTTATCTGGAAAAAGAATTAAAGATACCTGTTGTACCCTGTTTCTGGAATGCATCTGATGATAATGATCCCGGGCAGATAAATAATCTGAATATAATCAATAAAAAAGCTGAAAGCATCAGCCTGGATTTATCGGATTTTAATTCAGAAACAAGATATTCTGATATATATATTCAAAAAGCCAGGTTTACAAAGATAATTGAAAAGCTGGAAGATATACTTTATCCTTCAAGTTTTAAGGCTGATATAATAAGCTTTTATAAAAGCAGCCTGGAAAACGCTTCGGACAGCTGTGCGGGCAGGCAGGGTAAAATAAATATTTCCTCTTTTTTCTCATCCATAATCGTAAAAATGTTTTCGGATTACGGCATAGTGATTATTGATCCTGCCGGTGATGAATTGAAAAGAATATCTTTTGATTTACTGAAGTTTGATTCCGGGGGCCATAAGCAGATAGCCGGTTTAATAAATAATGCCGGTAAAGGACTTAACAGAAGAGGCTACCATAATCAGCTTAATTCAATGCCGGGCACGCTTGATTTTTTCTTTAACGTGAAAAATACAAGAAAAAAGATTTATTCGGACGGAAATGACTTATTTAAAATTTCAAATAAGAAATACAGCAAAAGTGAATTATGGAAGATAATAGAGGAAAGCCCTGGCAGCGTTAGTCTGAATGTGGTGTTAAGACCCCTTTTCCAGGATGAATTCTTACCGGTATTGTGTTCTGTTTGCGGACCGGGGGAAGTAAGCTATTTTGCACAGTTAAAACCTGTTTATGATTTTATGAATCTAAAAATGCCGATTATCTATCCAAGGTTTTCTGCCACCATGATTGAAAAGAAGATATGGAAGCTGATTAAACGATTAAAGATACAGGATTCGGAACTGGAATTAGGTGAAGATGAGATGATAAAAAAGGCGATCAAGAAGAATTTAAAAATTAATGTGGAAAAATTACTGCTGGATTCAGAAAACGGCATACAGAGATTATTGAATAAATTGGAAGAAAGCGTTTCTGATTTTGAAATGAATATTTCGAGTTCTTTTGATAGAATTAAGAGGAATATAAAAAAAGAAATAAAGGTTTTAAATAAAAAGATATATTCAGAATTTAAGAAACATGACGAACTTACAGTCGAAAGTGTAAATAAAATTTATGCCAGTATCTTTCCCAACGGTAAGTTACAGGAGAGAGAGATTAATATAACAGGTTACCTTAATAAATATGGTTTTGAACTAGTGAAAAATTTATATCAGGTAATAAAACCCATTGATTTTTCACATAAATTTTTAGAAATTGATTAGAGCAAGAAAATGACCAAAAAAGAAAGAATAGATGTTCTGGCATTCAGCCCGCACCCGGATGATGCAGAGATGGGCTGTGGGGGACTTCTTCTAAAATTAAAAGATAAAGGATACAGAACGGGGATAATAGATCTCAGCAGGGCGGAGCTGTCTACTAACGGTGATTTAAGAACCAGGGAAAAAGAAACCAGAAAAGCATCAAAAGTACTGGGTCTGGATGTTCGGGATAATCTGGAGCTGGAGGACACCAATATAAAGAATGATATTGGAAGCAGATTGAGGGTTATAGACTCTGTAAGAGAATACAGGCCTAAACTTGTTCTTATACCATTCTGGAAGGACAGACATCCGGATCATGAAAACTCCTATAAATTACTAAAAGATGCTTTTTTTATCTCAGGGCTTAAAAAATTTAAGACCGAACTTGACTCCTACAGACCGCATATAGTATTGAGTTACATGCTTCATTATGAGTTCAGTCCAAGTTTTATAGTTGACATAAGCCGGTATTATAAAAAAAAGTTAGAGGCGGTGGCTGCTTACAGATCACAGTTTTATTTTAATGATGAGAAAAAAGCGGCAACTTATATAGCTTCCAGATATTTTTTTGATGTAATTAACAGCAGGCACAGATGTTTGGGATTGAAAGTAGGATCAGAATTTGGAGAGCCATATTATATGGAGTTTGGCATCAAGATCGAGGATCCGCTTAGATTCTTTGAGTATATTCAGCAGTAGCAGATATTTTTAAAAATGCCAAACAGTAAAGTTATATTATGAATATAGGAATAACCTGTTACCCAACTTTTGGCGGCAGTGGAGCTGTAGCTGCGGAATTGGGTATAGAAATGGCTAAAAAAGGCCATGGCGTGCATTTTATAAGCTACGGACTGCCATTTAAGCTGAATAGGTTTTATAAAAATATTTTCTTCCATGAAGTTGAAATGCTGCGTTACCCTTTGTTCAAATACCCCCCCTACAGCCTGTCCCTGAGCGCTAAAATGGCTGAAATTATAGAATCTGAGAATCTGGATATCCTCCATGTACATTATGCAATGCCCCATGCGGCTTCAGCATATCTGGCAAAAAAAATAATAGGAATTGATAAAAATATATTTGTGACCACGCTGCACGGTACCGATATTACACTGGTGGGAAATCATCAGTCTTTCTACAGAATAACAAAATTCAGTATAGAGCAAAGTGACGGTGTCACCTGTGTTTCAGATTATCTTAAGGAGACCACAAAAAAGATTTTTAATATAGATAAGAAAATGGAGGTAATTTATAATTTTGTCGATACCGAAAAATATAAGAGGGCAGACAGGACATATAAAAACAGAAGAAATATAGATTTTATCGATAATGATGATAAAGTAGTTATGCATATTTCCAATTTCAGGCCGGTAAAGAGAATTGACAATATTATAAAAGTATTTAATGAGGTCAGCAAGCAGGTAAAAGGTAAATTGGTGCTTGTAGGAGATGGCCCCGATATGTGCAAGATCAGAAATATGGTAAGCGATTTGAATCTTAAAGGTAAAGTAATATTTATGGGAATACAGGAAAATATAATACCGCTTCTTAATATAAGCGACCTGTATATGCTGCCCTCAAAAAGCGAGGGCTTTGGGCTCTCGGCACTGGAAGCTTTAAGCTGTGAAGTTCCCGTAATAGGAACAAGTATCGGAGGGCTTAAAGAAGTGGTTGAACACGGGAAGTCAGGTTTCATTTTTGACCCGGAAGATATTAATTCTATGGTTGAGGCGGCAGTCAGGATATTAAGCTGCAAAGATACCAGAACAGAAATGGGCCATGAAGCAAGAAAAAGGGCAAAATTTTTTGACAGCAGGTTAATAGTGCCAAAATATTTAAAGTATTATGAAAAATTCTTAAATAAAGCATAAATTTTCTAATTTTTTATATAAATTTATATAAAATTAAATTATAATAAGTATTACTAAATATATAATAATGTTTTAATATATTTATTGACTAACTGGGGAAAACAAAATATAATTAATATATATATAAAGTATAATAATTTTTAAGATAAGAAAGATGGGGTAGAAATGATGAAAAAGGCTTATAGGCTGTTTATCTTCTGTTTTATTATAGTGCTCATAGTCAGTATGGCGGGCTTTGGATGTACCAGAGAAGTATCATATGAACTTACCGCTCAGGATAAGGTCATTTTGACTCAGCCTTCTGTATGTTTTATAACCACTTATTATTGGGGTTATGTCCTGGATCCATGGGAAAACGTATGGAGCACCGCTTATTACTGGGCTTTTGCAGGAACCGGATTTTGTGTAAATCCTGACACGGGGCATATAATAACTGCGGGTCATATGGTGGAGATTAGCGAGGCGGATTTTAGATATGATCTGATATACACCTATCTAACGGATGAATATAACCTTGATGATTGGACGGAAGATGATTGGAATTGGGCCTATGAAAATGTAAAGGTCGAAGGTTACGACGGCGGTCCATATGATAGGGAAGTCTATGTTCAGTTTAATAATGCCAGTGGAGGAATACCGGATAATCCACAGGATGATGAGACTTTTATAAGATCGGAAGTAATAGATTACAGCGGCTGGGACCAGAGGGATATCGCCCTTTTAAAAATTCAGCCGCAAACCGGAAAAGCTCTTTCAAGTGTAATTGTCGGTGATTCTTCAATGGTAGAAGTACAGGATAATCTTACCATTATAGGGTATCCATGGACTTCTGATATCGGTCAGGAAAATATAATGAATCCTACCATAACCAACGGTAATATAAGCGGCAAACTGATGCTTGGCGGTACGGAAGTACTTCAGGTTCAGGGAGATGCAAGACCGGGAAACAGCGGAGGACCTGTGTTAAATTCAAACGGCCAGGTAGTGGGAATACTTACCATGGTTACGGATGAGACCAATAATTATCTAAGACCCAGCAATGATGTAAAGGATATTTTAAATAAAAATGGTGTCACCAACAAACTGGGAGTGGTAGATGAAGAATTCAAGCTTGGTATGACAATGTACAGGTTAAAGTATTATTCTAAGGCTATTGAGCATTTCAATGCCGTACTGAATTTAAATCAGAGGCATATTCTGGCCCAGGAATACAGGTCAAAAGCCCAGGAAGCGATCAATAGCGGAGAAGAAGCTTCATTCAGGGAAGGAACCAAGATTACCATAATAGAATAAGTACTGGAGCTTCCGGAGCGGAATGTTAAGGATCGCGGGATATATAAAACAAGGGTTCGGGCTACAACAGGTTCGAACCCTTATTTTTTAATTGTTTTAGCAATGTTTATATGTTATTATGTTTTATCAAATAAATATTCAATGAGTTATATGAATACAGGAAAAGATATTTTTTTTACAAAAAATAAAAATGGGCTTTTAAAAGCTTTTTCAGGCGGTAATATTTATATTGCCGGTCTTTCCTCATGTATTCTAATAGTGTTAATCTGTCTTCTAGTCCTGGTCGGTATTCTATCCTAATTTCAGGATGATTGCTGCTTTACCAAAGTTTTTAATCCTGTAATTCTTTTATCAGTATTTAGAGATAAAGCTATGTTGTAAAATTATAATATTTTAAAAATAAATTCTTAAGAGGGGAGAAAAATTGAGAAGTGATAATGTAAAAAAAGGGGTTGCTAGACTACCCCACCGTTCGATTTTTAAATCTTTGGGATATACAGATGAAGAAATAGGCAGACCCATAATTGGCGTGGTAAATTCGGCAAATGAATTGATACCGGGCCATATGCATCTTAAAAGTATAGCCGGAGCGGTAAAAGCGGGAATCAGGATGGCCGGAGGTACACCTCAGGAATTTTCAACGATAGGGGTGTGCGATGGTGTGGCTATGAATCATATAGGCATGAAATATTCTCTTGCCACCAGGGAAATAATAGCAGACAGCATAGAAGCTGTATCCATGGCGCATTCTTTTGACGGACTGGTCCTGGTCACCTGCTGTGATAAAATCGTACCAGGAATGATTATGGCAGCGCTCAGATTGAATATTCCTTCTATTGTAGTAAGCGGCGGACCAATGTTGGCAGGAAAGTTCAGGAATCAGGATATTGATTACAGCACCTGCTATGAAGCTATCGGAAAATATAAAAAAGGTGAATATACTGAAAAAGATTTGAAGGAAATAGAGGAAGAAGCCTGTCCTACCTGTGGAAGCTGTTCGGGCATGTTTACTGCTAATTCAATGAATTGCCTTTCGGAAGCAATAGGAATAGCTCTGAAGGGGAATGGCACTGTTCCTGCAGTCTATTCCAAAAGATTAAGACTGGCCAAGGTAGCAGGAATGAAAATTATGGATCTTGTCAATAGTGATATTAAACCAAGAGATATAGTAACCTTTGATTCGGTTAAAAATGCACTTGCAGTTGATATGGCGCTTGGTTGTTCGACTAACACTATCCTGCATCTGCCGGCTATTGCAAATGAAGCCAAGGTTAATTTTTCGCTGGAAATGGTAAATGAAATAAGCAGCAGAACACCCAATTTATGCAGACTAAGTCCCGCCGGCGATTATCATCTCCAGGATCTGTACGGAGCGGGCGGAGTTGAAGCAGTAATGAATGAACTTTTTAAAAATGGATTGATTAATGGTGATGCAGTCACTGTCAGTGGTAAAAAGGTAAGGGAAAATATTTCCGGTTCCGAGATTCTGGATAAAAAAGTTATAAGAGAAGTTTCGGATCCATATACCAAAGACGGAGGCATTGCCGTCTTGTGGGGCAACCTTGCTCCGGAGGGATGTGTGGTCAAGAGATCGGCCGTAGATCCTTCCATGTATTATCATAAGGGAAGAGCCAGGGTATTTAACAGCGAGGAGGATTCCCAGGAAGCCATAATAAACGGAAAGATAAATTCGGGAGAAGTAGTAGTAATAAGATATGAAGGTCCCAAAGGCGGACCGGGGATGAGAGAAATGCTGGCACCGACATCGGCTATAGCAGGGATCGGATTGGATAAAGAAGTTGCTTTAATTACAGACGGGAGATTTTCAGGAGCAACCAGGGGAGCATCAATAGGCCACGTGTCTCCGGAAGCTCAGGCAGGCGGTCCTATTGCTATTGTAGAGGAAGGGGATACTATAGAGATAAATATACCTGAAAATAAAATAAATCTGCTGATAGGGGAGGAAGAATTAAAAGAGAGAATGGAAAAATGGAGTCCTCCGGATATAAAAATAAAAGAAGGTTATCTTGCAAGATATTCAAAGATGGTAACTTCTGCAGCCAGAGGAGCAGTATTGGAATAATCGAATAGGAATAAATTTTATTTTTAAAAAATAAAAAGAAAAATGATATAATTATCAAATCATTCAAGTGTTATAAAGTTGTTACAAATACAGGGGGTAAAATTATGAGTAAAATAACCGGAGCTCAAATGATAGTAAAATGTTTAAAAGAAGAAGGAGTGGACGTAGTATTTGGCTATCCCGGCGGTAAAGTAATACCCTTGTATGATGCATTATTTGACAGTGATATAAGGCATATACTGGTAAGACATGAACAGGGAGCGGCACATGCTGCGGATGGTTATGCCAGGGTAACCGGAAAAACAGGAGTCTGTATTGCCACATCAGGACCCGGAGGGACTAATCTGGTTACCGGTATAGCCAATGCCCATATGGATTCAATACCAATGGTGGCTATAACCGGACAGGTAAGTACGGCCCAAATTGGTACCGATGCATTCCAGGAAGCGGATATAACCGGTATAGCGGCACCCATAACCAAGCATAATTATCTGGTAAAGACTATAGAGGATTTACCCAGAATAATAAAAGAGGCTTTCAGGGTAGCATCTACCGGTAGACCGGGACCGGTTTTAATTGACATTCCTGTTGACATTACAACTGAATTAATAGACGAGAACTTCAAAGTGGATATAAACCTGCCCGGGTATAAACCTACACTCAAAGGGAATCTCAAACAGGTTAAACAGGCAGTTAAAATAATAGCCGAAAGTAAGAAACCCATAATTTTTGCAGGCGGAGGAATAATATCTTCAGGGGCAAGTGATATTTTAAGAAAATTTGTAAAGGCGGCGAAGATTCCGGTTATTACCTCACTTTTGGGAATGGGCTCATTTCCCGAAACCGATCAGCTGTCTTTAAAAATGGCAGGTATGCATGGAACCAAATATGCAAATCTGGCATTTACCGAAACAGATCTTATAATCGCAGTAGGGGTAAGATTTGATGACAGGGTTACGGGCAAGTTATCGGAATTTGCACCGGAGGCTGATGTAGTTCATATAGATATTGATCCGGCAGAAATCGGGAAGAATATAAAAGTGCTGGTTCCTATTGTGGGGGATGCGAAAATTGTTCTTACGGATCTGTTGAGCGAATATGAAAAATATACTAAGAAGAAAGGAATCCCGGATAGGAAAGAATGGCTGTCAAGAATTAAAAAACTAAAGGAAGATTATCCACTTAAATATGACAGGAAATCCAGTAAAGTTAAACCAGCCTATGTAGTAGAGAAGATATATGAGCTTACCAAAGGCGATGCCATTATCTGTACAGAAGTAGGTCAGAATCAGATGTGGGCGGCTCAGTTTTATAAATTTACCAAACCAAGAACACTGGTTTCTTCAGGGGGACTGGGTACTATGGGATTTGGTCTTCCGGCATCCATCGGGGCAAAAATAGGCAGATCGGATAAAACAGTAATAGATATATCAGGCGATGGCAGTATACAGATGGTATCCCAGGAACTTTCAACCGCAGTTACCAATAAAGTAGCGGTAAAAATCATGCTGCTGAATAACGGATACCTGGGGATGGTTAGGCAATGGCAGGAATTTTTCTGGAACAAGAGATATTCACAGACCTGTATTTATAATTGTGTTGATTTCGTAAAATTGGTGGAAGCATACGGTGGTGTTGGCTTAAGGGTTAAGAAAAAGGATGAAGTTGAAGACGCCATAAAGAAAGCCCTTGAGATAAATAATCTGGTGCTTGTAGATTTCTGGATAGACAGGGAAGAAAATGTCTATCCTATGGTAGCACCGAATTCTTCAATAAGTGAAATGTTAGAAAGTGTATAGAGAATAACGGGTGGTATTATGAATCATATTATTTCAGTTTTAGTCGAGAATAAATCGGGTGTATTGGCAAAGATATCCGGACTTTTCAGCAGAAGAGGCTTTAACATCGAAAGTCTGGCAGTCGGCACTACCGATGATGAGAAAATTTCAAGGGTTACCCTGGAAGTGAATGCGGAAAAGCATAGTATTGAACAGATCATAAAACAGCTCTACAAACTAATAAATGTAATAAAGATCCAGGAGCTGAATCCCTTAAATATTGTAGAAAGGGAACTGGTTCTTATAAAAGTAAGTGCCGATTCTAAAACCAGGCCCGAAATACTGGAAATAGTGAGTGTTTTCCGGGCAAATATAGTGGATGTAGCCAAAAAAACTTTAATGATTGAAATTACGGGGAACAGCAGAAAGGTAAAGGCACTGGAAGATTTGCTCAGACCTTTTGGTATACTTGAACTGGTTAGAACCGGTAAAATTGCCTGCACCAGGGGCAGTAAAAATTAATTTGCATAGGATTATATATTAATAAAGTATGTTCATTATAAAATTGTTCGAAAGGGGCAATCAAAATGATCAAAAAATATATAATGACTCCGGGACCTACACCTATATCTGAAGAGGTGCTTATGGAGCATGCAAAGCCTCTTATGCACCACCGGTCTCCGGAGTTTTCGAAAGTATTTATGGAGGTAACCGAAAAGTTAAAAAAACTTTTTAAAACTAAAAATGATATTTTTATACTCACTTCTTCGGGAACGGGCGCTATGGAAGCGGGAGTAACAAACTTTTTTTCCAGAGGGGATAAGGTACTGGTGGCAAGTATTGGAAACTTTGGAGAAAGATTTAAGAAGATCAGCAGCATGTTCGGTCTGGAGGTTATTTCACTTGATTATGAGTGGGGAGATGCAGCTAATCCCGAAGATATTAAAAAAGCCCTTGATGACGAACCTGATATTAAGGGAGTAATGGTTCAATTCAGTGAAACATCGACCGGTGCCATAAATGATATAAAAGCCATAGGCAATATTGTAAAAAGTTATCCCGCAATTCTTATCGTGGATGCAATAAGCGGTCTGGTAGCATCGGATTTGAGGACAGACGAGTGGGGTCTGGACATTGTGATCGGAGGGTCCCAGAAAGGATTAAGTGCCCCGACAGGAGTTGCATTCATAAGTGTAAGCGAAAAAGCATGGAAATTTAATGAAAAATCAGATATTCCCTGTTTTTATTTTGACCTTGCTGCGGCTAAGGATTATTCACAGAAAACACCTCCCCAGACACCATGGACACCTGGAATATCCATAGTTGTGGCCTTAAATAAGGCTCTCGATATGCTATTTGAAGAAAGTCTGGAGAAAGTATTTGGAAGGCACCGGGTACTGGCACTGGCAACACAGAAGGCAGTAGAAAAATTGGGGCTGAAGCTTTTTGTAAAAGATGAAAACAAAAGAGGCTTTTCGGTAACGTCTGTTATGATTCCCGATGGAGTTAATGCCAAGGAACTAACACGGATTATGAGAGTAAAGTACGGGGTCACCATTGCCGGGGGACAGGGAAAAGTGGCAGGGAAGATCATAAGAATTGGAAATCTGGGATATTTCGGAATTTTTGATACCATTATAGCAGTGGCAGCACTGGAGATTGCTTTAAACGAGCTTGGATATAAATTTGAATTTGGAGCAGGCACCGCAGAGGCGGAAAAAATTTTTATAAAAAATAATTATTTAAATGATTAGATAAGGGTAGAAGATGAATAAAACAATATTGATTACAGATGGTATTTCAGCCGAAGCCAGAAAAAAATTGGAGACTCAGTTTACGATAAAGGAGAGAAAGGGTCTGACTCCCGAGAAATTAAAGAAGGATATTAAAGGTGCCAGCGCCATCATAATCAGAAGTGCCACAAAACTTACAGCTGATATTATCGAGGATGCCGACAGGCTGGAAATTATCGGAAGAGCAGGTATAGGAGTCGACAATATAGATGTTTCGGCAGCTACCAAGAAAGGTATTATAGTGGTAAATGCACCAGCCAGCAATGCAGTTACCGTGGCAGAGCATACTCTGGCCCTTATGCTTTCTCTGGCCAGAAAAATTCCCCAGGCTAATTTTTCTCTTAAAAATAAAAAATGGGAAAAATCAAAATTCAAGGGTATTGAACTGGAGGGTAAAACACTGGGAATTGTAGGCTTCGGACAGATAGGAGGTCTGGTTGCTAAGAAAATCATAGGACTGGGTATGAAGGTAATTGTGTATGACCCCTTTGTATCCGAAGATAGATTCAAGCAGCTGGAAATAAAAAAGGCAGACAAGCTGGAAGATGTGTACAGGGAAGCCGATTTTATTTCCATACATTTGCCTAAAAATAAAAATACCCTGGGAATGTTTGATAAAAAAGAGTTTTTTAAAATGAAAAAGGGAACTATGATACTGAACGTGGCCAGGGGCGGAATAGTAGTGGAAAAGGATCTTGCTGAATCCATTGAAGAAGGCCAGATAGGCGGAGCGGCACTGGATGTTTACGAGAAGGAGCCATGTATTGATTCTCCCGTATTTAAACTTGAGGAATCCATATGTACACCGCATCTGGGAGCCTCAACTGCGGAAGCGCAGAACAGGGCAGGTATTGTAATAGCAGATCAGGTGATAGATGTCCTGAATGGAAGGACAGCGGCCTTTCCGGTGAATGCGCCGGCAATAAGATCGGAACTGATGGAAATTTTACAACCTTTCTTCGAATTGTGTGAAAATCTGGGCAGCTTGTTTATAAATATATTTGAAGGAAATCTGGATAGTCTAAAGATAGGTTATTACGGAAAAGTATCTGAATATGATGTAAGGATTCTAACTTCTATGATACTGGTAAAAATACTGGAAAGGTACTCAGCGGAAAATGTCAATCTGGTAAATGTTGATCTGATAACGAGAGAGATGGGCCTTAAGGTAAAGATCCTAAAGAGCAGTGAATCAAAAGATTTTATAAACCTTATTACACTGGAGGGTAAAGGAAAGGATAGCGAACTTTCCATTTCAGGTACCATTACCGGTAAAAAGAACACTCCAAGGTTTATAGCAATTGATAAATTTGAGATAGATATGGTCCCGTCAAAATATATGTCTTTTTTAAGATACAGAGATATACCGGGACAAATCGGAAAAATCGGAACTGCTTTTGGCAGATTGAAGGTAAATATTGCATCTATGCATGTGGGAAGAAAGAAGATGAGCGGAGATGCTGTAATGGGCCTGAATCTGGATAATGAAGTAACTCCTGAAATGTTAAAAGATTTCAAAAAGTTTTCTGGTTTTAAAAATATCAAAATTGTAACTCTTTATTAAATAAAAATTTTTATAAATTTAATATTGCAAAGGTCAGCGGATTTCAATGGAAAATAAAATTTATATATTTGATACCACATTGAGAGACGGTGAACAGGCACCCGGTATCCACCTGAACACCAAAGAAAAATTAGATATAGCGGAGCAGCTTTCCAGATTAAATGTGGATATAATAGAAGCCGGTTTTCCGATATCATCAAGGAGTGATTTTGAATCGGTAATTAAATTATCGGGTAAGATTAAAGGTAGAAGGATTGCAGCGCTGGCCAGGGCAAATCCTAAAGATATAGATACAGCCGGCGAGGCTTTAAAGGGTGCGGAACAGCCAGTGATACATACTTTTATATCCTCGTCCGATATTCATTTGCGGTACCAGCTGAAAAAAAGCAGGGAAGAAGTAATAGAGCTTGCGGAAGAAGCCGTAAAAAGAAGTCTCAAATATACAGATATAGTTGAATTTTCAGCTATGGATGCAACCAGGAGTGACTGGGACTTCCTCTGCAAACTGTTTGAAGCGGTAATTAAAAGCGGTGCCAGGGTTATAAATATCCCCGATACGGTAGGATATGCTATTCCTGATGAATTTGGAGACATGATAGATTATATTTTCGAAAAAACAGGGGGAATAGAAAAAGTTATAGTAAGTGTGCACTGCCATAATGATTTGGGACTCGCTGTTGCCAATTCACTTACGGCCATAAAACACGGAGTAAGGCAGGTTGAGTGTGCGGTAAATGGCATAGGCGAGAGAGCCGGTAATGCGTCACTGGAAGAAATAGCTATGATTATCGATACTCGAAAAAAGGATCTTGGAGTATACACTGATATTAATATAGGTGAAATTATAAGGACCAGCAGCATCGTGAGATCTCTTACCGGTTATGTTATCGCACCGAATAAAGCAATTGTTGGTAAGAATGCATTCAGTCATGAAGCAGGGATACACCAGGACGGAATGTTAAAGGACAGGTCCACTTATGAAATAATAAAACCCGAGGATATTGGCCTTAAATCATCCAGACTGGTACTGGGTAAGCATTCGGGCCGGCATGCGTTTAAGAAAAGATTAACCGAAATAGGTATTCAGTTAAAGGAAGAGGATCTGGAGAAAACTTTTGAAAGATTTAAAGACCTTGCAGAGAAAAAAGGTGCCATAAATGATCAAGATGTAAGGGCTATAGTAGAGAATGAATTAAGGGAAGTTAAGGAACATTTCCTGCTTAAAAATTACAGTGTTCAAAGCGGGTCGGATGTCCGGGCCAGTTCTACTGTAAACATAGAGATAAAAGGTAAGACTTACAGGAGCACTTCGAAAGGCGACGGTCCTATAGACGCTTCATTCAAGGCTATTGACAAGATAACAAAAATAAATGCAAAACTGACCGAATATAATATAGAAGCTGTTTCCGGAGGCAAGGATGCGCTGGGTTCGGTTAAAATAGTAGTAAGTGCCGACGGTACGGAGGTAATGGGCAGCAGCATAAGTACGGATATAGTAGAGGCCAGTATAAAAGCTTATATCGACGCCATGAACAGAATAATCGAAAAATCAGATGATCGTATAGATTAAAATTATAATTATTATGAACGGGAAAGGTAACTGTAAAATTGAATGTTAAAAATAAACCGCAAACAATTGCGCAGAAAATACTTGCCAATCACTGTAGTAGAGATTATGTTCACGCGGGTGAAATAGTAAATGCAGATGTAGATATTGTACTGGGCAATGACATCACGTTGCCTATTGCCATAGAGGAATTTAATAAAATTGGCGCCAGAAATGTTTTTGACAGGGAAAAAGTGGTGGTGGTCCCTGATCATTTTGCTCCCAATAAGGATATAAAATCGGCACAGCAGTGTAAATTTATGAAAGAATTCGCCAGGGAGCAAGGTATTAAAAATTATTTTGAAGTGGGTAAGATGGGTATCGAACATGCACTTCTCCCCGAACTGGGTCTGGTACTGCCCGGCAATCTTATAATAGGTGCAGACTCACACACTTGTACCTACGGAGCCATTGGAGCGGCTTCAACAGGTGTGGGAAGCACGGATGTTGCTGTGGCAATGGCTACGGGCAAATTATGGTTCATGATACCCGGGACAATAAAATTCATATACAGCGGCAACTTAAAGAAATGGGTAACAGGCAAGGATCTGATACTTTATACCATAGGTCTCATAGGGGTGGATGGTGCATTATACAAATCTATGGAGTTTACCGGTCCTGCAATAAAAAAATTGTCCATAGATTCAAGATTTACAATGTCCAACATGGCCATAGAGGCAGGGGGTAAATTTGGAATTTTTGAGGTTGACAGGGTAACCAGGGAATATTTAAAAGTAAGATCAGATAGAGATTATAAGATATTTAAAAGCGATCCTGATGCGGAATATGAAAAGATATACAACATAGATTGTTCAGAAATAGAATTACAGGTGGCAGCTCCTCATCTTCCATCAAATGCAAGAAATGCAAAAAATTTAAGAAATATTGTCATAGATCAGGTGGTAATAGGTTCATGCACCAATGGAAGAATCGACGATTTAAAAATTGCAGCAGAAATTTTAAGCGGAAGGGAAGTAAATGGTAATTTAAGAACCATAATAATTCCTGCTACCCAGAGCATATATCTGGAAGCATTAAAAAGAGGGTATATAGAAATTTTTATAAAATCCGGCTGTGTGGTGAGCACTCCGACCTGCGGACCCTGCCTGGGAGGCCATATGGGCGTACTTGCGGAAGGTGAAAGAGCAGTATCCACAACCAATAGAAATTTTGTGGGAAGGATGGGGCACCCAAAAAGTGAAGTATATCTAAGCGGACCGGCGGTAGCTGCTGCCTCTGCAATAGCAGGCAGAATAGCTACACCTGAGGAGGTTATGCAATGATGATAAGGGGAAAAGTTATAAAATATGGAAATAATGTTGATACTGATGCAATAATACCGGCCAGATACCTTAATACTACCGAAGATAAAGAATTGGCCCTGCATTGCTTTGAAGACATGGATAAAGATTTTAAAGAGAAGGTAAAGGAAAGAAAAATAATAGCTGCTGGCAGCAATTTTGGATGCGGATCTTCCAGGGAACATGCACCTATATCCATTAAGGCCAGTGGTGTAAAAGCAGTGATTGCGGAATCATTTGCCCGTATATTTTTTAGAAATGCTATAAACATAGGACTTCCGGTGGTGACAAGCGCGGAGGCAGCCGATTTTATAAAAGACGGGGATGAAGTTGAAATAGATTTAAGCAGCGGTAAGATTAAAGATATTACCGGAAATAAAATCTTTAATATAAATCCGCTTCCTGAATTTATACAGAAAATAATAATAAGCGGCGGTTATATTAATTTTACCAGAGAGAATAAAGGAAGATAAATGCTGAGCAAGAAAGAAAAAAACAGAATATATATATATGACACTACCTTAAGAGATGGTGCACAAAGGGCTGATATATCTTTTTCAGTCAATGATAAGCTGCAGATAATAGACAGGTTTGATGATATAGGAATTGACTATATAGAGGTTGGGTTCCCTGCTTCAAATCCAAAGGAAATGGAGTTATTTAAGGAACTTAAGAATAAAAAATATAAATACTCCAAAATAGTTGCATTCGGGATGACCAGGTATAAGAATATAACTGCAGCAGAGGACAGTAATTTAAAACAATTAATTAATTCAGGTGCCGATGCTGTCTGTATTGTGGGTAAATCATCATCTCTTCATGCCGAAAAGGTCATAGAGACCGCGCTGGAAAATAATTTAAGCATGATTTCTGATACCATAGAATATTTAAAAAAATATTTTCCCGAAGTGATTTTTGATGCCGAGCATTTTTTTGACGGCTTTAAGGAAAATCCGCAGTATGCACTGAAAACTTTAAATGCAGCTCTGGAAGCCGGGGCCGATTATTTATGCCTATGTGATACAAACGGAGGAATGCTCCCGGATGATGTCATAGAGATAATCGATAAGGTAAACAGGCAGATTAAGACTACCCTGGGGGTGCATTTTCATAATGACAGCGGCTGTGCCGTTGCCAATACGGTAATAGCTGTAAAAAAGGGAATAAAAATGGTCCATGGGACAATAAACGGCTATGGTGAGAGATGCGGCAATGCGGACCTGTGCCAGGTAATCCCCAATCTGGAGATTAAATTAAAGAAGTACTGTTTAAAGGAAGGCAGCCTGAAGCATTTGACCAGCCTTTCAAGGTTTATAAATGAAACTGCCAATCAGATTTCAAACCCGAGCCAGCCGTTTGTAGGGCGTAATGCTTTCAAACATAAAGGCGGGATGCACGTAAGCGGAGTAAGTAAATTATCAGAGGCATTTGAACATGTATATCCCGAAACGGTAGGTAATACAAGAGAAATACTGATTTCGGAACTTTCCGGCAAAAAATCTATAATTCTAAAAGCAAAAGAATTTGGGATCGACCTTGAAGATGATCTGGAGAAGGTAAGTGAGATATTGAATCGAATTCAAAATATGGAGCATAAAGGTTATCAGTTTGAGGCTGCTGACGGAAGTTTCGAACTGCTGGTAAAGGAAATATCCGGTTTAAAAAAGAAATTTTTTAAACTTGAAAGCTTCAGGGTGCTAAACGAGAAAAAAGAAGACGGAAGAATGCTGTCAGAGGCTACGGTCAAGGTTCTTATAGACAATAATAAGATAATCGAGACCGCTGAAGGGAACGGCCCGGTTAACGCCCTGGACAGTGCACTGAGAAAGGCAATAAGGAGCTGTTATCCGGCACTGTCAAAAATTGCTCTTACAGACTTTAAGGTTAGGGTACTGAATGAGAAGAAGGGGACCAGGGCAATGGTTAGAGTTCTAATTGAATCTTCTGACGGCGAGAAGACCTGGGGCACCATAGGGGTATCTGAAAATATAATCGAAGCCAGCTGGCAGGCCCTGGAAGACAGTATAATATACGGGCTGATGCATGTGGAAGAAAAAGAATAAACTTGAAGATGGCAAAATAAAGACAACTATTTAGAATATATATAATTTTTCATATTTTTAAAAGAATCAGATTACCTATTAAAATCAATCAAAGCAAGGAGAAAGCCTTATGGTATTTGGTGAAAAAATTACTATATCCACAAAAGGATATTCGGATATTAAAAATATTACCAATCAGGTTAAAGACATTGCCGATAAGTCCGGCATAAAGAACGGGCTGGTAGGTGTTTTTACTGTCGGATCGACTGCTTCCGTTTCAACCATGGAATATGAGCCGGCCCTGGTAGAAGATGTGCGCCAGCAGCTGGAAGAATTTATTTCTGCCGGCAAGCATACACGGCACTCACAAACATGGGGTGATGATAATGGATTTTCGCATATACGTGCCACGTTCATGGGTCCCGGTATTACCGTACCGCTATCCGGCGGAGGGTTAGTACTGGGCACATGGCAGCAGATAGTAGTTATTGACCATGATAACAGACCGCGTTCACGAGAAGTTTTTGTGCAGGTTATGGGAGAATAAAAAAAGTTGGATATCTGTTTAAATATTTATATTATTTTTAAATGTCCAGGCCGTAGACTCTCCAGGTAAAGGCGACTTTACCCAGTCTGAAAATAGGATTTATTATATCCAGATTTATATCTGCCATCTGTGAGCCAGAGGCATATTTAAACCCTAAATCGACGGCATCTTTATTAATCTTAAAAAATATTTTTGACTCTATACCTGTTTTCCTGAATTCCTTTTTAACTCCCAGCATTAATATTCTTAATCTTGCAAGCCCGCCGGTTTTAAGTTTTTTTCGGATTAAGTTAAAAATTTTAATGTCTCTGCTGAAATCTCTTAAGTTAAGAAAGCGTTTTGAAGGCATATAAGGCCATCTGCTGTCAAAATCCTCTATTACCTCATTTATATCGGGAATGTTTATTGAAATTCCTATAGGGGTATTGTCCTTTTCTATAATAAACATTAAATCTTCGATGGATATTGCTTTTATACCTGATGCCTGCAGATTGAATTCTGCATCGGTCATCCGGACTTGCTGGGGATGGTTTCCGGTATCCCAGATATTATTATAGAGTTCCTTTATTCTTTCTGTTTCATTGCCGAAATCTTTAAAATTTACATTTCTTATATTTATCTCATTGAGTGTCTTATTATCTTTATTGGAAATCTTAAGCAGGACCCTTTCGATTCTTTCCATATAGTTTCTGGAAGCAGCACTATCGGTAACTACACTGTACCAGTCGTTTTCCTTGGCCAGTCCGTATTCCTCGAAGATATCTTTATAGTAGGGAGCATTATACGGTTCCAAAAAATACGGTTTATTTTCAAATCCGTCTACAAGAAGCCCTATTTCACCCCCGGCATTAAACTTTGCCGGTCCTATTATTTTTCCGCACCCGTTTTTCTTTAGATAATCCACTGCTTTATCAAGCAGCCCGAATGCCAGGTCTTTATTTTCAATGGATTCAAACAGACCCAGCCAGCCAGATTTAAAATTGTGTCTTTTATTATAATTATAATCAATAAAAGACATTATTCTTCCGGCCGGTCTGCCGTTGCTGTAGGCAATGAAAAATTTAATCTGTGTATGGTCAAAAAATGGATTTCTACTCAAGATCCCCGGCAGCCTTGAAAATGTCGGATTGAGGGATTCAATTTCATGGATGAATAAGGGGTATATTTTATTTGAATGGCTGCTCCGGTACCAATCTATAAAGTAAGGGACAATTACAAACTCTTTTAATTTGTTTAAATTCAGGCTATTAAAATAATTCGGCTTATATTCGCCAAGTTCTTTAATATGGAATTCAGACATCTCACCTTTAAAGAAATGTAAAATTTAGTGGTAATTATAATGAATATTAGAGAAGTCCACAACTAATTTGAATAATTACCCTTAGATAAAAGATTGTACTGTATTCTTTTTGATTTAACGAGCATGATGCTGAGAGCATAAAATAATTAATTAGATTTTAGAAATTATTTGACTATTATATTTATAGATATATAATATATATATAATTTTCATATAAATTAATTTATAAATATTAATATTTGTAAAAGGGGGGATAAAAGAAATATGGAAAAATCAAGTTTAAAAAGAACCCTGGTAATATTATTATCAGCAGCTCTTATTTCCGGTTTAATCCCTTTTACCACTTCTTGTGTGCCGGAGCTTTCTTTTGGAGATTTAACAGTTTGTGGAGGAATAAACCAAAATACATTTGAGCCGATAAGTGCAGAAGATGAATTTAATATTGAGATAAAAAAAATATACGCAAGTATAAATTATTATGGCGTTAAGGGAGAAGATAATTATCGCTATAACTGGATAAATCTGGATACGGGGGAAAATTTTTTAGATGAGACTTCAAAATATTCCGAAGGTAAAAGCGATTATTTTGAAGGATATGCAATGTCATTTATCGCAACCAATGAAGAAGTTAAGGTAATTCCGCCAGGAAATTATAAGGTCGAGTTCTATCATAATGGTGAATTAAAGAGCACTGCCAATTTTGTGGTTAAAGAACCTGAGATTAAGATTTTAGAAGTATTGCTGGCAAATGAGGTTGACGAAGATTTTGCTCCTGTAAATAAAGTAAAACAATTTAGTCCTACCGAAATCATATATGCATGTGTTAAAGCTAATTATTATATTTCGGGAAATAGTCTCAAGGCAAGATGGCATACGGGTGATGGCGATTTAATAGTAGAAACTGTAAGTGATATGGATGTAGATTTGTATGAACCCGTATGGACCGCCTTCACTCTTAAAGGAGAAGGCAGGGACATACCGGCCGATACCTATAATGTGGAGATTTATTTAAATGATAATTTATATGATACTTTTGAATTTGAAGTTGTTGAAGCGCGAGGAGCAGAAGCAGGAAAAGATATTTTTACCCAGGGGAATACATATTCTAATGATAAGTATGGAGTATCATTTGCAGTCCCGGACGATTGGATATATACGGAATCGGATAGTGCTGATGGACTTGAAGTGAATCTGACGGAACAATCCGGTGACTTACCGGTAGCCTTTCTTTTTATGGCCAGCCCTATGGATGATTATCCCTCCAGTGATCAGTTTTCTGATTTTGCCGATGAATTAAGTTCTGATATTGCAGACGATAATAGCTGGGAATTAGTTGATGTACAGGAAAATGAGTCGGTAACCGGAAAAGGTATGACATTCCATGACTTTATATATTTATTTAATGACCCTGATACTAATGAATGGGCTATAGTCATAGCCTTCATTGAGGGCAGTGACAGGCTTTATGTATTGTTTGGTACAGTAGGATATGATTATTTCAGTATGGGAGAATCCGTATATCTTGGCATTATAGAGTCAATGGAAGTTGAATAGATTATAAAAATATGGGAATCTTTAAGTAATAGTTCAGGTAAGAATGGATGAATATTATTGATATAATGCTCATCCATTTTATTATAAAGGTTGTTTCATCAAGCATTAATAAAGTTAATTTTAAATAAATAGATTTACTCTCTTTTTTGATTGCTTATTCTCCGCATTTTTAATAAAATATTCGAGGATGTTTTCAGGTAATTAAGCCTTTTTAATATTTGACAATTTATTTGATATTTTTAGAAGGAGGTTTTCGTGTCGGTTGCACTGCTAATAAGAATTATTCCTTTCATTGGTTCCGGTATATCACTTATTCTGGCTGTAATCTTTGCCACGCTGGTTAGTAAAAAAAGCAGGGGTTCAAAAAGAATGCAGGAAATTTCCAATGCCATATTTGCAGGAAGCAGGGCGTATCTGAATCAGCAGGCTAAAATGATGCTGATATTTTTTGCAGTTTTAGTTGCACTTCTGGGAGTTATGGTTAAATTCGGATATCTTTACTTCGCTTCGATTCCGGCTTTTGCTACAGGTATGGGATTCAGTATTTTAATCGGTTATATAGGGATGTGGATATCCACTACCACCAACGCCAGGGTAACTCATGCAGCACAGAAAAAAGGTCTGGGAGAAGCCATGAATATAGCCATAACTGCAGCTTCTGCTTCCGGTCTGCTTCTGGCTGCAGTGGTTCTGTTTTATACTGCTTTCTGGTTTAACATGCTATTCTGGTGGTATGGGAGGCATGCTGTGGATCTGGCGGACAACCTTTTAAGGGTTGTAAATGTATCGGTTACCTTTACAATAGGCGCCAGCTTTGCGGCATTCTTTATGAGAACAGGCGGAGGAATATTTACCAAAGCCGCAGATATGGGAGCAGATTATGTAGGTAAAGTGGAATCGGGCCTGAAAGAAGACGATTACAGGAACCCGGCCACTATTGCAGATAATGTCGGTGATAATGTAGGAGATGTAGGGGGAATGAAAGCGGACAGTCTCGAGTCATGGCTGGGTGCAATAGTTGCTGCACAGTTTCTTGGATTTCTTGCATTTAGAAACACTCCCGGCATGACAAACAGCGTGCTTCTACCCATGCTTATTTCCACAGCGGGAGCTATTGCTTCAATTATTGCAATTTTTGTTATAAAACTTATTATAAGAAGATATAAACGGGAGGCGACAGTCAGCCTTCTTACCACTACCACCTTATCAGGACTCCTGATTACTGTGGGGGCAATTATAATTATGTCCTATTTTATTATAAGGTATACCATGGGTGCGGAATACAATTACCTATTTTATTCTTCGACTGGCGGAATAATGACCGGATTTTTAATAGGATTGTTTACTCTTCTTTATACTGATTCAAGATACAGGCCCACAAGGAACATAAGGGAAAGCGCAAAAAGCGGTCCTGCCACATATGTGGTGAGCGGTCTGGCTTACGGCATGGAATCAAGTATACTTCCTGCCCTGGTAGTGATAGGAGCCATGGTTTTTAGTTTTTATATTTCAGGGGGTTTGACAGATTTTAAAATGGGACTGTATGGTATTGCAATCTCGGCTGTAGGGATGCTTGCCGCCGCACCATTTGTGGTGACTATTGATGTATACGGACCCATATCAGATAATGCGGGCGGTATAGCGGAAATGGCAGAACTCCCTCCGGAAGTCAGGAAAACAACTGATAAACTTGATGCTGTTGGAAACACAACTGCTGCGATAGGAAAGGGTATTTTAATAGGAAGTGCCGCTGTAACTGCACTTGCCCTGGGTCAGGCTTATTTTTCCCAGATAGAGCTTTTAAATGTAAATATAGTTTTGGATTTCATGAGAGATCCGCGAGTGCTGGCGGGATTATTTATAGGTGTTCTTATGCCGTTCTTTTTTGCTTCGCTGCTTATAAATGCAGTCGGCAGTGCTGCAAATAAAGTGGTGCAGGAAGCAAGAAAACAGATAAAAGGAATACTTTCCGGCAAAGAAAAGGGGGACCCAAAAGCGTTTATTACCATAGTCACGAAATCTGCCCAGAAGGGTATTTTAATACCGGGGATATCAATTTTTGTGATCCCTACTTTGGTGGGTATATTTTTAGGACCAGGTGGCGTAATAGCACTGATTATCGGGACACTTCTTTCAGGTTTTGCGCAGGCAATATTTATGTCAAATGCAGGCGGGGCAATGGATAATGCAAAGAAAAAGATCGAAGAAGAAGGGAAAAGCGGAACTCCCGAACATGCTGCTTCCGTGGTGGGAGATACGGTAGGGGATCCGCTGAAGGATACTGCGGGGCCGTCTATGAATATACTTATAAAGCTTATCAGTGTAGTGGCAATCCAGACTGCAGTATTGATTGTAGATCTTTCGGGAAAACTAATTCACTTTTAAACAGCTGTTTTAAAATAACTAAGTTTTTAAAAAATACACGCATGTGAAAGACATGCGTGTATTTTTATTTGACTGCTCCGGTTATGCTTTAAGGTAGATTTTGAAGTTTAGCTTTAAAATAATTGTATTTATGGTATTTTTATGAATATGAGAGAAGAAATAAATAATATAATAGAAGAACTGTTCGAAAATTATAGGCACGAGAAAATAAGTAAAGAAGAAGCAATATCTAAGATTAAAGAGATTTATTTTGAAGATATAGGATTTGCAAAAATAGACCACCACCGCCTTCTCAGAAGGGGTTTCCCGGAAGTTGTATACGGAGCTGGTAAGAATCCTCAGCAGATTCTGGAGATAGCAAAAAAGATACTGAATTATTCATCTATACTTATGGTAACCAGAACCAATATTAAAACTTATAATCTGATCAGGAAAGAAATTAACGGAAGGGAATTTAAATTTGAGTCGGATATTATTTATACGCCGCTGGATATTCCGGATAATGAATTGAACGAAGGAATAACTGTATTATGTGCAGGTACTTCTGATATAAGTGTGGCGGAAGAAGCGGCGATAACAGGTTATCTTATGAAAAATAAGGTCAGGAAAATTTATGATATCGGTATTGCGGGGATTCATAGGCTGATAAATTACAGGGAAGAACTCAAGAATTCAAACGTGATTGTAGCAGTGGCGGGGATGGAAGGAGCGCTGCCCGGAGTGGTAAGCTCAATGGTCGACTGCCCCGTGATAGGGGTGCCGACCAGTGCAGGATATGGTTCAAGTTTTAAAGGGATTTCACCACTGCTGACTATGTTAAATTCCTGCAGCCCCGGAGTGGTAGTGGTAAATATTGATAATGGGTTTGGGGCCGGCTATACAGCCGGAACAATAAACAGGATCATTAAAAAGAAATAAATTAAGCAATCAGAATAATATCGTGCTGTAAGTAAATATATCTTTTGAAAGTTTTATTAAAAAATATTTTAATGTTTTAAATAGCTATGTGTAATATTTGCTAAGATATATTATAATTACAGTGACTGATAAATAATAATAAATTTTAGGACAAGTTATGGTTAATGTAGATTATAAAAAGGAAAAAATAGGTCAAATACTCTTAAGCAGGAATATTATAACCAAAGAGCAGCTGGAAGAAGCGCTGAATATCCAAAAAAATACAGGTGAAAAATTAGGCGAAATCTTAATAAAGAAAGGTTATATTTCTGATGAGACCCTGCTGGAACTTATTTCCTTCCAGAGGGGTTTTGAAAATGTGGATTTAAATAAAATACAGGATAGCATTGATCCTTCCATTCCTAATCTTATATCCAAGGATTTCGCCTCCAAGAGAAAAGTATTTCCTTTTAAACTGGTTGATAATACCCTGCATGTTGCAATGACCGATCCCAGAGATATAAATGCCATTGATGAAATAAGACTGCTGACCGGCTATAATGTAAAGCCCTATCTAAGCACCTTGAAGAGCATAGAGAACACAATAAAAATCTTTACTTCAGACGAATACAGTTTGAAAGAGGTTCAGGAAATAATAAAAGATGAAGATTTAACCATAGGAGAGAAGTTTGAAGAAGAGCTAGTAGAGAAGAACCCGCTGGTAAGACTGGCAAATCAAATTATACTGAAGGCGATATTATTAAGGGCCAGTGATGTGCATGTAGAACCCCAGGAGAAAAATTGTACCATAAGATTTAGAATTGACGGCGTACTGCAGAAGATAAAAGATGTACCCAAAACGGTACAGAGACTTTTAATTTCAAGATATAAAATAATGGGCGGTATGGATATAACTGAAAATAGATTGCCGCAGGACGGCAGAAGCTCGATAAGTTCCAGCAACAGAATAATTGATCTGAGGCTTGCTTCTATACCAACGGTTTTTGGAGAAAATATAACCATCAGGATATTGAACAGGGATGAATCAGTGTTTAACCTTGAGAATTCAGGAATGCCCAAAGAAAATATTCCGGAATATATAAAAATGATATCCATACCTCATGGAGCTATTATTATTACCGGGCCCACCGGTTCGGGAAAGACAACTACCCTTTATGCCAGTCTTAACCAGATAGCAGATGTTGAAAAAAAGATTTTTACCGTGGAAGATCCTGTTGAATACAGATTCCCTCAGATAATGCAGGTTCAGGTGAATACCAAAATAGATATGACCTTCTCCAGGGGCTTAAGGGCCATACTGAGAAGCGATCCTGATATTATTCTAATAGGAGAGATTAGAGATCTGGAGACTGCAAGAATAGCCACAGAAGCGGCTATTACAGGACATCTGGTCCTGACAACTCTGCATACCAATGATGCCCCGTCCAGCCTGACCAGGCTTCTTGAGATGGGGGTTGAATCATACATGATTTCATCTGCGGTCAAAGGTATAGTTGCACAGAGGCTGGTAAGGATATTATGCGAAAACTGTAAGGAAGAAATTGATATACCGGAAAAATCTATAAGCGAAGAGATAAGACCCATACTGAAGGGGAAAAAAATTTACAAGAGTGTCGGATGTAAAAGATGTAATAATACCGGTTACTTAGGAAGGACCGGCATTTTTTCTGTGATGGTGGTATCACAAAAAATTAGAGAGATGCTTCTGGAAAGAAAAAGTACCGATGATATCAATACCGTTGCCAGAAAAGAAGGAATGAAAACCCTGCTTGAAAGCGGAGCCAAAAAAGTTGCGGAAGGGGTAACTTCTATTGAAGAACTGTATAGGGTAGTATTTTAAGCCGGTTAAATATTCAGCCTGAAAAATCTTGATAAAAAGGATAGTTGGATTCTATTAGGATGAAAAATGACAACTTTGTCCATTTGCATGTCCACAGTGAATATTCTTTGTTAGATGGTGCCTCAAGGATAAATAAATTAGTGGAAAAAGCCTGCAGCTACGGCATGCCTGCGCTGGCGCTGACGGACCACGGAGTTATGTATGGTATTATTGAATTTTATAATCAGGCCAGAAAAGCAGGAATAAAACCCATAATCGGCTGTGAAGTATATATGGCCCCGCACAGCAGATGGGACAAGCAGCTGGGAAGGGAAAAGAATGAAGAGGCTTTTTATCACCTTGTACTGCTGGCCGAAAATAATCAGGGTTATCAAAATTTAATGAGGCTGGTGAGCCTGGGGTTCCTGGAAGGATTTTATTATAAGCCCAGAGTGGACAAAGAGCTGCTTAAAAGATTCAAAGAAGGCATAATTGCCTTAAGCGGATGTATTGGCGGAGAGATCCCCAAATACATTATTTCCAATAATATAGAAGGGGCAAAAAAAGCTCTAAGTGAGTACCTTGATATTTTTGGAAAAAGTAATTTTTTTCTTGAGCTGCAGGATTCGGGACTACCGGAACAGAAAAAGGTGAACAAAGTCTTATCGGAATTATCTTCTGAATTTGATGTTCCGCTGGTAGCTACCAACGATGTGCATTACTTAAACAAAGAAGATAGCAAAGCCCATGATGTTCTTCTCTGCATTCAAACAGGTTCTACCATAAATGAAGCCGACCGCATGAGGTTTCCTAACGATGAATATTATTTCAAGAGTTACGATCAGATGAAGGAGATTTTTAAGGGATTTCCCGGTGCCGTTGAAAACACAATGGCAGTTGCCGACAGGTGTAACGTAAATTTGAAGTTTGGTATGAACCTGATACCGTCCTTTAAGGTACCTGAAAATTATACTACAGACGGGTATCTAAAAGAGCTGTGCGATAAAGGGATGAAAGAAAGATACCCGCAGGTAACAGATGAGATAAAGAACAGAATAAAAAAAGAATTGAAAGTCATAGAAAAAATGGGATTTTCGGAATATTTTCTGATTGTCTGGGATTTTGTTAAATTTGCCAAGAACAGCAATATAAGGGTAGGTCCCGGAAGAGGTTCAGCAGCGGGCAGCATAGTATCATACTTGCTGGGGATAACGGATATTGAACCGTTAAAATACGGCCTTTTGTTTGAAAGATTTCTAAATGAAGAACGAAAAAGCATGCCTGATATTGATATAGATTTTTGTTATGAAAAAAGAGATGAAGTTATTAGATACGTAACCGATAAATACGGGGAAAAGAGAGTTGCCCAGTTAATTACTTTTGGGACCATGGCGGCCAGGCAGGCTATAAGAGATGCGGGCAGGGTAATGGAAATGCCTTATGCAGATGTGGACAGGATAGCAAAAATGATCCCTATGGAACTGAATGTAACCATTGGAAATTCATTGGAAATAGTACCTGATTTAAAAGAAGTTTATGAAAACGATAAGAAAATAAAGGAAGTTATCGATACTGCTATTTCTTTGGAAGGAATAACCAGGCAGGATTCAATCCACGCCGCAGGAGTGGTAATCTCATCGGAGGATCTTTATAACTATACTCCCATACAGAAAGAGAATGAAGGCGAAATTGTAACTCAATATAAAATGGAGGATATCCAGAAAATAGGATTACTTAAGATGGATTTTCTGGGATTAAAAACACTGTCGTTGATAGATAAAACCTTATTTTTGATAAAAAAAACAAAACATATAGATATAGATATTAACAATATAAATCTGGATGATAAGAAAACATTTGATATATTAGGTGATGGCGAATGTCTGGGTGTATTTCAGCTTGAGAGTTCGGGCATGAGGGAATTGGTTATAAATTTAAAGCCAACTAAATTTGAAGACCTAGTAGCTCTTCTGGCCCTATACAGACCAGGGCCACTTCAAAGTGGAATGGTAAGTGATTTTGTAGAGAATAAAAATAAAAGAAAAAATATAAATTACTTACATCCTTCCCTTGAAAAGATTCTTAAAAGTACCTATGGGATCATACTGTATCAGGAGCAGGTTATGGGCATAGCATCGGAACTTGCAGGCTTCAGCATGTCAGAAGCCGATATTTTGAGAGGGGCAATCAGCAAGAAAAAAAGAAGTTTGCTTTCAAGACAAAAAAGCAAGTTTCTGGAGGGTGCCAAAAAAAGGGGAATAGATGAAAAGATTGCTGTAAAAGTATTTGAGCTTGTAAACCATTTCGCAGAGTATGGATTTAATAAATCCCACAGCACTGCTTATGCCATGATTTCATACCAGACTGCGTATCTTAAGGCAAATTTTCCTATGGAATTTATGGCCGCACTGCTCAGCATCAGAATGGGCAGTCAGGAAAAGGTGGCCCAATATGTTAACGAAACCAGAAGGATGGGAATAACCGTACTGCCGCCTGATATTAACGGAAGTTATTCCGATTTTACCGTAGTGGAGAATTCAATAAGATTTGGTCTTTCGGCTATAAAAAATATAGGGACCAATGTTATAGAATGTATCGAAGAAGAAAGAAAAAACGGCGGTAAATTTAAAAATTTTATAGATTTCTGCCATAGAGTTAACAGCAGTGTACTGAATAAAAAGACAATAGAGGGTCTGATAAAGAGCGGAACATTTGATTCTACCGGACAGAGCCGTAAATATCTTTTAGAAAATTTTGATAAAATCATAGAGGAAGTACTTAAAATAAGAAGAGACAGGGATATAGGCCAATTTTCACTGTTTGATACCAGTAGTGATGAGAGTGAGAAAATACTGCTGAACGGGGTTCATTATACTGAAAAACAATTTAATGAATTTTCAAAAAAGGAACTGCTGAATTACGAGAAAGAAACTCTGGGATTATATATATCGGGGCACCCTTTATTCGAGTACAAGGATACATTTTCCAGATTAACTCCGGTGGAAAGCCTGAGCAGTGTAGAAGATAAGAGTATTATTGCTGTTGGGGGGATTATAACCAAGGTAAAAACTATATTTACCAAAAGGGATCAGCAAATGTGCTTTATGGATGTGGAAGATATCAGCGACAGTGTCGAAGTAGTAGTATTTCCTTCGGTTATGGAAAAATACAGAGGAATTATTGCTGAAGACAGTATTGTAAAAATTAAAGGTAAACTGGATAAAAAAGAGGATCAGATAAAAATTCTTGCCAGTGAAATAGAGAAACTGGAAAAGAACAATAAAGCAAACAAAGAACAGAGTGAACTTATAGGGGACAGGGAAAGTAAAGTAATTTTCACGGTAAAAAAGGAAGATTTGGATGAAGATTTTATTAATAGATTTTATAATATATTAAAAAAATATCCTGGTTATAATGAAATAGAATTTAAGATTACAGGTGTAAACGGCAATGATATTAAGAGAGTTTATAAGCTTCCATCCAGCTTTAGGATAAATTTGAGCTTACCTCTTGAGCAGGATCTGAAGAAAGTATTTCAGGATAAAATTAGCTGGGACAAAATATAGATACATAATGATACTGAAGGGAGATTCCATGCATGATTTGAAGTTTGCAGTTATAGGAGCAGGACATGGAGGCAAGGCCATAGCGGCCCATCTGGCAATAAAGGGTTTTACGGTTAACCTATATAACAGGACACTTTCGAGGATCCAGCCTATAAAGAAGCTAAAAGGAATAGAACTTGAAGGCGAAGTAAAAGGTTTCGGTAAATTAAATTTAATAACTAATGATATAGAGAAAGCCATTAATGGCGTAGATGTAATAATGGTTGTTATACCGGCAAATGGCCATATTTCTATTGCTCAGAGGTGTGCCCCATTCTTAAATGAAAATCAGATTGTAGTCTTAAATCCGGGAAGAACCTGCGGAGCACTGGAATTTTTAAATGCTATAAGAAATGAAGGTAATCAAAAAAATATTACTATAGCAGAGGCCCAGACATTTATATATGCAAGCAGAGGCATGGGTCCGGCTACAGCGAAAATTTTTAGAATAAAACAGGCCATACCTATTGCTGCCATACCTTCCGGAAAAACTGAAATGGTAGTAAGAAAATTAAACAAGGCATTTCATGAATTTATTCCGGCAGTAAGTGTTATTGAAACCAGCTTTAATAATATGGGCGCGGTATTTCATCCTTCAATTACAATACTTAATCTAAGCAGGATTGAATCAACATTGGGAAATTTCCAGTTTTACATAGAAGGAGTTACTCAATCCGTAGCAAAAATTTTGGATTCCGTAGATAGGGAAAGAGTAATGGTTGCCAGAAAGTTAAGATGTGCCAAAATTTATTCCGCTATTGAGTGGTTATCCATGGCATATAATGTAGTGGAAGACAACCTGTTTGATGCCATACACAGCAACCCCGGGTATGTGGGGATAATGGCCCCCAGGACTATAAATATTAGATATATAACCGAGGATGTTCCTATGAGCCTGGTGCCTATTTCTGAATTTGGAAAAGCGCTTGGAGTAGAGACAACAGTAATTAATTCACTTATTAACATCGCAGATTCCATATTTAATAAAGATTTCAGGAAGATTGGAAGAAATCTTTCAAGGCTGGGGCTGGACGGATTAAATCTGAATCAGATAAGAAATATACTGATTAAAGGGAAAAAACAGGTGTAAATTTATGAAGAAAATTTTAGGTGTCTGCGTGGGGAGCTGTGTCCATATTGCGGGTATATTAAATTTTTTAAATCTGGCTCAAAAAAAGGGTTACAGTACCAGGTTTTTAGGCTCTGCCGTTTGTATTGACAGGTTAAGTGAAGAGATAAAAAAATTTAAGCCGCATATAGTAGCCATAAGTTACCGGCTCTCCCCGGAGAGCGCAATTCCGGTATTTAAAGAATTAAAAGAAAAAATAAAAAAGCTTTCCGGACAGAAAATAGAATTTATTCTGGGGTGCACCGGACCGGTAGCTGAAGTTGCCGCAAAGCTGGGAATTTTTAAGGTCATATTTACAGGCAGAGAGACCGCAGAGGAAATTGAAAATTATTTGAGCGGGAAAAAAATTAAGAAATACGGATCGTTTCCTCCTAAAAATCTCATAAGAAGAATTAAATACAGTAAACCTTTTCCTATAATAAGACATCATTTCGGAAGGCCAAATTTAAAAGAAACCATAGAAGGGATCAAAGAAATTGCCTCCAGTGAATTACTTGATGTAATATCTATAGGGCCGGATCAAAACACACAGGAATTTTTTTTTCATCCCGAAAGGATGGATTCCGGACAGGATGGTGCCGGAGGAGTTCCTCTCAGGAGTGAAAGTGATTTTAAAAGTCTGTATACTGCATCAAGAAGAGGGAATTATCCTCTCCTCAGATGCTACAGCGGCACAAATGATATCATAAAAATGTCAGAGGTTCTTTTAAATAATATTAAGAATGCATGGTGCGCAGTTCCGCTCTGCTGGTACAATGTGTTGGATAACAGGAGTGAAAGGAAATTAGAACAGTCGATTGCCGAGAATCAATCAGTGATGAAATGGAATGCTGAGAGAGGTATACCGGTAGAAGTTAATGAATCCCACCACTGGAGTTTAAGATATTCTCCCGATTCCGTGGCAGTAGCTGCTGCTTATCTTGCGGCTCATAACGCCAAGATGATGGGTGTAAAGGTCTATATCGCGCAATATATGTTCAATACACCTCCGGAGACCTCATTCACCATGGATCTGGCGAAAATGGAGGCCAAGGTGGAACTAGTAGAATCTCTTCATGATGAAAGTTTTATAACCCTGAGGCAGACAAGATCAGGGCTATATAGTTATCCGACAGATTTTGACAGCAGTAAGGGCCAGCTTGCTTCTTCAACTATGCTTCAGATGCAGTTAGATCCTGATATTGTTCATGTAGTAGCTTATTGTGAGGCGGATCATGCAGCAAAGCCTGAAGATATTATGGAAAGTGTGAAGATTACCAGAAAAGTTATAGAAAATTATTTATATGGCTGTCCGGATATGAAATTGGATGAGAAAGTAAAGAAAAGGAAAAAGCAGCTGATAGCAGACGCATTGATGATAATTGATAAGATAAAGAAATTAGACAAGCACGGCAGATACAGCGATCCGCTGATATCTCCTGCTATAATTTCAAGAGCCATAAAAACAGGAGTGCTGGATGCCCCTCACTTGTGCGGAGTAAAAGCGGCCAGGGGAAGCATAAGGACTATGTTTATTGACGGCAAGAACCTAACAGTAGATGAAAATTACAGGCCCATAAGCGAGAAAGAAAGGCTTGAAAAAATAAAATAAGACTATTAAAATCTGTTTTTTTAAAATATGGTAGTGTGGTAGAATACATTTTTTATAGATAATATTAATCAGGTTGGATATGTTTACCAATAAAAAGAAGAATCAGATGATTAAATTACCTTACGGCTTGAGGGATATTTTTCCATTTGAATCAGAAGAAAGAAATAATATAGAAAATATAATCGGTCAGGAATTTAAAAAGTGGGGCTATGGCGAAGTCAAGACTCCTGTGATTGAATATACCGGAAATATTTCAATAGGAGCCGGTAAAAACTGGAAAGACAGACTGATTAATTTTTTTGATATTGATGGAAGCCTGGTGTCCCTCAGAAGTGATATGACCATACCAATTTCCAGGCTTACCGGAATGAGGATAAAAAAAAGTCAACTTCCTGTAAGGTTCTGTTATTTTGCGGATTCTTTCAGGCAATCGGATGCACAGAAAGGCATCAGGAGAGCGTATAATCAGGCAGGCATTGAATTTATCGGTTCCAAAAATGCAGTAATGTCAGATATAGAGATTCTTATTATATTGATAAACATATTAAATGGCATGAATCTACAGGATTACAAGATAGGAATTGGTCATGTAAAATTCATCGAGGGACTGTGCGATTGGTTTAATCTTAATTTAAAATACAAGGAATTTGTTAAAAGGAAAATTGCTTTAAAAGATTTTGTTGAGCTGGAAAATTTTCTGGGCAGAAAGAATAAGAGTGGAACAGAAATTTTTATAAAATTGTTGCAGCCGGAGGGTAACATTGAAAAAATATCGGGATTAATTTCTAAAATAAAAGAGCCTGAAGTGATTAAAAGTTTTAGTTACTTGAAAGAAATATATGAAATTATGGAAAAATTTGGGTTTGGCGACCGCTTGATAACCGATTTCAGTATTATAAGGGATTTTAATTATTATACTGGTCTTTTATTTGAAGTTTACTGCTCTAAAGTTACTGATATTCTGGGCAGTGGGGGAAGATATGACGGACTTATTAAAAAATTTGGGCTGGATGTCCCTGCTACCGGATTTGCACTGGATGTCGATTTGATTCACAAAGCTATGGGGGAGCAAAGGCTGAAGAGGAGTTATAAAATTCTGCTGAACTGCAGCGATAATAAATATGGTGTAGAATTGATAAAACTAGCCCAGGAGTTGCGCAGAAGCAATACCATAGTTGAATTGTCTTTTGAAAAAGTAACCGGAATAGAAGATTTTGCAGCTGAAAAGAATTATAACCTGCTGGTTGTAGTAGAACCGGAAATAAAAAAGGTTACCATAAAGGATTTTGATAAAAATACAAAAAAAGTTGAAAAAATAAGCAAATTTCTGGAAGAGTTTAAAAATGAAAAGAGAAATTAAGGTTTCGGTGCCAAAGGGATATTTATTCGACCCGTGTGTTGAAGTGCTAAAAAAAGCAGGATTTGATATATCGTCCCTGATGGAAGGCAGTAGAAAGCTTTTTATAGATTCTAAAAAGGATTCGTTACGATATGTCGTATCACGTCCCATGGATGTCCCGGTGTATGTTGAACACGGCGCATGTGATATTGGATTTTCAGGCAAAGATGTTTTACTGGAAAAAGAAAGCAATGTGTACGAACTGCTGGATTTAAAAAATGGAAAATGCAGGATAATTCTGGCTACTTTAGAAGATTGTATTGAAAAGGTAAAGAAATATTATCAAAAGTTTGGCTCCATAAGGGTTGCTACCAGCTACCCTAACATTGCCAAGAAATATTTTGATCAGAAAGGCATCCAGGCTGAAATAATAAAATTGCATGGTTCGGTGGAGCTGGCTCCCGTTTTGGGCATTGCCGATGAAATACTTGATATAACTGCAAGCGGCAGTACCCTGGAGCATAATAATCTGGTAGAAATGGAAGAGATTACTGTTTCAACTACCAGATTGATTGCTAATACTGCCAGTTATAGGATAAAGTATGATTTAATAAATGATTTTGTAAGTAAGATAAAAAATGCGATAGAATAAGTAAGGGAAGATGGAAAGAGAAACGAAAGTAACAAGAAAAACAAAAGAGACTGATATAGGACTTGAATTCAATGTTGATGGAAAGGGAATTACGGATATCAAAACTTCAATACCTTTTTTCGATCATATCCTGGAAAGTTTTTCAAGACATGGCAGTTTTGATCTGAAGATCAAGGCTTCGGGCGATCTGTCCGTGGATTGCCATCATCTGGTGGAAGATGTGGGGATATGCCTGGGCAAGGCTATTTTCGACTGCTTGAAAAACAAAAAAGGAATCAGGAGATTCGGATGCATTATGCTGCCCATGGACGAAGCGGAAGTAACCGTATCCATAGACATAGGGGGGAGATCTTATCTGAAATATAATGTGGATATGGAGTATGAAAAAATAAACGGGATGGACACTATGGCAGTTGAAGAGTTTTTCAAAGCAGTAGCAAGTAATAGTTTTATGAATATTCATATAAACAAAAATACCGGAATGAATTCTCACCATATAATAGAGGCAGTGTTTAAGGCTTTTGGTATTGTACTCCACGATGCTACAAGGCAATCCGCAAACGGTATCGTACCTTCAACCAAAGGTTTAATATAGTCTTTAAGGATACCGGTTAAAGCAAGGCTATGATAGGAAAAATCAAAAAATATTTATCTGAAATATAATGGGGAAATTTATGTATATAGCAGTAATAGATTATAATATGGGCAATATCAGCAGTGTAGCAAATGCTCTTAAAAGAATCGGAGCTGAGGTAAAAATAACCAATAAAGCAGAAGTTATAGATAATTCTGCGGCGATGATACTCCCGGGCGTAGGAGCTTACAGGGATGCCTATAAGAATCTTGAAGAATTAAAACTGGTCGGTGTTATAAAAAGGAACATAGAAAAAAAATATTTTCTTGGAATATGTATCGGAATGCAGCTGCTGTTTGAATACAGCGTGGAAGACGGAATTAACAGCGGGCTCGGTATTTTTAAAGGTTCGGCAGAAAGGATACCACCAGTGGTCAAGGTTCCTCATATGGGATGGAACCAATTAAAAATACTAAAAAAGGATAGCAAAGTATTTTCAGGGATCAAAAGCGGCGAGAATTTCTATTTTGTCCATTCTTATCATGTTGTACCGGAAAATAAAAATATCATAAGCTGCACCACCGACTATGGTATTGAAATTACAGCAGGGATTAAAAAGGGAAATATTTACGGATTTCAATTCCATCCCGAGAAAAGCAGCATGGAAGGATTGAAACTGCTTGATAATTTCTGGAACATGGCGAAGGGAAGAAAAACCGATGATAATAATACCTGCAATTGACTTGATCGATGGCTCCTGTGTCAGATTGATCAGAGGCAGGTTCGATACTAAAAAAAAATATTATGATAATCCGGTCGAGGCGGCCGAAAGATGGAAGAAGGAAGGTGCGGAATGGCTGCATATCATAGACCTGGACGGTGCCAGAACCGGTAGCCCGGAGAATCTTTCAACAGCGGTTAAAATAAAGCAGAAGGTGGATATAAATATTCAATATGGCGGTGGAATCAGGAGTTTTAAGACAATCAGGCGAATTCTTGAGAAGGGTATTGACAGGATTATTCTGGGTACCAGAGCTGTGGAAGATATTGATTTTTTGGAAAGTTGTATTTCGGATTATAAGAAAAGGATAATTCCAAGTGTTGATTATGGAAGAAAAGGGATAGTTTTTAAAAACGGCTGGCAGGAAAAATCTAATATTGGTATATTTGAATTTATAGAGAAGATAGAAAGATTGAATATAAATGAAGTTATAATCACTGATATATCCAGGGACGGGACACTTAAGGGCATCAATGCGGGATTTATCAGGAAGATAATAGAAAATTCCGGCATGAATTTCATAATAGCGGGAGGAATCAGGGGAATAGAAGACATCATTAATCTAAAAAAAATGGAAAACATGGGTATAAGTGGTGTTATCATAGGTAAGGCTCTGTATGAAGAAAAAGTAAAAATTAGCATAAAAGAAGCAATCGAGATTGGAATTTCGGATGATCACTAAGAGGATAATTCCCTGTCTGGATGTAGATAAAGGAAGAGTGGTAAAGGGGATAAGTTTTATTAATTTAAAAGATGCTGGCGACCCTGTAGAGATGGCAGCTTATTATGACAGGGAAGGCGCTGACGAGATAGTATTTCTGGATATAACAGCCTCTCATGAGAGGAGGGAAACAGTAGTGGAACTTGCAAGCAAAACTGCCGAAAAGGTATTTATACCTTATACCATAGGGGGAGGAATAAGCAAAACAGAACATATAAGAGAGATATTAAAAAGAGGAGCGGATAAGATTTCAATAAATACCTCTGCAGTTAGGTCCCCCTCTCTTATAAGCGATGCTTCGAGAATTTTCGGGAGGCAGTGTGTAGTAGTTGCCATTGATGCCAAGTATAAGAAAAAGGATTTCTGGGAAGTATATCTGAACGGGGGAAGAACTCCTACCGGTAAGAATGCCGTGGATTGGGCAAAGAAAGCGGAAGAGCTGGGCGCGGGTGAGATATTGCTTACCAGCATGGATAAGGACGGAACCAAAGATGGTTATGATATAGACCTTACCCTGAAGGTGACATCTTCGGTAAATATACCGGTTATAGCTTCAGGAGGAGCAGGAAAACTGGAACATTTAAGAGATGTAATTAAATATGCCGATGCCGATGCGGTACTGGTGGCATCAATATTCCATTACGGCAAACATACCATAAAAGAAGCCAAAAAATACCTGAGATCCGAAGGGATAAAGGTTAGATTGTAGGTTTATTGAACCGATTAATTAAATCAGGAATTTTAAATTTCATTGTGATATTATTAATAAAATACCAGAAAATGATAATATCAAAGGGTTAATATAAAATGGCAGAGGATAATAAAATCAATATTAATATAAGGGAAAAAAATTTCCTGGTTCCTGCTGTTATACAGGATTATAGAACAAAAGAAGTCCTTATGGTAGCTTATATGAATAAAGAATCCTTAAAAAAGAGTTTGATTACAGGTACAACCTGGTTTTGGAGCAGGAAAAGAAAAAAATTGTGGAACAAAGGCGAAACATCGGGCAATATACAGAAAATAAAAAGTATAAAATATGATTGCGACGGAGATGCGCTGTTGGTTAATGTAGAACAGACAGGCAATGCCTGCCACACAGGCAACAGGAGCTGTTTTTATAGGAGCTTAAAAGATATTGACGGAGATCTGGATTATAGAAAATGTTTTAGAGAAGATCCGGACAAGAATATACTGAATGAATTATATAGTGTTATTAAAAGCAGAATAAAACATAAAGAAGCCAATTCTTACACCTATTCCCTTCATAAGAAGGGACTGGATGAAATAATAAAAAAATTCGGTGAAGAGAGTATGGAAGTTGTACTGTCCTCAAAGCATCATGAAAAAAGTGATGTGGTATATGAGATAGCTGACTTGATTTATCACTTATTGGTTTTAATGGCTGAAAAGGAAATTACTCTTGAAGAAGTATCTGGTGAATTAAGAAGCAGAAGGAAATAAGGGGAGGCTATGGTGGTACAAAAAAGAAGAATTGCATTGATGACCAGCGGCGGAGATGCCAGCGGTATGAATGCTACAATAAGGGCGGCTACAAGATATGCAATATATAGTGACCTGGAGGTCTGCGGATTTTACGAGGGATATAAAGGAATGATTGAAAATAATTTTAAGGTACTGGATTTAAATTCGGTCGGTGGAATTATTGACAGGGGAGGCACTTTCCTTTATTCGGCAAGGTCGGAAAAATTTAAATGCAGAGAAGGGCAGAAAGTGGTCATAGATAATCTGAAAAAAGATAATATAGAGGGTCTGGTAGTAATTGGCGGAGATGGTACCTTTAAAGGTGCGCATGAGCTGCATAAGCAGGGAGTGCAGGTGGTGGGAATTCCGGCAACCATAGACAATGATATTGTGGGTACCGATTACAGTATTGGTTTCGATACCGCTCTCAATGTAATAATTGATATTATTTCGAAAATCAGGGATACGGCGTCTTCCCATGACAGGATATTTGTAATAGAGGTAATGGGCAGGAATTCAGGGATGATAGCAGTAAATACAGGGATCGCCTGTGGCGCCGATTATATATTGATCCCTGAAATAAAGGTTGATCTGGCCAAGATAGCAAATCAGATCAAGGATCACAGAGAAGGGAAAAGGCATACTCTGCTAATAGTTGCCGAAGGAGCGGCCAGAGCCGGCGATGTTGCGTCTTCTATTAAACTGCTGGTGGGCCATGAAGTAAGAGTATCGGTACTTGGCCATGTTCAAAGAGGAGGCTCTCCATCTGCCATGGACAGGACACTGGCTGCAGAGTTTGGCAAGAAATCCATAGAGCTCTTGCTCCAGGGTGAAAGTGACTGCATGGTAGGAATTGAAAGTATGGAAATTGTAACATCCAAATTTGAAGATATTTTTGAGCAAAAAAAAGAAATAGATGAAGAATTGTACAAGCTGGCACATATCCTTGCCCTTTAAAAATTTCCTTGAAGCAAAGTAAATTTAAGAATATGGAAGAGGGAATTTGTTAAGCTCTGCCTTTCCATTCCTTAAGAAATCTGTTCAGGTAAACTTTCGGAAACTCATGTCTTGATGCGGCAGTCTTCTTTGACGTTACGGTATTCATGAAGTCTTTAAGAAGTAAAAGCTTTTCATGAAGATGATTTATGGTCGAGCTTCTGCTGTTGAAATATTATTCTTTAGACTTATGCATAACCGGTTTTTTATCAGGATTATAAATCGGCTGCTTTTTATATCTGTCAAAAGCAAAACCCGCCCGATACCGATAGCACCAATGGCATCAAGCCGGTCGGTATCCTGGACTATCCTGCCCCCGGTAGTATTCATTGTGGCTTTTACCCCGGCCCCCTTTAACGATACTGTTTTTATTATATCGCAAATATGAATGATTATATTTTTGGGAATCAAATATTTTTAGGCTATTAATAGTTTTTAATGGTGCCGAAGGTCGGGGTCGAACCGACACGAACCTTGCGGTCCACTGGATTTTGAGTCCAGCGCGTCTGCCAATTCCGCCACTCCGGCGCTCTGAAAATAATACAATTTATACGGATTATAATCAAGAATACATCAGGTGGAGAGGTAATAGAATGTTGACAATTGTATAATAATTAATTATAGTTTTATATGTATAGGCGCCATTAAGTTTCTATGAAATTTGACGGCGCTTATTATATGGGGTAAAAGATAGACCAATCCTGTACCAGGCAGTATATATTGCAGGATATACAGTCATTAATATTAATAAATAAGAGAGAACTGTTCCTCTCTTATTTATTAATTATACGATTGGTATTTATTGAATTTAAGAATTCAATATTTCTTCAGCTTCCTGTTTATCTGTGTCCATTATATATGGAATTCCGGACACAATGGCGGCTTCTTTTGTGAGTGATGTGATGTCACTTCTATCAATATACTTTAAGGCAAATTTTCTGGCACCGGCCATAAGCTGCTTCAGGCCCTGTTCCAATCTTTTATAATAAGAAAATAGCCCTATTGCGGAACCCGGAATATCTTTTATCCTGTCTTTAAATTCTTTATTTAAATCTGTCACTTCAATAAATATAGATTCCATGTCGGTTCCATATTTTTCAATTGATTTGGGAATATTTCCTGATTTGATTTTCTCGGTAATAGTCTTGCCGACCATACAGGCCGTTAGAGGAGACCGTGCCATTCCTACCAGCTTAAAATAAGGTGATCCCAGAGAGAGTCCCTTAAAAATCTGGTCTTCAAGAGTGAATCCGCCTGCTATGGCAAGATCAGGAGTATATTTCCCTTTATCTGTAAGTTTTTTTGCATAATCATAAGCCAGACACTGAAGATAAACTGTTGGGACCCCCCATTCATTCATCATGCGCCAGGGACTCATGCCTGTACCTCCGCCGGCTCCATCTAAAGTCAGAAGGTCAATCCCTGCTTCTGAGCAGTATTTTATCGCTTTTGCCAGGTCAATGGGCCTGTAGGCGCCGGTTTTTAAAAATATGTATTTTGCCCCTGTTTTTCTAAGATTTTCAACGGTTTTAAGGAAATCTTCTTTATTTACCATACCAACTCTTGAATGCCTTTCGAATTCCCTGAAATCGCCGTGCTCGAATGCTTTTTGAACTTCAGGATCCAGAGGATCAGGCAGGACTATATATCCTCTCTTTTTTATTTCAACTGCTTTTTTAAGATTGCTTATCTTTATTTCGCCGCCGATATCTTTGGCACCCTGGCCCCATTTTAATTCAACAATTTCTACACCTAATTCTTTTATTGCATACTCCAAAACTCCGAATCTGCTGTCCTCTACATTTGATTGGACCACGATCCCGCCGTAACCTGGCTGCTGCCAGTCTTTATACAGGCCGACTCTCTTTTTCAACTCTGGAGAATTGATTACTTTTCCATCATTGTCAAATTCTGAACCGGGATCAATTCCACAAACATTTTCACCAATAGTCAGTACGGTCCCGGTGATAGCTGCTCCGATGGCCAGACCCTCCCAGTTTTTACGGGCAATATCGGTAGAACCCAATCCGGGGATTATAAAGGGGAGCTTCAATTTAAGGTCCTTATTTTTTCCAATTACGGCTTCCAGGTCAACATTTGTGAAGATAGCCTTGTCGCTATCTTCTTCAATACCATGAGTACCAAATGCGGTACCCATTATATTAAAGTGAGAGTAATCAACGGGGTAATCTTTTTGTGAAGCAGCAGTAATATCTCCAAATGGCTGGGGATAAATAGTTTCGCTGCCCCTGTAAGCTGATTTGCCAATTTCGCAGAGGCCCAGGCATCCTTCGATACAGGTCGCACACATTCCGCTAAAGGGGCTTATGTTATCGCCGTAAAGATTTTTAGTGAGTGTTGCAGATGATGCGTTGATTTTTGAATAACTCATTTTACTCCTTTGTAAGGCCGTTTTTAATAAATCCGCATAGAAATAAAAAAAAACGCACCCTTTATATTGGCTGCAGCGCCAATAAAAGTTGTGCTTCTATGCATTAAAGGCTTCTTTGCCTTATTTTATATCATTAATGTAGTTAAATGCTATAATATATAAGATTATACGGGAATGTCAAATAATTTTAAGACTTTTTCATCAGAGCCCCGGAGAATTTAGCTATAATTTTTAAAATATAAATTGGTTATTTACCCAATTCCGGCACAGAGGTCCTAATTGAAAAAAACCAAGAATAAAAAGGTTGTTTTAATTGACGGCCATAACATTGCATACAGGGCTTTTTATGCTGTCCCTGACAGCATTTATACTTCATCGGGCATTTTAACCAATGCAGTTATGGGATTTACCAGCATGTTGTTAAAACTTATAGAGGACCAGCATCCGGATAATATAATTTGTACATTTGACAGTAAAATTCCGACGTTCAGGCACGAAATGTATAAGCAGTATAAAATACACAGAAAAAAAATGCCCGATGAGCTGTCCAACCAATTTCCGCTGATAAAGGAAGTGTTGGATGCCTTTAATATTGTCTATCTGGAGGAGGATGGTTTTGAAGCCGATGATATAATTGCGGGCTTGGTGGAAAACATTAAGGATTTTTATGACCAGATAATAATAGTGACGGGAGACAAGGATATTTTACAGCTGGTATCGGATAATGTAAGGGTTATGACTATAAAAAAGGGCATTACGGAAACGGTAATTTTCGATCCAAAAATGGTAGAGGAAAAATTCGGAGTCAGGCCGGAAAGGGTAAAAGACCTGCTTGCTCTGATGGGAGACAATTCGGATAATATCCCGGGGATTCCGGGTGTGGGACCAAAGACCGCAAAATTACTGGTAAAAAAATACGGCAGCCTGGAGGGAATTTATGAACACATTGAAAAAGTAGATAACCAGCGCCTGAGGAACCTTTTGATTGATAATAAGAAAGAAGCGCAGCTTAGCAAGGAATTAGCCACGCTGAAGCTTTCCCGGAATATGGATACCGCTAAAATTATAAATAATAGTTTTAAGAATATCAGCTTCAAAAAGATAAAGCAGCTTTTCAACAGTCTTGAATTCAGGTCCCTGGATAGAAAGCTGACTGGTTTGAAAGATAAAATCAATTTTATGGAAGATAACTTAAATGACAAGAAAAAGACAGGAAAAATTAAATTAAAGCATTTAACAGAAAATTTAAAGCCGGATGTTCCTGTTAAAAGTTCGCACGGCAATTTATATATTGTTGAATTTATTGATAAAGAAAAGCTTTACGGTTTCATTTTATACTTTGGCGGTGAAAGTGCCTTTTTGGTAAAAAATGGAAATCTGGATGAAAATACCGGAAAAAAGTGGGTAAAGAATTTAATAGAAGACGAAAAGATAAAGAAATCAGGTTTTAACTTTAAAAAGATATATAAGATCCTAAAAGATCACGGCATCAGTTTAAGAGGAGAATTGGTGGATTATGAAATACTTTATTTAATTTTGAATCCGTTTAAATCGGCTACAAGTCCGGAAGAAGTAATCAGTGATATTCTGGATATCAGGATAGAGGATGTTGAATTCAGTGAGGGTAGAACAAGCGGTGATTCGATAAAGCTAAAAAAGATTGAAAAAGAAAAGCAGTTAAGATTGGATTTCCATGGGAATAAAGGGCCGGAAGCTGAATTAGAAACCAGCAGCAAAGATGAAGCACTTAAGAAAATTAGCCTCTACAAAGAAATTGAATTCAAATTACTGAATAGGATAAAAAAGGAGGAACTGGATAAACTGTACTGTCAGATAGAAGAGCCGCTTATACGGATACTGGCTGATATGGAGTATACGGGAGTAAATATAGATAAAAAATACCTGGATGACCTGATAAGTGAATATGATTTTGAAATAAAGAAAATCAAGAAAGAGATTTACGGATTCTGTGGTGAAAAGTTTAATATAAATTCATCACAGCAGCTGGCTGAAATCCTTTACAAGAAGTTAAAGCTCCCGGTTACAAAAAAAACCAAAACAGGCTTTTCCACAGATGCTGCGACTTTAAAATCCATATATGGCACTTCTCCTGTAATAAAAAAGATACTTGATTACAGGGAGAAGACCAAATTAAAAAATACATATATAGATGTCTTGCCCGGGCTTATGGATCCTAAGGATTCGAGAGTTCATACTACTTATAACCAGCTGGGAACGTCTACCGGAAGAATAAGCAGCAGCGAGCCTAATCTACAGAATATTCCGGTAAGGACGGATTATGGAAAACAGATAAGGAAAGCTTTTATCCCGGGGAGAGGATATGATTTAATCCTGGCTTCCGATTACTCACAGATTGAACTAAGGGTACTGGCACACTTATCGGCAGATAATAATCTGATAGACTCATTTAGCAGTGAAGAGGACATACACACCAGAACAGCTTCTGAACTGTTCGGGGTAAGCTACGAAGCTGTTGATGATGTTTTAAGAAGGAAAGCCAAGGCCATAAATTTTGGGATAATATATGGTATGACAGAATATGGCTTGATGAACAGGCTTTCCATTTCGGAAGAAGAAGCCAGGGAATATATTAGAAAATATTTTGAAAAATATTCGGGAGTAAAAAGATATCTGAAGACACTGATAGAGGATGCCCGTAAAAAAGGCTATTCCACCACGATTTTTGGAAGAAAAAGATATATAAAAGAGCTTGGAAGCAGTAATAACAGGATAAGAAATCTTGGGGAAAGGTTTGCAATAAATACACCCATACAGGGAAGCGCTGCGGATATAATGAAGCTGTCAACTATTATGCTTTTCAAAAGATTAAAATCAGACAAGATTGACAGCAATATTATACTTCATGTTCATGACGAGCTGGTATTGGAGTTGATGGAAAAAGATCTGGAAAAAATAAAAAAAATAGTTATAGAATCAATGGAAAATTGTATTACCCTGAAAGTAAAGCTTAAAGTAGATATAAAAACCGGTAGAAACTGGTATATTTAAAAAAATACTTTATAATATTGATTATTATTTTTTTGCATGTTATTCTTTTTCAAAATTAATTACGGAGAGTGATATTTAAAATATGGCTGAAGACAAATTTGGTGAAAAATTAACAAACGACAACTGTATGATAGAGAACGAAAATGGTGAGATGGTTCCTAATTATGATCTGACTATGGTTAATTTAAATGACGGAGATGTGGTGAAGGGTAAAGTAGTGAAGATTGATAAAGACGAAGTTCTGGTCGATGTGGGTTTTAAATCAGAAGGAGTGATACCCTTAAATGAATTATCAATAAGAAATAATATAAAACCTGAAGATATTCTGAAAGTCGATGATGAAATAGAGATTATGGTTCTGCAGAAAGAGGACCAGGACGGGCGGCTGATACTTTCAAAAAAAAGAGCCGAGGTGGAACAGAATTTTGACAGGGTAGAGAGAATCTATGAAAGCGGAGATACGGTTGAGGGAGAGATTATAGAATGTGTAAAGGGTGGTCTGATTGTAGATATAGGCTTAAGAGGATTTTTACCCGCATCGTTAATAGATGTAAGGAAAATCAATGATCTTGAATCTTATATTGGGGAGAAATGTGCATGTAAGATTATTGAAGTTGATAGGAACAGGAATAATGTTGTCCTGTCCCGAAAGGTAATCATAGAGGATGAAAGGAAAGAACAGCGAAAAGAGATACTGAACAATATGGAAGTAGGCCAGGTAAAAAAAGGAATAATAACAAGTATTGCAGATTTTGGAGCGTTTGTTGACGTAAATGGTGTCGATGGTCTTGTGCATATATCGGAACTTTCATGGAACCATGTAAAGCATCCTTCGGAAGTTGTGAACATAAATCAGGAAGTGGATGTAGAAATATTGGATATCGATTATGAGAAGCAGAGATTATCTCTTGGTCTAAAGCAGACTCAGAAAGATCCCTGGCTGGAAAAGATAAAAAAATATTCCATAAAAGATATAGTAAACGGCAGAGTTACCAGGATAGTTAAATTTGGCTTGTTTGTTCTGATAGAAGGAGACCTTGAAGGTCTGGTACATATATCCGAACTTAGTGAAGAACCGGTAAAAAGGCCGAGTGATATTGCAAAAATAGGTGATGAACTGGCTGTCAGGATTATTGATATAGATTTTGATAAAAGAAGAATGGCATTCAGTGTTAAACAGGTAGAGAATCCGGTAGAGGATAAGGAAGAAGAAAACAAAGCAAGCAGCCAAAAAATAGAAGATAAGGATAAGAAACAAAAAGCATCCGGAGAAGAATCAAAAAAAAGCGGTAAGCATGTGAAAGATTCCGCTAAAGAGGAAAAGAACGGCCAGATTGAAAAGGAAAAGAAGAGTAAGGCCAAAGACGAAAATAAAAATCAGGCTGTTGAAGCGGATGATAAAGATTTGAAGAAAAAAAGGCAGATTAAAGAAATACTAAAAGAGATGAAAGACGAAGCCAATATAGAATGACCAATTCTATTAAATTAAAATTTTGCCTTTGAACTGCTCGGAACCACAATGATATTTTAAAAACATCGTTTAGCTGTTATTATTTTTCTATACTTTATTTATTCTTATTTGTTTAACCGTGAAATAGTTTTATTGCCGGATTATCAAGGAGGTATACAATAATAGTCATAGGAGTTACAGGAAGAATTGCTTCGGGCAAGAGTACGGTATGTAAATATATAAAAGGAATAAGGAAAGACACTCTGCTACTGAATGTAGATGAGACTGCGAAAAATATCTATTCCAAAACCCCGAAAGTTTTAAATAAACTAAAAATAATTTTCGGAAGTGAGGCTTTTAATACTGACGGTGACCTGGATTTTAGATTCCTGGCACGGAAAGTCTTTTCAGATAAAACGGAGCTAATGAAGCTAAACAGATTGATGTTTCCCCTGATAAGGAGAGAAGTTAAAAATATTTTAGATAAAAATTGCAATAAAACTTATATTATAATGGAAGCAGCAATATTGTTTGAATGCAAATTGGATTTATTGTGTGATTATATTATTCTGGTCAATGCCCCGGTTGAAAAGAGAAAAAACTTTTTAAAACAAAAGAATTTTTCGGATTATGATAAAGAATTGAGGATCAAGGGCCAATATATAAAAGTTAATGAAAAAAAGATAGATTTCATCATCAATAATAATGGCTCCGAAAAGGATTTACTTAAAAAAGTAAAGGAAATTCTAAAAAATATTTAATTATAAGGCAGGAAAATAATATAAAAGATGCCCGATTATAAATTTAAAATAGTATCCAACTATTCACCTCAGGGAGATCAGGATGGAGCCATTGACCGGTTGACAGAAGGTATTAAACATGATCTTAAGTTTCAGAGTTTATTAGGGGTTACGGGCTCGGGAAAAACTTATTCAATAGCGAATGTGATACAGAATGTCCAGCTTCCAACACTGGTTCTTGCTCCCAATAAAACTCTTGCGGCACAGCTCTGTAATGAGTTCAAAGAATTTTTTCCGGATAATTCCGTGGAATATTTTGTCAGCTATTACGACTATTATCAGCCGGAAGCGTACCTGCCCGGTAAGGATATGTATATAGAAAAAGATACCTCAATAAATGAAGAAATAGAAAAGCTGAGATTATCCTCTACCAATTCTCTTTTTACCAGAAGCGACGTTATAGTAGTGGCCAGTGTTTCCTGCATATATGGTCTGGGCTCGCCCTCCGAGTATGGAAAACAGAGGATCGTCTTAAAACTGCATGAAGAATTTTCCAGAGAAAGTTTAATAGATAAGCTGGTCAATATAAGATATGAGAGAAATGATTATGATTTCGTGAATGGAAAGTTCAGAGTAAAAGGAGATACTGTTGAAATATTTCCGGCATATCAGGGAAAGGCAGTCAGGGTGCAGTTTCTGGGGGATGAATTAGAAAAGATTACAGAATTCAATCCGTTATCGGGAGAGATCTATGGAGAAAAAGAAGTATATATTATATCCCCCGCGACACATTTCCTGGCAACAGTGGAATGGGTTGATATAGCTCTTAAAACGATTGAGAAAGAACTTAATGAAAGAATAAAATTTTTTAAAGAAAGCGGGAAACTGCTTGAAGCCCAGAGGATAGAATCAAGGACAAGATACGATATGGAGATGATAGCGGAATTGGGTTTCTGCGGAGGTATTGAAAATTATTCCAGGCACATTCTGGGTAAAAAAGCGGGAGAGCCCCCCAATACCCTGTTAGATTTTTTTCCTGATGATTTCCTTGTCATTATAGATGAGTCCCACATAGCCGTGCCACAGATAAGAGGTATGTACGAGGGTGACAGGTCAAGGAAGCAAACTCTGGTAGATTATGGATTCAGGCTCCCTTCTGCGATGGATAACAGACCTTTAAGATTCGAAGAATTTGAGGCAAAAATTAAAAGGGTTATATTTACCTCGGCTACACCGGGACCTTATGAAAGAAAAGTAAGCAATCAGATAGCCGAGCAGATAATAAGGCCTACAGGGCTGGTGGACCCGGAAGTTTTTATAAGAAAGACGGAAGGGCAAATAGATAATTTGATTTATGAAATAAAAAAAGTTGTGGAAAAAGGTGAAAGAGTTCTTATAACCACTCTTACAAAAAGAATGGCGGAAGATCTGACTGATTATCTGTCCGGTCAAAAAATAAAAGTAAGATACCTGCATTCCACTATAGATACACTGGAAAGGGTTGAAATATTAAGGGGACTCAGGAGCGGGGAATTTGATGTACTGGTTGGAATAAATTTACTCAGGGAAGGACTGGATTTGCCGGAAGTATCACTGGTTGTCATACTGGATGCGGATAAAGAGGGATTTTTAAGGTCAGAAATATCACTTATCCAGACTATAGGCAGGGCGGCAAGAAATGTTAACGGGAAGGTTATAATGTATGCCGACAAGATAACAAATGCTATTAAAACTGCATTATCGGAGACAAATAGAAGAAGGAAATTACAGATCGAGTACAATAACAAGCACGGCATCATACCAAGAACTATTGAAAAAACTATAACTGACATATTAAGCAGCACCGGCATAAAAACCAGAAAAGAAGCAAAAACAGTTTTTAAAGTCAGTGACAGAAAAAATAAATTTAATGAGCATAGATTAATGAGCATGGATCCGTCTAAGATTGCCAATATAATAAGCGGCCTTGAAGAGGAAATGTATTTGGAAGCCAGGGAACTGAATTTTGAAAAAGCTGCTGCAATAAGGGATGAGATAAAGAGAATAAAAAAGATAGCTAATATAGAGATAAAGAAATAATAATGAAAGAAGAAATAATAATAAAAGGTGCCAGGGAGCACAATCTTAAAAATATAAATCTTAAGATTCCCAGAAATAAATTTGTAGTTTTTACCGGTGTAAGCGGATCCGGAAAATCATCACTGGCGTTTGATACTATTTATGCCGAAGGGCAGAGAAGATATGTTGAATCGCTTTCTTCTTATGCCAGGCAGTTTCTAGGACAAATGGAGAAACCGGATGTTGACCTTATAGAAGGATTATCACCGGCAGTATCCATAAACCAGAAGGGTGTCTCAAAGAACCCAAGGTCCACTGTAGGAACCATTACCGAAATATATGATTATTTAAGGGTACTTTACGCTCAAATCGGCATACCATATTGCTATAAATGCGGAAGGTTAATTACCAGGCAGACCGTAGACCAAATAGTGGATAGAGTGATGGAACTGCCAGAGGGCAGTAGATTTCAGGTTCTCTCACCTATAATAAGGGGGAGAAAAGGCGAGTATATAAAGGCTTTCGAAAATATCAGAAATGAAGGATACGCAAGAGTCAGAGTAGATGGTGAGGTTTACGAACTGGGTGAGAGCTTTGATCTAAAACTGGATAAAAATATAAAACATGATATTGAAATTATTGTGGACAGATTAAAGATCAAGCCTGATATAAAGAAAAGACTTTCAGAGGATATCGAAATATCACTTAAGGAAAGCGGGGGCATTGTTTATATTCAGATGCTGGATTCGGGAGAGATAAAGAGCTTTTCAGAAAATTTTTCATGCGTGAGCTGCGGCATAGATTTTGAGGAGATAACTCCCAGAATGTTTTCATTCAACAGTCCCTACGGAGCCTGTAGGGAATGCGGAGGCCTGGGCATCAGCAAGGAAGTGGACCCTGATTTAATTGTGGAACATCCTGAAATGAGCATAATTGACGGGGCCATTCCTTTTTTTAATATGGGTTATTCACACTATTATTCCCAGCTGATGAAAAGTCTGGCTGAAGAGTACGAATTTGACCTCAATACCCCCTATAAGGATCTTGATGAATATATAAAGAAGGTAATTCTATATGGAACGGATGGAAAACGAATAAGCGTAAGTTATATAAATCATAAAGGCAGAAAAAGGAGTTACTATTTAAAGTTTGAGGGCCTTGCCAATAATTTGAGCAGAAGGTACCTGGAAACAGAATCCGATATGCAGAGAATCAGAATAGAAAAGATGATAAGCAGCAGGCCATGTAACAGCTGCAAGGGGAAAAGACTCAGGAAGGAAAGTCTGGCAGTTAAAATCGGCTCTATATCGATAGCTGATTTTTGTGAAAAAACTATTGAGGAAGGTATTGAATGGTTAAAATCGCTTAAATTAACCGATAGGGAAAAAATGATAGGTGAAAGGCTGATTAAGGAAATTATTGAACGCCTTAATTTTTTAAAGGATGTAGGGCTTGGCTACCTGGCTCTGGATAGAAAATCCAGCACCCTATCGGGAGGAGAATCACAGAGGATAAGACTGGCTACCCAGATAGGTTCGGGACTGGTAGGAGTTCTTTACATACTGGATGAACCCAGCATAGGGCTTCATCAGAGAGATAATAAAAAATTAATAAATGCCCTGAAGAGATTAAGGGATCTGGGAAATACCATAATAGTCATAGAGCACGATGAGGAAACAATGAGGAATTCGGATTTTATAGTTGATATAGGTCCGGGGGCCGGCATACATGGAGGTGAAATTGTATACAGCGGAAATCTGAACGAAATACATAAATGCAGCAGGTCCATAACCGGAAAATATCTGGCTGGTAAAAAATTTATACCTGTTCCGGATAAAAGAAGAAAAGGGAACAGCAAGTGCATAACCATAAAAGGCGCAAGGGAACATAATCTTAAAAATATAGATGTTCGCATAGATTTAGGAAAACTAATTGCGGTTACAGGGGTTTCGGGTTCGGGCAAAAGCACCCTGGTAAATGAAATACTATATCCTTCTCTTTCCAATTTAATCATGGGGACCAAGCATAAAGCCGGAGAACACGACGGAATACTTGAATACGAGAACCTTGATAAAGTCATAGTTATCGATCAATCGCCTATAGGCAGGACCCCGCGTTCAAATCCGGCGACATATACAGGAGTTTTCACCTATATCAGAGAATTATTTTCAAGAACGCATGACTCAAGAACAAGGGGTTACAAGCCCGGCAGATTCAGCTTTAATGTAAAAGGTGGAAGGTGTGAGGCATGCAACGGGGATGGAGTTATTAAAATAGAAATGCATTTTTTACCTGATATTTATATCCCTTGCGATGTTTGTAAAGGAAAAAGGTTTAACAGGGAAACTCTGGAAATAAAATACAAGGGTAAAAATATTAACGATATTTTAAATATGACCGTAGAGGAAGCTTCGGAATTTTTTAAGAATATTCCAAGAATCAAAAGGAAATTAGAGATAATCAATGATGTGGGCCTGGGATATATTAAGTTGGGACAGTCATCTACAACATTATCCGGCGGGGAAGCGCAGAGAGTCAAACTTTCTACCGAACTTTCAAAGAAGAGTACAGGAAGTACCTTATATCTTCTGGATGAACCTACAACGGGCCTGCATTTTGATGATATAAGTAAATTACTGGCTATTTTAAAGAGATTGGTCGATGCGGGCAATACGGTTCTGGTGATTGAACATAATCTTGAAGTAATCAAAACTGCTGATCATATAATAGACCTGGGTCCGGAAGGGGGAAAAGAAGGCGGAAGGATCATCGCGAGTGGTACCCCCGAGCAGGTGGCAGAGATTAAGAGATCTTATACGGGGAAATTTTTGAAGATGTACATGAACAGGGACATGTTAAAAGCAGCTTTATGAGCATAATAATGATAATTGAAAAAGTAAACAGAAAAAATATACGATGGATAGAATAAAAGAGTTTTTAAATATACTGCCCCGAAGATGCGGAGTATATATTTTCAAAGATTCAGGGGGTAAAATTATCTATATCGGAAAGGCAAAGAATCTTAACAGCAGAGTGAGAAGTTATTTCAGTAATGCCGGCGGCAATTTTTTATATTCAAAACCTCCGGATTTTACCAAAAAGATAAAATCCATAGATTATATAGTCACAGATAGCGAAACAGAAGCATTGATACTGGAAGGAAATTTAATTAAGAAAAATAAGCCAAAGTACAATATAGATCTTAAAGACGATAAATCATACCCCTTTGTAGCTTTAACTGCAGGAGAAAAATTTCCAAGAGTATTTTTAACCAGGAACAGAAGAATTGAAAATGCGGAATATTTCGGGCCTTATACTAATACCGGAGCCATAAGAAAAACTCTGGAATATTTGAGAAGAATATTTAAGGTGAGGGATTGCAGAAACCCAAAACCGGGCAAAGGTTCGAATCTGCCGTGTCTTAATTATCATATTAAACTGTGCAGTGCCCCATGTGCGGGCTATATTTCAGAAGAAGAATATGGCAAGAATATTGAATTTATAAAGTTTTTTCTTATAGGAAAAGATATAACCATTATAAATGAACTGAAGAACGAAATGAAAAAATATTCAGAAGAGAAAGAATTTGAAAAAGCTGACGAGATTAAAAATAAAATAAATGACATAAGTAAACTTTATAATAATCAGAAGGTATTTTTTCCGGTTAAAGCTATGTGGGATTTTATGTCAGCTGCCATGGAAAAAGATAATGCGGTTGTAAGTCTGTTTACTTATAGAGAAGGAGTGCTGTCAGTAATCAACAACTTTACCGTAAGCAATGCCGGTCTTCTGGATGACAGGCATATTTTAGCTGGCTTCATAGAAAGCTATTATGCAAATATAAGTGACATTCCAGCTAAAATTTATTGCCCGGTAAAAATTGAAAATGCCGATTTATTATCAGAATGGCTGACCGGAAAAAGGGGTAAAAAGGTTGAAATAAAAATGCCCAGGATCGGTGAAAAGAAAAAAATAATGGAAATGACGGCAAGAAATTCCAAACTGTATCTGGAGAAGAAAAAGTTTGAAAAAGATATTGGAAATGCAGGGATTTATAAAGAATTTATAAAATTAAAGAATATTCTGGGATTGGCAAACATTCCACGGAGGATGGAATGTTTCGATATTTCTAACCTGAAAGATACTTTTCCCGTAGGCTCCATGTCCGTGGCTGTGGATGGGAAATTAGCGGCTGAAGAATACAGATATTTTAAAATAAAAACAGTAACCGGGCAGGATGATTGCAGGATGATGGAAGAGATAGCTGAAAGAAGAATAAAATACCTTAAAAAAGAAAAAGTAAATAAAAAGGGCAGTTTCTATGAAAAGCCGGATTTAATAATAGTTGACGGCGGTAAGGCTCAGTTCAATACAGTGTCCAAATTAATAAGCAAGGAGAAGATACGGGATATTGATGTTATAAGTATTGCAAAAAAAGAGGAAACCATATTCTGTAGTAAATATCCTGACGGGATAAAACTTGATCTGGGAAGCAGTTACATGCATGCCCTTATAAAAATCAGGGATGAGGCTCATAGATTCGCTGTAAACTTCCATAGGAAGCTAAGGGGTAAGAGTATGACCAGATCTCTGCTGGATGAAATAAAAGGCATAGGGGAAAAAAAGAAAAAGTATATTTTTGAAAATATAAAATCAGTCGAAGATTTAAAAATAAGGACGGTACAAGAATTAATGGAAATAAAGGGATTAAGTCATAGTGATGCAGCCAATATCTACAGAAAGATACATAGATAAGAGCAGGTGATTTATTTGATAAGATGGTTATTAGATTGGGTAATCCTTACTTTTTCAATAGCGGTGGCTTCCTATTTTCTACCGTTTATATATATAACCGGAGACACCATATGGGAAAGGCTTAGGGTTGCCTTTATAGCAGGCCTGTTATTGGGCTTATTTAATTTGCTGGTTAAGCCTATTATCAAATTATTGTCTATGCCCATTAACATATTAACTCTGGGGCTGTTTAATATTGTTATAAATGCTGGTATGTTATGGATCGTAGATTTATTTATAAAAGGATTGGAGGTTGAAAGTTTCTGGGGATATATATGGAGCTCTCTGGTAATCAGCATCATTAGCATAGTAATCTCAAAGATTGTTTTCTTTAGGGAAAAAAAAGATAAAAAGGATTAAAATAGGTTATATATAAAAAAGATTTTTTATTATACATATTAGAAGGAAAATATAGTTACAAGCGTGGAAATGGTAAAAGATAAAATCAAAATAGTTATAATAACCGGATTATCGGGAGCAGGTAAAACGGAAGCTCTTAAATATTTTGAGGATGCAGGATATTATTGCATAGACAATCTGCCTGTTCCTCTGCTTCTGAATCTAATTGATTATTTTTCCGTGGAGGACAGGAATATAAGTAAAATAGCATTTGCCATTGACCTTAGAAGCGGATTCTTCTTTGACGAAATATATAAAACACTGGATAAGCTTAATGACAGAAAATTAGAATATAGAATTCTATTTCTGGAAGCTTCCAAGAGTATTATAGTAAAAAGGTACTCGCTAACGAGGAGAAAGCACCCTCTTGTGGAGAATGGTAATATTGCAAGCGGTATTGAAAAAGAAATCGAAAAGATGGGAAGGCTGAGGGAAATAGCCAATGTAATAATAGATACTTCGATATTAAATCCAAAGGAGCTCAGGATAGCCATAACTGAAAATATGATGAACAGTGCCGAAAAAAGTAAGCTGCTTCAGATAACAATTAATTCATTTGGTTATAGATACGGAATGCCTGAGAATATGGATATTGTAATGGATGTAAGATTTCTGCCCAATCCTTTTTACAATGAAGAATTGAAAGATCTGGACGGAAGGAACAGTAAAGTTATTGATTTTGTTTTATGCCGCGAAGAAACTAAAAAATTTCTTAGAATGTTTGAAAAGATGCTGGATTTCTTAATTCCAAATTATATTGCAGAAGGGAAAAGTTATCTGGGAATAGCCATAGGTTGTACAGGCGGGAAGCATCGTTCCATAGTAATATCAGAGAAGATATGTGAGTATCTGAAGCTAGAGGGTTATGCTACGAGGATAATTCATAAAGATATCGATAGGAAAAATTAGATTCATCATAAGCGGATATGATGAATATATACCCGTTATTATTTTTTTAAAAATATATACTTTATTGATTTATTTAAATTTGATAAAATTACAGGATTTATATTTTATAAAGTGCAGTTAATTATCGATTTTTATTATAAAGGAGGAATTTGATGTCAATTAAAGTAGGGATAAATGGATTCGGCAGGATAGGAAGGCAGTTTCTAAGAGCAAAATTAAAATACGATAAAGATGAAAGTGTTGAAATAGTATCAATTAATGATCTTTATGATTCCAGGATCCTTGCCCATCTTTTAAAGTATGACTCTATTTATGGGGTACTTGATGCTGATATAAGGGCAGGAGAAGGATATATAGAAGTCAATGGCCGCAAGATAAAAATTACTGCCGAAAAGGATCCCGGGTCACTTCCCTGGAAAGATCTGGGAATAGATGTTGCCCTGGAATCTACAGGAATATTCAGAGATAGAGAAGGTGCCGGCAAGCACCTGGCAGCAGGAGCAAAAAAAGTAGTAGTATCTGCACCCTGTAAGGGTGATGGGGCCGATATTACCATAGTATTAGGCGTAAACAATGAAAAATACAATAAGGAAGAACACAACATAATTTCAAATGCTTCTTGTACAACCAATGCACTTGCACCGATATGCAAGGTTGTGCATGATAAATTTGTCATAAAAAACGGTATTATGACTACCATACATGCTTATACCAATGATCAGAAAATACTGGACCTCCCTCATAAAGATTTAAGGAGGGCAAGAGCTGCAGCTTTATCGGCTATACCCACATCAACCGGAGCGGCAAGCGCAATAGGTCTTGTAATACCTGATTTGAAAGGTAAGCTTGACGGCCTGGCTGTAAGAATTCCCCTGCCGGTAGGTTCACTGGTCGACCTGACAGTGGAAGTGGAGAAGGATTGTTCGAAAGATGATGTAAATGCTGCATTTAGAAAAGCTTCAGAAGAGCCGGGATTCAAGGGGATCCTTAAATATTGTGAAGATCCTATTGTATCTGTGGATGTAGTAGGCGATTCTCATTCTTCTATTCTTGATGCTCTAAGCACTTTTAAGCAGGGAAATTTATTAAAGGTTTTATCGTGGTATGATAATGAGTGGGGATATTCAAGCAGGCTATATGATTTGGTTAATTATATTATGAAATAAATAATAAAACAGATCTGAATAATAAATAACCGGGGTTTAGGCCTCGGTTATTTGTGAGATAAGGTTATGGTGGTTTAAATGTTTAGTAAAAAAACAGTTGAAGATATCGATGTCAGCAAAAAGAAAGTACTGGTAAGAGTTGATTATAATGTTCCTCTGGATAATGAATTAAATGTTACCGATGATACGCGGATTAAATTATCATTGCCCACTATTAATTATTTGATTAAAAATAATGCTAAAACTATTTTAATGTCTCATCTTGGGAGGCCGAAAGGAAAAATCGAACCCAGATTCAGCCTGGACCCGGCAGCAAAAAGGCTGGAGCAATTAACGGGCAAAAAAGTCAAAAAATTTGACCGGATATTTTCACCAAAGATTAAAGAATATATAGATAATGAAATGGATTACGGCGAAATAGTAATGCTTGAGAATTTAAGATTCGATCCGGGAGAGAAGGATAATAATGATGAGCTGGCAAGATCACTTGCTTCTCTTGCGGATATTTATGTCGACGACGCTTTCGGCGCCGCACACAGGTCGCATGCGTCAATTGTAGGAGTTACAAAATACCTTCCATCGGTTGCAGGATTTTTAATGAAAAAAGAGATTGAGGTTTTAACATCTATATTGGAATCACCGGAAAGACCTTTTCTGGCCATACTTGGGGGGAGTAAGGTTTCGGATAAAATAAAGGTTATAGAAAATTTGCTTGGTAAAGTGGATAGTTTAATATTAGGCGGCGGGATGACATACACTTTCTTGAAGGCACAGGGTTATGAAATAGGAAAATCAATTTGTGAGGATAATCAAATAAATTTTGCAAAGGATATGCTGGCCCTTGCTAAAAAAAATAATGTTAAATTAATACTTCCTGTCGATATTGTGGTAGCTAAAGAATTTGACAGTGAAGCAGATAACAAAACAGTATCCATACAATCAATACCGGTAGACTGGATGGGCCTTGATATCGGACAGAAGAGTGCGGAACTATTCGGAAATGAAATCTCAATCGCAAAGACTATTTTCTGGAACGGGCCCGTAGGCGTTTTTGAGTGGAATAATTTTTCTAAGGGTACCAGGAGCGTTGCTTGCGCCGTTGCCGGAAGCCAGGCGGTGACAATAGCAGGCGGCGGAGATACTCTGGCCGCATTAAAGAAATATAATTTATCTTCGAAATTCACGCATATTTCAAGCGGCGGCGGCGCGGCTATGGAATTCCTTGAAGGCAAGGAATTGCCGGGCGTAGTTTCTTTAATGGATAAATAATATAAATAATTTCTAGAGAGGATTTTATAAATGAGAAAGCCTTTTATTGCCGGTAACTGGAAAATGAATATGACACATCTGGAAGCCGCAAAATTCATGCGGGAATTAGAGCAGAAGTATGAAAATAAAAATAATTGCGAAGTAGCAGTATGCCCTCCAGCAACAGCTCTGGGGAGTGTTAAAGCTATAATCGATGAGAAAAATATTAAAATTAAACTTGGTGCTCAGAATATGTTTTATGAATCCAGCGGAGCCTTTACAGGAGAAATTTCACCGGAAATGATAAAAGTAATAGGTGCAGAATATATAATCATAGGACATAGTGAAAGAAGAAAATATTTTGGAGAGACAAATAGAAGTGTCAGTAAAAAAGTAAATGCAGCTTACAGTTCAGGTATAAAACCTATTATGTGCATTGGAGAGACACTGGATATCAGGGAAAAAGGTATGGCAGAAGAATTTGTATTAAATCAGATGATAGAAAGTCTTGCTGATATAGATAAAAGAAACATAATCAATCTTACCATAGCTTATGAACCAATCTGGGCTATTGGCACCGGAAAAACTGCTACATCGAAAGATGCTAATGATATGTGCCTGGCTATAAGAAGAAAGATAGGGGAGTTCTACGGGAAAGAAATTTCCGAATCTGCAAGGATTCAATATGGAGGAAGCGTTAAACCCTCTAATATTTCAGAGCTAATGAGTATGTCGGATATTGACGGAGCATTAGTAGGCGGCGCAAGTTTAAAAGTAGATGATTTTATAAAAATAATCAATTATTAGGGCGGTCGTTGTGCATAAATTTAGTAAAATTAGACCAATTTGCCTGATAATACTTGATGGATGGGGCCTTTCCGATAGAACTGATGGCAATGCAATAAGACTTGCCAAAACTCCTAATATGGATATGTATAATAAAATTTATTCCAATGTGAGATTAAAGGCATCAGGAGAAGCAGTCGGACTTCCGGAAGGGCAGATGGGAAATTCAGAAGTAGGTCATTTAAATATTGGAGCGGGCAGGATTGTGCTTCAGGAATTGACCAGGATAAATAAAGAAATTAAAAGCAGGAATTTTTTTAAAAATAAAGTTTTAGCAGGTGCGATAGAAAGGATAAAAAAAAATAACAACAGTCTTCATCTGATGGGATTGGTATCGAATGGAGGCGTACACAGTCACATAAAACACCTGGAAGCGTTAATTGACCTGGCTGAAAGTAACAGTATAAAAGATTTATTCATCCATGCCTTTCTTGACGGAAGGGATGTTCCGCCCAGAAGTGCAATACCATACCTGGAGGAGATAGATAATTATCTGAAGCAGAAAGGAAATGGAAAGATTGCTTCAGTAAGCGGGAGATATTACAGCATGGATAGGGATAACAGATGGGACAGAAGTAAAAAAAGTTATGATAATCTGGTATACAGAAGCGGAAAAGAATTTAAAACAGCAGTTGATGTGGTTAGAGAATCTTATAAAGCCGATGTGGATGATGAATTTGTTATTCCTTCTACAGTGAAGATTATAGATGGAGAAAAGGCCAGGATCAAATCGGGTGATTCTGTAATTTTCTTTAATTTCAGGCCTGACAGGGCAAGACAGATTACAAGGGCATTTATAAATAGGAAATTTAAGGAGTTTGATAGAGGTAAAAAACCGCCTGAAGTGTATTTTGTATGTATGACACAGTATGATAAAAAGTTTGAGGTGCCCGTAGCATTTCCTCCTCAAAAAATAAAAAACACTTTAGGGGAAGTTATCTCAAATAATGGTTTAAAGCAATTAAGGATTGCAGAGACTGAAAAATATGCTCATGTAACATTCTTTTTAAATGGCGGTGTTGAAAAGCCTTTTAAAGGTGAGGATAGAAAATTAATTCCTTCGCCAAAAATTGCCACTTATGATTTAAAACCGGAAATGAGCGCCTTTGAAGTAACGGATACCCTGGTAGATGAAATCAAATCAGAAAAATATGATGTTATAATTTTAAATTATGCCAATCCCGACATGGTCGGTCATACGGGCTCTATCGAAGCGGCCATAAAAGCTGTTGAAGCGGTGGACAGGTGCGTGGCAAGAGTAATAGAAGGGTTAAAAAAAGCGGGGGGGCTGGCATTGATAACCGCAGATCATGGTAACGTCGAAGAAATGTTAAGCACTGACGGTAAAGAAATTATAACCGCGCATTCTATATCGCCGGTTCCTTTTATAGCCTGCGATTCAGGAGTAGAGCTAAAAAGCGATAGAGGCAACTTTAAATTAAGAGATATAGCGCCTACGATACTAAAACTGCTGAATATAGATAAACCATGCGAGATGACGGGAGAGGCCCTTTTAAGAGATAAATAGTTTTACTTTTACATAAATTTATTTATAATAAATCTTTTAAAACATAAATTTATTTTTAATATAGTGGTTTTTTGATAAAATATAGTAAAAATTTAAGTATAGTTACAGGGGTATTGAAATGGGTTCTGTTTTGTTAAATATTTTATTTTCTTTTCATATTATAGCAAGTGTTGGACTGGTATTATTGATACTGCTGCATGCAGGAAGAGGCGGAGGAATATCGGGTTTATTTTCCGGTATGGTAGAAACCTTTGACGGAGCGGGAATTGTGGAAAAAAATCTTGACAGGCTTACAATAATACTTGGTATAATTTTTGCGGCAACGACAATAACATTATTTATTCTTTTATAATATAAATAAGTAAAAAATAATGATTTTATGCTGGTAAATGAAAGGAGGTTGCTAGGTAAAATTTTAATTTATGAGATATAGTTATAAGTAAGGAGGATTTAATGAAAATTAGCAGAAAATTATATTTGGCAGTTGTGATAGTCTGTGTAGCGGCACTTATAGGTTTGGTGTTCTTTGGCTGTAAAACGGAAGAAAAAGTCGGTGGGACAATGAGGCTCTATATTCATGAGCCTGTATCCCTGGATCCGCCGAACAGCTATGAGAGTGAAGGAATCCAGGTAATCAGACAAGTGTGGGATGGACTGGTAAAGTATGACCCCGAAACCCTGGAAGTTGTTCCGGCTATTGCGGAATCATGGGACATCAGCAGTGACGGTCTGGCTTACACCTTCAAGTTGAGAAAAGGCGTAAAATTTCACAGCGGCAGAGAAGTTGTAGCCGGGGACTTTGTTTACTCCTGGTCAAGAGTTTGCCAGGCAGAAACTGCGTCTTATCTTGCATATCATATGGAACCAATTGTAGGTTATGATGAACTTCAGGCCGGCGAAGGTGATACACTGGCAGGCTTGAAGGCCATAGATGATTATACCCTTGAAGTAACCTTGAAATATCCCTTTGCTGATTTTATAAATACGTTGGGCCATGTAGTATTTTACCCTGTAGCAAAGGAAGATATTGAAGAGTGGGGAGATGAATATGCAGAACATGTAAATGGTACCGGAGCGTTCAAGTTTGTGGACTGGAAGCATGATCAGTATATTGAACTTGAAAGAAATGATGATTATTATGGAGATAATGCTAAATTAGAAAAAGTAAAATATGTAATCCTTACAGATGAGGATACTGCATTCCGGGAATTCCAGGCAGGAAATTTAGAATATTGTCAAATTCCTCAGGGCAAGATTCAGTCTACATTAGATGATCCAGAGCTGGGAGACCTTGCCATCATCAAACCTTTGCTTGCAATTTATTATTTTGCCATGAATGTACAAATAGAGCCATTCAAGGATAATCTGGCATTAAGAGAAGCCGTAAATTATGCCATTGACAGGCAAAATATCGTTGATGTAATAAGCGAAGGAGTTCCAACTCCGGCAACAGGCTTTGTTCCTCCGGGTATACCCGGATTTCGGAAAGATGCGATGGAATATACCTATAATCAGGAAATGGCAATACAGAAGCTTGAAGAAGCAGGTTATCCTGGCGGAGAAGGTCTGCCAACAATTACCTTCGGAATAAATGTTGGTTCGGGCCATGAGTTAGTAGCAGAGGCTATGCAGGCTGATCTTGCGGAAATAGGCATAGATGTAGAAATAGTAGGAATGGAGTGGGGAGCAGCACTTGATGCTTTCAAGAATGGGGAAATCGGTTTCTTCAGGCTGGGGTGGATAGCCGATTATCCTATAATGGATAATTTCCTGTTCCCATTATTTTATTCTGAATCAGCAGATAATTACTCTGGGTACTCAAATGCTGAAGTGGACCAGATGCTGCTTGATGCAAGAAAAACTGTTGACGAAGATGAAAGAATTGAGAAGTATAGAGCAGTAGAGGATAAAATATTAGAAGATTCTGCTTTTGCACTTATTTATTTCTACGGGTCCAGACGTATTGTTCAGTCTTATGTTAAAGGTTTCATATTAGATTCTATGGAAAACTATGACCTGAGTAGGGTATGGTTTGAAAAAGAATAAAGGCAGTTTGAATAACTGTATTTTAATGTTGAAACAGATAAAAGGTTAATATGATTTATTAGCATACAGCCTGCACCTAAACAGTGCGGGCTGTATGCTAATAATAAAAGAAATAGATTTTAAGTATATAAGTATGTTACTTTATATAGTAAGACGCATATTACAAATTATTCCGGTAATAATAGGAGTAACTTTATTATTATTTACATTGTTGTATGTTATTCCTGAAGATCCTGCCAGGCTAATACTCCAAAAAGGTGCCACTGAACAGGCTCTGGAGAATTTAAGGGTAAAAATGGGCATAGATAAACCCTTATATGTACAGTACTGGAGATATGTAAAGCAATTAGCTAGAGGTGATCTAGGTACATCATACAGGTATAGGAGGTCTGTAAATAGTATACTGGCTGAACATTACCCAAATTCAATAAAACTGGCATTTGTTGCAATTATAATTGAAATAATTATTGGAATAATGGCCGGGATAATCTCAGCTGTAAAAAAATATACTTTCTGGGATACCCTGGTCACGGTTTCTACCACACTTGCCGTCTGCGTACCCGTATTCTGGCTGGGAATGATGCTCCAGGTAATTTTTGGATTAAAATTAGGGATTTTACCCATGTCAGGTATGGGTGACGGCAGTATCAGATATTACATACTACCGGCAATAGCGCTGGCATCAGTATCTACTGCATTTGTGGCGAGGATGACCAGAAGCAGCATGCTTGAAGTAATATCAAATGACTATATGACCACAGCGTATGCCAAAGGTTTATCAAATTTCAAAGTAATTGGAAAACATGCCCTAAAAAATGCGCTTATACCGGTAGTTACATTAATAGGTTTAGATCTTGGAGCCCTTATGGGCGGAGCGATACTTACAGAAACTGTGTTTAGCTGGCCCGGAGTTGGAAGGGTTATATATCTTGCAATATTACAGAGAGATGCGCCGGTAGTGATTGGCGGGACTTTAATTTTAGTATTCATTTTTGTATTTATGAATCTTATAGTGGATATATTATATGCCTGGCTGGACCCCAGGATAAGGTATCATAAAAGAGAAATAAATGTGTGATTTTAAATATGAACCCTGATAGAAAAAGAAAAAAAGACGATCTTGAAGTTATAAACGAAATAATAATTGAAAAAAAATATGCCAGATCATCTTTATATAAAGACGCCTGGAGAAGATTAAGAAGAAATAAATTGGCAATGCTGGGCCTGGCAATTGTAATAATCTTAATAATGATTGCAATTTTTGCTCCTTTTATTTCTCCATATGATCCTATAGAAAGAATAAAGGAAGAATCATCGGTTTCACCTAATGGAGCCCATCTTTTTGGAACTGATTTATTGGGGAGAGATATATTCAGCAGGGTTATTTATGGAAGCAGGATTTCTATACAGGTAGGTATAATAGCAGTTGGTATATCAGCGTTAATAGGATTATTTTTTGGAGCAATTGCAGGTTATTTTAGTAATATCTCGGATGCTGTAATTATGAGAGTAGCTGATATTTTTTTTGCATTTCCATATATCCTGGGAGCTATAGCAATTATGACTATCCTGGGTCCGGGTATTGTAAATATATTTATAGCTATTGGTGTTCTGGGATGGGCAGCTTTTGCCAGGATTTTTAGAAGTTCTATTTTATCTATTAAAAATAAGGAATATATAGAGGCAGCCAGGGCGCTGGGTGCAAGCAATTACAGAATAATTATAAAGCATATTTTTCCAAATGCCATGGCTCCAATAATAGTGTATGCCACTATGAATGTCGGTACCGCTATTATTGTAGAAGCGGCATTAAGCTTTCTGGGGATAGGAGTTCAACCCCCAACTCCTGCGTGGGGGAAAATGCTTTCGGAATCTCTTGATTATATTGATATTGCTCCGTGGATGATGTTGTTCCCGGGAATGGCCATTGTGATAACCGTCCTGGGTTTTGTATTGCTTGGAGATGGCCTGAGAGATGCTTTTGACCCAAAGTTAAAATAATAAAAACATAGATCAATATAGAAAAAAATGTCGACAAATAATAAATTACTGGAAGTAAAAGATTTAAAAACCTATTTTTTTACTGACTACGGTACAGTAAAAGCTGTTGATGGAGTCAGTTTCAGCCTTAAGAAGGGAGAAACTTTAGGAATAGTTGGCGAAACAGGTTCCGGAAAGAGTGTTACCGCTCTTTCTATTCTAAGACTTATTCCCAAGCCTTCCGGAAAGATAGTAGGCGGAAAGATAATATTTAATGGAAAGAATATTTTAGAGATGGACCTTAAATCGCTTCAGAATTTTAGGGGAAATAGAATTTCTATGATTTTTCAGGATCCGATGACTTCCTTGAATCCGGTTTTTACCATAGGTAATCAAATAATGGAGTCGGTTATTTTACACCAGAGATTAAGCAAAAAATCAGCAAAAAATGAAGCTATGAAATTATTGGAACTGGTGGGCATATCAGAAGCAAGAAAGAGGCTTTCCAGCTATCCGCATGAATTCAGCGGCGGTATGAGACAAAGAGTTATGATAGCTATGGCTATAGCAAATACCCCGGATATATTAATAGCAGATGAGCCGACTACTGCTCTTGACGTGACCATACAGGCTCAAATATTGGAATTGATTGATGAGCTTAAACATAAAACAAATTCTTCAATTATTTTAATAACTCATGATCTGGGAGTTGTTGCAAAATATGCAAGAAGAGTAATGGTAATGTATGCAGGCAAACCGGTTGAATTTTCTGAAGTGGATAATATTTATTATAAGGCCCTGCATCCTTATACCATGGGACTCATGAATTCAATTACCAGGCTTGATGAAGAGAGAAGGGGAAAATTAAAACCGATAAAAGGATCACCGCCAAGCTTAATAGATTTACCCAAAGGCTGCATATTCAGAAATAGGTGCAATTATAGTATAGATAAGTGCAGTAAGAGATATCCTCCAATGGTTGAAATTAAAAAAGGGCATTTTGTAGCCTGCTATAGGTCAGAAGAGATGATGGAAAATAAAATTGTTAGAAAAAATTAATTTAAATAATTCTGATGAAAGATAATATTTTACTAGAGGTTAAAAATTTAAAAAAATATTTTTATTTAAGGAGCGGATTTTTTTTCCAGAGAAGTTCCGGAATAGTCAAAGCAGTTGACGGCATTAATTTTTATATCAGAAAAGGTGAGACTTTCGGTCTTGTGGGGGAGAGCGGCTGTGGAAAATCGACCACTGCCAGGGTTATACTGAGATTGATTGCCCCGACAGGAGGAGAAGCTATGTATAACAACACGGATCTTTTTAAGCTTAACAGGACGCAGATGTTTAAGACAAGAAGAGAGATACAGATAATTTTTCAGGATCCATACGCTTCTCTTTCACCGAGAATGACTATAGGAGACATTATCAGTGAACCTCTGGAAATACATAAAATCGATGACAAAAAAAGAAGAATAGAAAAAGTAAAAAATTTGCTGGAGGTAGTAGGGCTCAATCCTGAGCATATAAACAGGTACCCCCATGAATTTAGCGGGGGTCAGAGACAAAGAGTCGGAGTGGCCAGGGCACTGGCTTTAACTCCAAAATTATTATTGTGCGATGAACCCGTATCCGCGCTGGATGTATCAGTTCAGGCTCAAATTTTGAATTTACTGTCTGGTTTACAAAAAGAGTTTAATCTGACCTACTTATTTATTGCCCATGATCTTTCTGTAGTAAAACATGTCAGCGATAGGGTAGGTGTAATGTATCTGGGCAAACTGGTTGAAGTTGCAAAAAGTTCAGATTTATATAAAAAGCCTCTGCATCCCTATACTATGGGATTATTATCAGCAATACCCATTCCTGATCCTAAACTGG
>CAZBSE010000001.1:0-97677 GCA_964494385.1 uncultured Actinomycetota bacterium | reverse complement strand
ATTTTGATTTTTACTTAATTTATTCAGTAGCTCTCTATGGTTTTAATAATTGCACTAACTTAAATATTCTGGTATACAATAAAAAATTAAAACTAATACAGATGTTATTTATGACATACAGTTATTGGAAACTATTAGAAAATACCAGAAGGAAATTATGTCGAATGATACAAGAGATAAAATATTCAATTATTTAAATGTTCGAAATAATAAGGACAAAAATTTAAGAAGGGAACCTATAAACAGCGTTGGCAAGAAAAAAAATGATATTAAAAATAAAATAATCAATAATATTTGTCCAAAATGCGGCAATCTTTTAGTCATAAGAAATGGTAAATATGGTGTTTTTAAAGGGTGCACCAATTATCCTAGATGCAAATTTACGATAAATTTAGAATGATGATTGCAATAACATCAAAATAAGATTTAGCCTAAGAACTATCACTCAGTATCTTCTCCATTACTTTCCTCACCGGCAGGCTCTTCTTCAATGCTCTGTATATCTCCCACATCAATCAGCGCAATGGCTCCCAGGGTGGATGCGTTATTAAAATCAAATGTTTTTGAGGAAGAAATTGCAAGTTCTGTTGTGTCCAGGTTGTCGGTATCCAGTATGGATACGGTAAAGCCCAGCACATCTTCATCAACAGGAACATAATTGGGAAAGTTATACCAAGGAATACTGGCCTCTAGAAGGTATCCGTTTGTCAGCCTGGTTGAAGTGGCGTTAACTCCTCTTGGAGGTGCATTAGAGGGCCAGCTCATAAATGATTCGGAAAGTATGCCGTTAAAGTTGCCCGGGGACAGATCGATCTGATAATCGTCGCTGTTATAAAATGGAATCTGCATATCCTCTGAAAGCTCGGTATCAAACACAATGGTTATACTGTCACCTTTGTTTATCTGATTACTTGTATAATTCTGACTGAAAACATCATCGACGACCTGTATGGCAAAATAGAAATTATCATCATCCCAGCAGGAGTAAAATGTACCCGAAACGTCAGTATGCGAGGTGTAATTCTCTTTTTTTATAGTAGGCTCAAAAGAGGAAAAACTTTCGAATTTATCCCATTCCTGAATGCTTCCGTCTATAACGGGCGGAGTGTAACATTTGTAAGAGAAAATGGGAATTCCCGTGGGTATGGTGTTGTTGGTCCTGAAAACAGACTGACCTAAAACCTGATTTTTCTTTTCTTCGGCATCCATACTTATTACGGTGCCTTCTTCGGGTTCAATATCATATTGTACGGTAAAATTTACCGTATTTGAGTTTACGATTATACTGCCGGTATCGTCTATAAGCTGGGCCACAAGCTCGTAATCGTCTGAGCTGTCCGGATTCCAGTTATATTCATAAGGCGGAGAAGTAAATGACTTTATTTCCTTATCATTTATAAGCAATTTAATGGTATAGCCTGTATTTTCCGCTTCTTTTGCCCTTACCTCCACCGGAACGGTTTCATTCTGGTTGATGAAATCAAAGGACTCTCCATTGGTTGGCGAGGCTATAAATAGGGTATATTCAGATTCACTTTCAGTCTCTTGCTGAGAAGAAGAAAAGAAATTCAGGGGAAGGCAGCTTCTCACCGAGAAGAATATAATTACGGCTATTACGGCTATTACCCCAAATAGTATATATGGAGCCTTATCCAGTATAAATTTACGCCTCTTTTTCATTCTTTCTGCTTGTTCCTTTCTTCTGTTAATTTTTGAACCAGATGGGAAGGTAATTCCTCGTAATGTGAGAATTTCTGAACAAAATGCCCTCTGCCCTGGGTAAGAGATGTAAGGTCGATGGTATAGTTGAAAGTCTCGGATTGAGGTGCCGAAGCTTTTATGAGTTGTTTTTTATTTTCAATGGCGGTCATTGAGATAATTTTTCCTCTCTTTGCATTTATGTCTCCTATTATATCTCCCATATATTTTTCTGGTACTGTTATTTCCAGATCCATAATAGGTTCAAGGATAACCGGAGAGGCATCCTGCATCCCTTTTTTAAATGCCATTGATGCCGCTATTTTAAATGACATTTCCGAGGAGTCAACAGCATGGAATGACCCGTCATATAGATTTACGCTTATATCTACTACCGGATTCTCTGCAAGTACGCCCTTTTGAAGGGCTTCCCTTATACCTTTTTCTACGCCCGGTATGTATCCTTTAGGGATTGCTCCGCCGAATATGCTGTTCTTGAATTCAAAACCTTCACCGCTTTCCAGAGGTTTTAATTCAATGAAAACATGTCCGTACTGACCCCTTCCGCCGGATTGTTTCTTGTATTTGTATTCGGCTTTTGCATCTTTCCTTATAGTTTCTTTATAGGCAATATCAGGCGTCATCATATCCACATCAACATCAAATTTTTCCTTTAACTTATCTCTTATAATGGAAAGATGTAGTTCTCCCAGCCCCCATACTATATTTTGATGCACTTCAATATCCAGCTCCTGCTTCATGGTAGGATCTTCCTGGATCAACCTGGACAATCCATTACTTATTTTTTCTTCATCACCTTTGGTTTTAGGCACCACCGCTTTGGGGAGCGTGGGTGAAATATACTCTATTTCGGGTATTTTTAAGGGCTGATCCTGAGTTGAGATAGTATCATCGTTGGAAATATCCATGATTTTAGATACAGCCGCAATATCCCCGCAAGAAGCTTCGCTGATATCATTCTGGTTTTTACCCTGAAGCGAAAATAGATTTGAAAATTTATATGCCTTTTTCGAACTGGAAAGGTAATAACTATTATTTACCCTGATGGTTCCGGAAAAGACTCTAAAAATAGATAACTTGCCTATATATGGATCTGCCATTGTCTTAAAAACATAAGCCAGGACAGGACCCTCCGGTGAGGGTTTTATCTCTATTTCAGAATCTTTATTAATTTCTCCCGCTTTAACAGGAGGTATATCAAGAGCAGAAGGAAGAAGGCTGTTTATGTAATCCATTAATATATCCACTCCGAAGTTCTTTTCCGATGATACGGCAAATACCGGAATAACCTGCCTGGCTACAACTGCTTTTTTAAAAACTTCATTAATGGTGCCGTTATCGATTTTTTCACCTTCCAGGTATTTATTAAGCAGTGCATCATCAGTCTCAACAATGGATTCAATCAATTCATTATGATATTTTTCAATCTGGTCTTTAATGCTATCATCCACAGAAGCTTTAATTCCTGTAAAATTTTTATCCTTATACTCATACGCCTGGTTTTGAAGTATATCGGTAATTTTAGAAAATTTTTCGCCACTGCCGGATGGTACGGTTATGGGAACAAGATTTAAGCCGTGTTTGCTTTTAATGCTGTTTACAACTTTATAATAATCTATATTTTCAAGGTCCAGTTTATTAAATACACAAAAAACAGGTTTGGGGTCTTTGGCCAGCAGTTCGATAACCATTTCAGTAGGAGCCTGAATCCCGGATTTTGCATCTATAACCAGAAGTACGCTGTCAACTACCTTTATCGTAGACTGGGTCTGGCCTATGAAATCCATATATCCGGGGGAGTCTATCAGATTTATATTAAAGTTTTTCCATTTATAATTAAGTATGCTTGAGCTGATGCTGAAACCTTTTTTAACTTCAAGAGAACTGAAGTCGGAAACTGTGTTTTTTGCTTCTATAGTACCCAGCCTGTCGGTAGTTTTGGAATTAAATAAAAAACATTCCGCAAGCGAAGTTTTGCCGGATCCGTTTCCTGATACAAGACCTATTACTTTATTATTGGAACAACTTTTACCGTTCATTAAAATCCTCCCCGAAAGCATTAGATTTTATTCGATACTAACTATTAGCTATTAAGGCAATAGAAGAAATATACCATAAAAAAAAATCTGTGTAAAAGCAATATTGAAGGCTCTGACAGTGGCAAAATCAGCCACAATTAGAATTATTATTTTTGCAATTATTTATATGATATAATTTAAAGTTGTTTATTTTTAAATGAATAAAATCTAAGATATTGCATTCTTAAAGGTAAAAAGAATGGTTAAAAAGATTAGGAGGTTATTATGTTAATAGGTGTAATTGTTCTTCTGATAGTAATCGGAGCGTTGGTAGTGATACTGCTGTTGACGGCTATCGGCATTTATAATTCAATGGTGTCCCTGAGGAACAAGGTGGACAATTCATGGCACCAGATTGATGTGCAGTTGAGAAAAAGATATGATCTTATCCCGAATCTGGTAGAAACGGTTAAAGGTTATGCAAAACATGAAAGGGAAACCCTGCAAAGCGTTATTAATGCCAGAAAGCAGGGTATCGATGCTAAATCGATAAAAGAACAGGCGGAAGCTGAAAATATGATAACCGGTACATTAAAATCATTATTTGCAGTTTCAGAAAGATATCCCGACCTGAAAGCGGACCAGCAATTTTCGAAGCTGATGGAACAGCTTAACGGAATTGAAAGTAACATAGCTTTTGCGAGACAGTTTTACAACGATATGGTTATGAAATTCAATACCAGGATACAGACATTTCCCGGAAATATTTTTGCAAGAATGTTTAAGTTTAATGCAAAGGATTATTTTGAAATAGAAGAAGTTTCAGCAAGAGAACCGGTTAAGGTTAAGTTTTAATCATATAAATTCTTAAAAAAGGGTGTCTGAAAATAATGTATGAAAATATTGCCCGGAACAGGACAAAAACAGCATTAATAATAACCGGATTTATAATATTTATAACTGCGGTAGGATTTGCAGTAGGTTATTATATTGATTGGCGGTACGGCGTAAATAATGCATACTCGATATTGATTATGGTGTTTGCCTTGATTCTGGCCATTATTATGAGTTTTGCAAGCTATTATTACAGCGATAGAATCGTTTTAAGTCTTACCAGAGCAACGCCCCTATCCAGGGAGCAGGATCCCAGGGTTTATTACGCGGTAGAGGGGCTGTCCATAGCCGCAGGTATACCAATGCCCAAGATATATGTAATAGAAGACAAGGGTATGAATGCATTCGCAACGGGAAGGAATCCCCAAAAAGGGGTGGTAGTTTTCACAAAGGGGCTGATTGACAAACTCAATGATGAAGAACTTAAGGGAGTTATTTCACATGAACTGTCTCATATAAAGAATTATGATATACTCCTGGGAACGATAGTGGTGGTTATGGTGGGAATGATTTCCATAATAAGCAACATTATGTTAAGGTCAATGATATTCGGCGGCTCCGGCAGAAGAAGGACTTCCAGGAGTTCGGGAGGCGGGATATTAACATTGATTCTGCTTGTGGGGGGAATGCTGCTTATATTACTGGCGCCTGTGATTGCCACGGTTATAAGGCTTGCCATCAGCAGAAACAGGGAATATCTGGCAGATTCAACAGGGGCTCTGGTTTCCAGATATCCCGCAGGACTGGCAAATGCGCTCAGGAAAATAAGTGAGAACAGTGAGGTAAAAACCGCAAACAGTGCAACCGCACACTTGTTTATCGCAAATCCTATAGGAAAGAAATCCAGGGTAATGTTTAAAAGTTTATTTAATACTCATCCTCCTACCGAGGAAAGAATAAGAAGGCTTGAGAATATGTCTCTGGGAGTGGGAACAAAATAATTGGAGGTGTTTTAATATATGGAAAAAGGAACGTTAAAGGTAAAATCGGGGCTTGCCCAGATGTTGAAAGGCGGGGTAATAATGGATGTGACTTCGCCAGAGCAGGCAAAGATAGCAGAAGAAGCAGGAGCGGTATCGGTAATGGCACTGGAGAGGATACCGGCTGACATAAGGGCTACGGGAGGTGTAGCAAGAATGACCGATCCCGAGATAATATTAAAAATAATGGATTCTGTTTCTATCCCGGTTATGGCAAAAGCAAGAATCGGACATTTTGCCGAAGCACAGATATTGGAAGCAATTGGAGTTGATTATATAGATGAAAGTGAGGTCCTTACTCCAGCAGACGAAAAATATCATATAAATAAATGGGATTTTAAAGTTCCGTTTGTTTGCGGTGCCATAAATCTGGGAGAGGCCTTAAGAAGGATAGGCGAGGGAGCCGCGATGATAAGAACCAAGGGAGAAGCCGGAACCGGAGATGTTATTGAAGCAGTAAAACACATGAGGAGCATAAAGGATGGCATAGCGATGGTTGCCTCGCTGCCAAAAGAGGAACTGATGACTGCGTCCAAAGAACTGGGTGCGCCTTATGATATAGTGTTGTATGTCCATAAAAATAAAAAGTTACCTGTAGTTAATTTTTCAGCCGGCGGAATATCAACCCCTGCTGATGCGGCTATGATAATGCAGCTTGGAGCCGAGGGCTTATTTGTAGGTTCGGGAATATTTAAATCGGAAAATCCGCTGAAAATGGCCCAGGCTATCGTAGAAGCCACAACACACTATAATAATCCTCAGGTTCTGGCAAAGGTATCCAGAGGACTGGGGAACCCTATGAGCGGTATTGCGGTCTCTGAACTTACAAAAGAAAAAATAATTTCTAACAGAGGATGGTAAAGAAAGGCAGATGAGTATTAAGGTAGGGGTACTTTCACTACAGGGAGCATTTAAAGAACATATAGACAGGATAAAGGGGTGCGGAGCTTCTGCAGTAGAAGTCAGATTCCCGCAGCAAATGGATGATATTGACGGGATTATAATTCCGGGTGGTGAGAGTACCACCATAAATAAGCTGCTGGAAAAATATAAATTAAAGGAAAAACTGAATAAATTTTATAAGGATGGAAAGCCTATATTCGGAACCTGTGCAGGTTTGATCCTGATTTCCAGATATATCAAAGGAGAGGGCAGGGGTCTGGGTTATATAGATATTAATGTTCAGAGGAACGCTTACGGGCGGCAGATAGATAGTTTTGAACAGCTTATCAGCATAGATCTAGACGGCATCAAGAACGGCAGGAAGTTCAACTCTATTTTTATAAGGGCCCCCAGAATTTTAAATATTGGGAAAGAGGTCAAGTTACTGGGGAAATCCGGGAAGGATATGGTACTGGTAAGGGATGGCAATGTAATGGCCAGCACTTTTCATCCGGAGCTTACGGATGATTTGAGAATACACCGCTATTTTTTAGATATAATTAAAAATAATAAAGAGGAGAGTTGATATGTCAGGGCATTCAAAATGGCATTCAATCAAGCATAAAAAAGCAAAAGAGGATGCAAAAAGAGGAAATATTTTTGGGAAGCTCAGCAGAAATATTATAGTTGCAGTAAGAGAAGGAGGAGGGAGCGATCCTAAAGATAATATAAATCTGGCCAATGCCATTGCTAAAGCCAAGGAATATAATATGCCCCAGAGTAATATAGAAAGAGCCGTTAAAAAAGGAACCGGTGAGATTGAGGGTGAAAATTATGAGAGCATACTTTATGAAGGATACGGACCGGGAGGGATAGCTATAATAGTGGAGGTTATGACCGAAAATAGAAATAGAACCGCATCTGACATAAGAAATATTTTAAGCAGATATAACGGAACACTTGGCGAGAGCGGAAGTGTAAGCTGGCAGTTTGAAAGCAAGGGCATAATAGTAGTGGAACGCAGTGAAGTTAAAAATGAAGAAGAATTCATGCTTAAAATGATTGATTCAGGAGCCGAAGATATTAATGAAGATGAGGATGAGTATGAAATAAAAGTTTCTCCTGCGGATTTTATAAAGGTTAAGCAGATACTGGAGGATAAGAATATAAAAATTAAATCAAGCGAAATCGGACTTATACCAAAATCCACCGTAAATCTTTCAAAAGAGGACAGCAGGAAAGCTCTGAAATTACTGGATGTATTAGATGAGCATGATGATGTACAGAATGTTAATTCAAATCTGGAAATATCAAGTGAGATATTAAGTGAAATATAGCTGTTTTTAAAATAATGACCGATAAAATAAGAATTTTAGGAATAGACCCCGGACTGGAGACCACAGGAGTAGGCATACTGGATATGCAAAAAGGAGAGTACTGCGCGATATTTTCAGATTGTATCATTACAAAAAGAACTAATCCTATTTGTAATAGATTAAAAGAGATATTTTTAAAAATAAACAGTTTAATTGAAGAATATGATCCTGATTGTATGGCCATTGAAGAAATATTTTTTAATGTTAATGTTAAAACGGCAATGGACGTAGGACAGGCAAGGGGGGTGTCCATGCTGGCAGGAAGCATTAATAATCTAAAGGTATATGAGTACACTCCGCTGGAGGTAAAGCAAGCAATTGTGGGATATGGGAGGGCTACCAAGAGCCAGGTAAAATACATGCTGAAGGCAATACTAAAGGTTAAGGATGATTTTTTCCTTCCAAAAGATGATGCATGGGATGCAATGGCCATATCCGTATGCCACGCAAATAATAAAAAGTTTCAAGAAAAGGTTGAAACTTATAAATAACTAAAAGAATTTATCCATGATTGCAAAAATATTTGGAAAGATAGTTAAAAAATCGCCATCATCTGTTTTAGTGAGGACAGGAGGTATCGGATTCGAGATACTAATTTCGAGCAGAACGTTTGAGAAAATACCGCAGGAAAATTCGGATGTGGAACTTGATATATACACCCATGTAAGAGAAGATGAATTTAAGCTGATCGGATTTCTGGATTCAGAAGAAAAAGAATTTTTTTCAAAAATGCTGGGAGTATCTGGAATATCAATTAAAATAGCATTAAGTTCCTTATCTATTTACAGCAGCAGTGAAATTAAAAGAATAATTATAAATAGAGAAATAGATCTTATGAGGAGAGTGCCGGGCATAGGGAAAAAACTTGCAGAGAGAGTAATCCTGGAGCTTAAAGATAAAATAGAAGAGGATAAAATAGAGGGTATAATATTGAAAAGTCCGGTAGAAAATAAAAAAATTTATGAGGTTAAACAGGCGCTTAGAACTCTGGGTTATAACTCAGCGGAAATAAGAAAAGCAATATTAAAATTAAATGCCGATATAATCGAAAAGGAAAAAGTTGAAAATATATTAAAAATGACTTTAAGAGAAATATAAAATAAAAAACAGACATTATTAGATTATGGAAAAAAGTGAAAAAAACAGTGATATAAATCCCAAACATATAAAAGTGGATACCGAACTGGACAGGAGCCTCCGCCCTAAATTTATATCTGAATTTATAGGTCAGGATAAGATTATAGAAAATCTTTTGGTATTCATTAAATCAGCCAAAAAAAGAAAAGAGCCGCTGGATCATGTAATACTATCGGGTCCTCCAGGTCTTGGGAAGACATGCCTTGCAGAAATAATTGCCAACGAGCTAGGGGTAGGATTTAAGATTACTTCCGGTCCTGCTATTGAGAGAGCAGGAGATTTAGCTGCCATACTGACAAATTTAGAAAAATTCGATGTTTTATTTGTGGATGAAATTCATAGGCTGAGTAGAAATGTTGAGGAAATACTGTACCCTGCGATGGAAGATTACAAGCTGGATATAATAATAGGTAAGGGACCGTCTGCAAAATCAATCAGGATGGACATAGCACCGTTTACTATTATAGGAGCAACTACCAGAATCGGACTGATTGCATCTCCTCTGAGAGAAAGATTCGGGGTCAATCTAAGGCTGGATTATTACAATGAGGGAAACATAGTGAAAATTGTAAAAAGATCGGCTGGTATATTTGGTATAGAAATAACTGATGAAGGTGCAATAATTATTGCGGGCAGGAGCAGGGGAACACCAAGGATTGCAAACAGGCTGCTGCGCAGGGTCAGGGATTATGCTTTAATGTATAGTGATGATTTAATAGATGATAAAATAGCAGAAAAAGCCCTTGGCAGATTGGACATAGATAAATTAGGTCTGGATGTGGTTGATAAGAAAATACTGGATACCCTGGTCATTAAGTTTGAAGGCGGTCCGGTAGGAATAGGAACCATATCTGCTTCAATAGGAGAAGAAGTAGATACTATTGAAGATGTTTATGAACCGTATCTACTGCAGCTGGGGTTTGTGAAAAGAACTTCAAAGGGACGTATGGCCACAAATCTTGCCTTTAAATACATGGGAGTAAAAAAAGAAAAGAGCCCCAAACTGTTTGAATAATTTACCAGCTTATGAAAATTGAATTATTTGACTACGAACTTCCCCAAAAATATATAGCTCAGAGGCCTCTTACAAAAAGAGATGATTCAAAACTTCTGGTTCTTGACCGCAAGACGGGACGTATAAGCCACGACATTTTTTATAATATATTTAAATATTTTAATAAAAATGATGTTCTGGTGGTAAATGAGAGCAAGGTTACCAAATGCAGATTAATGGGCATAAAAGAAAAAACAGGAGCTCGTATTGAGTGTTTTGTTTTAAATAAACTTAAGGATAATGATTATGCGGCGCTTCTTAAACCTTCAAAAAGGCTAAAAATCAACAGCAGGGTAAAAATAGGCAGGTATAATTTTGTGGTAAAATCAAAACTGGATTACGGAAGAGCCGTAGTGAGATTTAATGTTCCTGCAGAAATTATTTTTAATGAATACGGCAATATACCTCTTCCTCCTTACATAAAAAGCGATGATATAGATCAATTCCGTTATCAGACCGTATATGCGAAAAAAGAGGGCTCAAAGGCAGCACCCACGGCAGGACTTCATTTTTCTCCGGAATTAATCAGTAAAATAAAAAGAAGCGGTGTTATTATGGCAAAAGTAGGACTGGATATAGGGATTGATACATTCAGGCCAATTTTATCAGATGAGATAGAAAAACATAAAATGCACAGTGAAGAATATTACATAGAGAGATTTGATGCGCAAAAAATTAAGAGGGTAAAAGAATCGGGAAGAAAGATTAATGCAGTAGGTACAACTGTGGTGAGGGTTCTGGAAACACTGATGTCCAGGTATGGAACAATAAAAGCTGATAGGGGAGTTACCGATATGTATATTTATCATGGTTACAATTTCAAGGCCGTGGACGGGTTGATTACTAATTTTCACCTGCCAAGATCAACTTTACTGGTAATGATCTCAGCCTTTGCAGGGAGGGAAAACGTGCTGAATGCTTATGAAGAAGCAAAAAGAAAAGGTTATAGATTTTACAGTTTCGGGGATTGCATGCTGATAAAATAAAGTTTAAAAGTTGAGGTTAATTCGAAATCTTAATTTAAATCTGCAGCTATAATTCTATTTCCTCTTTTTCTATTTTAACTTTTCTGTAATGATAGAACCCGGATTTATAAAAGATGATCAGTATAATCCAGCAGAAAAAAGAGTAAATAAAATTTAAGATTAAAAAGGAGATTTCAAGTAACGAAAACAATAACAATGAAGGAGATATTAAGAGTAAATTTCTGAGTAAAGGAGACATCCGATTTATTTTGCTGTTCAGTAGTTTGGCATATACTGCTGACATTTTATCGCTGCTGCTTAATTCAATTTCCCAGTTTCGAGAAAGATTATCCCGGTATTTATACATCAGATAGGAATTTGTTTGTTCTGTCAACTTTTTTAATTCTTCTAAAAATAAAGCCCTGAATTCCTCATCTGCCTTTAGATGTTCAATCAAATTCAAGTTTTCTAAATTATATATACCCTTACTTATAAGATAATCGGCCACCCTTTCAGGCGGCTTTTCCATATTTACGGGAGGCATGAGTTCTTCCTCTCCACCTTTTGCAAAAGGAAGACCGATCATGGAGCTTAGCACAACAAATTCATCAACACTTATATCAGGGTAATAAATAGGGATGTAATTGTTTATAATGTTCCCAGCGGGTCTGGCCAATCTTTCTAACATAGATTCTTTTATTTCTATTTCTCCCTTATTGTTTATTAGGGGGGAATTAAAGTAAAAGATAACTGACAGCAAAACGGCAAATACAACCAGAAGCACCGGCCCTACCTTAAGAATAGATTTTCCGGCATGGAACACTATGCTGTTATTTTTATCATGCTGGATGTTTTTATTGGTCAGGTTATAAGCTAAAAAGAGAATTAATGCCGAAATGGCGTGACCAATAATAGAATAAATTCCTACCCATGCCCCGTCTCTTCTTAAAAAAAATATCAAAAGGCCAAAAGTGATAAGAAAAGATGAAATTAGAATAATCTTTCTATTATCAATTAGGAGTAGATATATCATTGAGAATATAAAAAATAAGCAGAATGATATAAAGGCAAATATTAAATCGGTGATAATACTGCCTTGCCTCCACAGGAAGAGATTTTTAAGAAAATACCAGAATGCAACGGATAATAATAAACAGAAGGATGAAAGACAAATTGCTTTTATAATTTTAATATTACTGCTCATTTTATTTAATAATACTTTTATTATAAATAATATAATATTATTGTATTATTTACTTTTATAATAGTTAATACTTATGTATTAATATAATACATTTTTGGGAAAATGTAAAAAAGTTCTATATTTTTGAATTTTTCAGTTATCAAAAGAGAATTTTTTACTGGTTACAATCTTAATGCAGGCCTCAACTACGCGGGGGTCATATAGTGTGCCCTTATTTTTTCTAATCTCTTCAATGGCCTTTTCTATACCCAGAGCAGGCCTATAAGGTCTATGTGAAGACATTGCTTCCACTACATCTGCGACACCAATTATTTTTGCGCCCATAATTATATCTCTTCCTTTTAAACCTTCCGGATAACCGGAACCATTTTCTCTTTCGTGATGCTGCAGAATTATTTTAGATATGGGATAATGAAATCCAATTTTATGGATAATATCGGAACCAGTCCGGGGATGGATCCTTATCATATTGTATTCCGCCTCTATTAGTTTTCCTGATTTGGACAGGATAGAGGCAGGTATATTTATCTTTCCGATATCATGGACAGTTGCAGCGGTTTTTATAGTTTTAATTTCTTGGTTATCAAGCTTTAATTTTTCAGCAATCTTTACAGCCAGGGCGGCTACTCTCCTCTGGTGGCCGGCCGTATAAGGATCTCTTGCTTCTACTATGAAAGCAAGAGTGTTTATAGTGTCTTCAAGTGTTTTTTCAAGTTCCTGGAAGGATTTTTTACGCTCTGTTATATTTGTTAAATTGACCAATAAATATTTTAATTTATTGTTAACTTTTACGCGTGATGTTCTGAGTTCGACCCAGAATTCTTGTCCATTTTTATTTGTTGATTGTAATTCGGGAATCAATATATCTTTTTTCATGGCATAATCTAATCTTTTTTCAATCCTGTCTATCATTTCCTTTGGCCAGTATGGATATGGGGGCTTCTTGCCAATACTTTCTTTAGAAGAAAAACCGGTAATTTTTTTCAGTGCAGGATTAACATATTTTATTGATTTATCCATATTTAAGACCAGAATTGGACTGGGAGAATTTTCCAGGATGCTTTTATTGAATTCCTCGCTTTCTTTTAATTCCTGCTCGGTTTTTATGCGCTGGGTTATATCAGTCATTATTATAAGGATACCAGCAAATTTCTTGTTTTTTCTTATTATAGATGTGCGCGCTTCACCGGTAAAAATTTTCCCGTCTTTATTTTTCCAGTTAATTAATTGAGGTTTAATTTTTTTACCGCTGGTAATAAGTCTGGTAAAGTATCCGATATAACGGGGAATGTCCCTGATTGAAAAGAACTTTAGTTTTGTAAAATGTCTGCCTATTATTTCTTCCTTGGAAAGTCCGGTAAACTTCTGTACTAAATCATTTGCAGCAACTATAAATCCTCTGGAATCAACAAGAATAATTCCCGCCGGAGCGGATTCAAATAAAATCATGTACCTCTCCTGCTCTTCCCTGAAGAGTTCTTCTGCCTGTTTTCTATCGGTTATATCTATTATAAAACCCTCAAGCATTTGTAGATTATCATAGGGGAGAGGGAAAAACTGACCCACTTCTGAAACCCATTTTATTTTATTTTTCGCAGTTATTATCCTGTATTCAATGTGGAACTGTTTTGATTTTTTTATAGCTTCTTTAACATTGTCTCTTATTATCTTTCTATCTTCGGGATGGATAATATCTTCATAAGAGATTTTATTATTAAGAATTAAATCTGCGGATTTGTATCCGGTTAGTTTGAGACACCTCCTGCTGATAAATTCCATGGTCCAATTCTTATCATTCCTGCAGCAATAAACCAATCCCGGCAGGGTATTTATAATCGGGGAATGGAAGAGCTCGTTTTTCTTAATAATGTTTTCTATATATTTATCTTTAAATCTTTTCTTTTCTATACCAGAAAGATCTTTATGTAATTTTATATGCGATTTTATAAATTCATCTGTTAATTTTATTTTTTCTGCCATCTTTATAGAGATATATAATTTTTTTTAATATTTAATATATAATATAAATATAGACATATTATACTATTTATTTATAAATCATAAAGCTTGTTAACTTTTAAAAATTAGATTACTCAATAAGAGATCACAGAAATGACGAGAATGGTTTGAGAAAATACTTGGATTATCCGATAACTAAAAATAATATCAGAGAAGAAAGATAATACCGGCCCGTCAAAAACTGGTTTCTTTTATTTTATATAATTTTTTAAACGATTTACAACACTGATATAATGTTTAAATAAAGTATAAAAGACGATTTTAATCAGTAAACGGGTATATATGGATTTTAATAAAATTAATAAAGGAGAAACAGTTGGTTAATACTTTAATCTGGGCAGCAATTATATTTATGGCCAGAATAATTGATGTAAGTCTGGGTACTATAAGGGTGAACATGATAATTAGGAGGAAAAAGACTATAGCTGCTGCTGTGGGATTCATCGAAGTAACTATTTTTATTTCTATTATTGTTAGAATAATTAAGGATATTGATAATATTTACGGAATACTTGCCTATGGAGCAGGGTTTGCGGTAGGAACGGTAATAGGTATTATAATATCAGGAAAATTATCAAGGGACCTTATAAGCACAAACATTATTTCAAAGGATTATAATGATGAAATAAAAAAACTACTCTCCGGGGAGGGTTTCGGATTTACCTGCTACAAAGGTTCGGGAATGCAGGGCGAGGTAGAGATTATCAATGTAGTATGCAGTAGTATAAGTCTTGCAAGATTGAATAAATTAGTTCATATGCAGGACCCGGGAGCTTTCGTAGCAAGTTATATGCTGGATAAACTTAGAGGAGGGTTTATAAGGGGACTGAAGAAAAAGTAACCGGGAGATGTATAAAAAATTAAGTCCTGTATTTTTTTGGGATACAGGACTTTCAATAAATAACTATCTACTTTTTCTTTTTGCCTTTACCTTTTGTTACCATTTCTCCCTCTTTAATATTAAGGATTAATATCTACAAGCGTAGATATCACGATAATATTATTCCGAAAAAAATTTAAAGTCAATAAAACTTTTTTTTGCTATTTTTTAAATTAATAATAGAATATTCTCTGATATTTTTAAAAGATTGTTCAGGTAGAAGTATGGCATTTTTTAAAGTTTTAAAAAAAGATAAAAAATCATCTGCCAGGGCTGGAATAATAACCACGGAAAAAGGGGTCGTAAAAACACCTGTATTTATGCCGGTGGGCACCAAAGCATCAGTTAAGGCGGTTACCAATGAGCAGCTTTATGAAGCAGGATGCGGGATCATACTCGGAAACCTTTATCATCTTTATCTACAACCAGGGATTGAAGTAATCGAAAAAGCAGGCGGATTACATAAATTTATGAATTGGAAAAGAAATATTTTAACTGACAGCGGCGGATTTCAGGTATTCAGTCTGAGCAGGATAAGAAAAATTATGGAAAACGGCGTGGAGTTCAAGTCAATCATAGATGGATCAAATCATTTTTTTACACCGGTAAATGTAGTAGAGATGCAGTACAGGATAGGTTCAAATATTATTATGGTCCTTGATGAATGCATCCCCTTTAATGACGATTATGAATATACCATGAATGCGGCAAAGAGAACTTTAAAATGGGCTGAAGCTTCCCTTAAGGAAAAGAAAAGAATCGACCGAGAGAACAAATCCAGAATATTTGGTATAGTACAGGGAGGATTTATAAAAGATATAAGAAAATTCTGTGCCCGGTCGATATCTGAAATGGATTTTGACGGAATAGCCATAGGCGGGTTAAGTGTCGGGGAGAAGAGAAATCAGACTATTGAGATACTAAAATATACAGCAGAGTTTCTGGATAATAAAAAACCTCTGTATTTTATGGGAATGGGGGATCCTATAGGAATAATCGAAGCTATAGGAAGCGGGGTGGATATGTTTGATTGTGTAATGCCTACAAGAATTTCCAGAAATGGCAGTGCTTTTACATCAGGGGGGAGAATAAATATTAAAAATAAGAAATATACTTACGATCTATGCAAGCTTGATAAGGAATGCAATTGTTATACATGCAGAAATTATACAAGATCTTATCTAAGGCATTTATTTAAAAGCAAAGAAATACTTTCAAGCATACTGCTTTCGATCCATAATCTGAATTTTATTTTTAAACTGGTCGATAATTCAAGACAAGCCATATTATCCGAGAGTTTTGAAAGTTTTAAATCCGATTTTATAAATAAATACGGAAAGATTTAAAACAAAGGCAATTATCTATTTGCAAAATTTTAAAAAAAGTTAATAATAGTGATACTTGATTTTAAAAAGTTTATATTTAAGGAGTGATTATGAGATTATCCAGAAGATTAATCAAAATTTTTACAGTAAGTGTATTGGTATTGGGCCTGGGCTTATTGAGCGTTGCATGTCTTCCCGCAACAACAACTGATGAGGGAGCAGCCACTACTACAGAAGCCGGAGGTGAAGGAACAAACACTTTCAGCAAATTATTTTCGAGCTACGGAACGTGGATCTGGCTTGCAATTTTAGTAGTAGCATTCTATTTCCTGCTGATAAGGCCGCAAAGAATGAGATCTAAAAAGGCACAGGATTTAATGTCCAGTCTTCAGAGAGGCGATGAAGTCGTGACCGTAGGAGGGTTTCACGGAAGGATAAAAGACATAAGAGATGATGCAATTATAATTACTATTGCAAGCGGCGTGGATGTAAAAGTAAGCAAGAGTGCTGTTTCTAAAAAAACAAGTCAATAGGAGATATGAGAAATAAGAAGGTCCATATATCTATTATTATAATATTTATAATAATAATAGGTGTAAGTTTTTATTATATATTTAGAGACTCCATTTCAAATTCCATAAAACTTGGGCTCGACCTTAAAGGCGGGACCCAGATTATTTTAAGACCCACATGGAGCGGTGAGGAAGAAATACCCTCTGAATATTTAGAAGAGACCACACGCATTATAAGAGAAAGAATAGACAGGCTGGGTGTTTCGGAACCTCTGGTTACAAGAGACTCATTAAATAATTTTATAATCCAGCTGCCGGGAGTAAAGGATCCCGATACTGCAAAAGAAGTAATAGGGAAGACCGCGGAACTTGAGTTCAGGCTGGTTGCGGGAACACTTATTTCCATAGATGAACAGGGCTGGGACGTGGTGCAATTTGATTATGAGGAAGGGAAATTAACAGGAATATCTGATGATAAGAAAGTTTTATTAATCAATGATATTAATAAATTTATAGCGGGAGAATCGTTTGAAGTAATTGCAGAATTATTGACTGATACTGAATCGGGAGAACTTCTGCTTGTTGAATATGAAGAAGAAGGCGATAGGGAATCGACCGGAGAGGAAACCGATAAAGAAGGAAATTCAGGAGCAGATAGTGAAGTTATAATTGATCCGGAAAAAGTTATAGGAAAGCTGATATACGATCCGGAAACCAGAGAAATGCTGGTGTTTGATTACGAAGAAGAAAATGTTGAGGGAGAAATACTGGTTGATTCCAGGACCGGTGCGGCAACACTGGTCGAACCGGTACTACTAACAGGAAAAGATCTGGCAAAGGCAGTTGCAGGTTATGATAGCTACGGAGCCATAAGAATTGCTTTAAGCTTTAAAGATGAGGGCGTTGAAAAATTTGCCGAAGTCACATCAAAGAATATAGGCAGGAATCTGGCCATAGTGCTGGATGAAAAAATCGAATCGTCTCCTTATATAAAAGTTCCCATAGATGACGGCGAAGCTGAGATCACAGGCATTGACAGTATCGAGGAAGCAAAAAATATTGAAATTGTCCTGCAATTAGGAGCACTGCCAGTTACTCTTCACTCTGAGGAAAGCAGTACCGTAGGTCCCACCCTGGGAATGGATTCTTTAAACAAAGGAATATATGCAGGAGTTGCCGGATTTATTTTAATCATTATATTTATGGTTTCCTATTACAGGGGACTTGGAGCTGTTTCTGCTTTAAATCTGATTATCTATATCATAATATTCTGGGGTATTATTGCGGGCATAGGTGCGGCTTTAACTCTGCCCGGCATTGCCGGGATCATATTGACCATAGGTATGGCCGTGGATGCCAATGTTATTATTTTTGAAAGGATAAAAGAAGAAATATTAAAGGAAAAATCTCCGAGGATAGCAGTGGGTGATGGTTTTAAAAATGCCCTCAGGACCATCGTGGATTCAAATGTAACCACTTTAATTACAGCGGCAGCGCTGTACAGATTTGGCACGGGACCTATTAAAGGTTTTGCGCTAACACTGGGTCTTGGGGTAATAATAAGTATGGTAATAAGTTTGCTATTTACCAGGTCCGTTTTATTTTTAATGTCAGGAGTACCGAGGATTGCAACACCCGGATTTTTAGGTGTCAGAAAAAGGAGCAGTGCATAGAATTTGAAACTTAAAAATTATAATTTTAATTTTATAGGGAAAAGAAATGTATGGTTCATTATATCCCTGGCAGTAATAATAATTGGTGTTGCCGGATTTTTCATCAGGGGAGGCTTTAATCTGGGCATTGATTTTCTCGGAGGCTCCTTAATAGAAGTAGAGTTTGAAAGAAACGTAAATGTTGCCGAAATACGGGAAGTTATGGATGATCTGGGTTACGGTAATGCAGTACTGCAAAGAGTAGAAACTGATTTGCTGCAGGCAGAATCTGATAGATTCATTATCAGAATAAAGGCCAAAGAATTAGGTACTCCTATAACCACTGAGGAAAAAAACGATATACTGAATTCTCTGGATGAAAAAATTGGCCTGACCGGAGAACCTCTCCAGGATAGGACAGTGGATCCCGGTTTTGGCAAGCAGATAACCAGGAATGCTTTAATGGCTATTGGAATCAGTATAATAGGAATTTTAATTTATGTTTGGATAAGATTTGAATTCAGGTTTGGAGCCGCAGCGATCCTGGCCTTATTCCATGATGTGCTGGTAACTCTTGGAGTGTATGCCATACTGAACCGGGAAATAAATACTTCGACTATTGCGGCGCTGCTTACCATAATCGGTTACTCGTTAAATGATACAATCGTGGTATTTGACAGGATAAGAGAAAATACTCATTTAGCCGGAAAATTGGGCTATATAAGGGTGGTAAATGATTCTGTAAACGCAACCCTGTCAAGATCAATAAATACTTCTGTTACCACACTGTTTCCGGTAATTTTACTTCTTATATTAGGCACCTCGGCTTTAAAAGATTTTGCTCTGGCGCTTACTATCGGAATAGTAAGCGGAACCTATTCATCCATATTTTTTGCGAGCCCTATTTTAGTAGCATGGAACAACAGATTCCCAAGATATAAGAAATAAAAATGACAATTTCCCCTTCTTACTGGAAATGCAGAAGCAATAAAAAAGTTAAAAAAATAAACCCTGGAAAAATCGGCCGCAGCAATATTTTAGTCAATATACTTGCTGCAAGGAACATAATTTCAGAAGATGAAATAATATCTTTTTTAAATCCATCATTAAAAAAATTGCACGATCCAAGTATGCTGCCGGGAATTAAAAGAGGGATCAGCAGATTAAAGAAAGCCATATACGGCAAGGAACGTATTTTAATATTCGGAGACTATGATGCCGACGGCATCATAAGTGCTGTCCTTATGTATAATTTCTTAAAAGAGCTGGGCCTTGACGCAGAAGTTCATATCCCTGACAGATTTAGCGAAGGATATGATCTGGGACTTAAATTTTTTAAGAAAATATCAGCCGAAAAAAAACATAGTCTGGTTATTTGTGTTGATTGCGGTACAAACAGCCTGGATGTCCAGGAATTTTCCTGCAGCAATCCCTGTCCGGATGTGATAGTATGCGACCATCACAACCAGTCAATTAAATTCAATGGAAACCCGAATAATTATATTATAATTAATCCCAGAACCAAAAATTCAAAATATCCTTTTAAAAATTTAAGCGGTGCAGGCGTAACTTTTAAATTTATTATAGGTATATTAAGGGAACTGGAAGAAACTTTTAAGTCTAAATTTAAAAAAAATTATCTGACCAGTCTTCTTGACCTTGTAGCGATATCAATTATTTCTGACCTGATGCCCCTTTTGGACGAAAATAGGGTAATGGTAAAAAAGGGTTTGGAGATAATTAAAAAAACTGTAAATTCCGGACTTAAAGAAATGATAAATAATGTAATGGCAGATAAAAAAAATATCAGCGAATATGATATCGGATTTATTATAGCTCCAAGATTAAATGCAGCAGGCAGAATAAAAAGCTCAAAAAGCAGTGTCGAACTTTTAAGCATTGGTAAGGACAATAAAAAAGAAATCATAGAAGAACTCAACAATTTAAATGAAGAAAGACAAAATATTCAAAAAGATATATTGGATGAAATAATTAAGAATAATGATTTTAAAAAAATTGTAGAGGAAAATAGGATATTTATAGATAAATCAAAAACATGGAACGAAGGGGTGCTGGGTATAGTAGCTTCCAATATTGTAAAAATGTTTAATATTCCTGCAATTTTATTTAAAGAGTTTAAAGGCAAGCTTAAAGGTTCGGGAAGAAGTATTGATAAATTTGATTTATATGGAAACCTTGTGTCCGTCAAGGGATTATTTGAAAATTTCGGAGGACACAGGACCGCATGCGGCATAAGAATGGAAGAAACAAATTTCAAAAGTTTTTGTAAAAAGATGAAGTTATTAGCCGGGGATAAAATAAAAAAAAGTGATGTTAAGAAAAAGTTTTATTATGATGCTGAAGTTAATTTTAAAGATATAAATGAAAAAATTTTAAAAGAATTTGATCTGTTGAGACCATTTGGGATAAAAAATCCCGAACCTGTTTTTAAAACCGGAGACTGTATTATTCAAGATTTCCGCTACACATCAGGTGAAAAACATATAAAGTTAAAGCTAAAAAATAATGAGAGGTTGTTAGATGCTGTATTTTTCAGAATAGATAATGAGAAAAAGGAAAAAGTAGCAGTGGGAGAAAAAATCAATATATTATATAAGGTAAGACAGAATATATGGAATGGTTTAAAATCCATACAACTGGTAATTGTTGACTTATTTTAGAGAAGTTGAAAATGTTTTATAATGGTATCAAGTTTTAAGTAAAATAAAATAAAATGGGCTTAGGATTGAACAATAAAATAAGCAAAATAAACACCGATGCTTCATATAAAAGATTGGTAAAGAAAATCAAGGCATATAACCCCGGAATAGACGAAGAACTGCTTGACAAAGCTTACCAGACTTCAAAGAAATATCATAAAGACCAGTACAGAAAATCAGGAGAACCATTCGTAATGCATCCTCTGGAGGTAGCGGTAATACTGGCAGATATGGAACTGGATCAGACCTCTATCATATCGGCAATTCTTCATGATGTGATAGAAGATACAGATTACAGCCTGGAAATGGCCAAAAAAGATTTTGGGCAAAAAACTGCAAATATTATAAACGGAGTTACAAAATTAGATAAAATAATTTTTAACAGCAAGGAAGAACAGCAGGTCAGCAATATAAGAAAAATGATAATTGCCATGTCTGAAGATGTAAGGATAATACTGGTAAAGCTTGCCGACAGGCTCCATAACATGAGAACGTTAAAACCTCTGGATGAAAAAAAGAGACATTTAAACTCAGTGGAAACCCTTGAAGTTTATGTGCCCATTGCGCATAGACTGGGCATATATCATATAAAATCAGAACTGGAAAATTTATGTTTTAAAAACCTGTATCCAAAAGAGTATGAAAAAATGAAGAATATGTTTGATGAAAAACTTGAAGAAAGGAAATCATTAATCAATGAAGCCATTAAGGCAGTAAATAAAAAATTAAAGGAAGTAAAAATCTCTTCCGATATAAGCGGCAGGATTAAAACTTATTACAGCGTTTATAATAAAATAACAAAGCAGAATAGAAAATTTGAAGACATATACGACATAATTGCTATAAGGATTATAGTGAATGATGTAAAAAATTGTTATGCGGCACTGGGCATAATACATTCCCTGTGGAAGCCGGTACCGGGAAGGTTTAAGGATTTTATTGCCAATCCCAAGTTTAATATGTATCAATCACTTCATACAACTGTTATCGGAACAAAAGGAAAACCCCTGGAAATACAGATAAGGACATTCGAAATGCATAAATTTGCAGAGTATGGAATTGCGGCGCACTATAAGTATAAGGAAGGAGGGTTTAAAAAACTTGATGGATTTGACAAGCGAGTGGCATGGATAAGACAGATACTGGACTGGCAGAAAGAATTAAAAGACCCTCAGGATTATATGGAATCGTTAAAGCTGGATTTGTTTGAAGAAGAAGTATTCGTATTCACACCCAAAGGTAAGGTAGTGAATTTGCCCAGGGGTGCGACTACCATTGATTTTGCATATCAGATACACACTGACGTGGGACATAATATTATAGGTTCCAAGATAAACGGGAAAATGGCACCTATTGAAACTGTGCTGGATAATGGCGACATAGTTGAAATAATCGTTTCCAAGACAAAAAAAGGTCCCAGCAGGGACTGGCTTAATGTTGTTAAAACTTCAAGGGCAAGGAATAAAATAAAACAATGGTTCAGCAAAGAACAGAGGCTGGAGACTTATAGCGTGGGAAGGGATATGGTATTAAAAATTTTAAGGAAAAACGGCCTTTCTTTTAAAAGCGTTCCTGCTGAAATCTTTGAGAAATTGGCAAGGGAAATGAACTTTGAAAAGGCGGATACGATGTTCAGAAGCATTGGTTCCCATAAGATTTCAGTTCACCAGGTTTTTACAAAAATAGTAAAAAACCTGAATCAGGAAAAACCTGAAAAAGAGCTGACCATTGAAGATATACACAGAAAAGAAGCTAAAGGGAAAGAAAGCAGCGGCATAAGGGTTAAGGGAATGGAGAAAATGCTGGTAACTATAGCAAAGTGCTGCAATCCGGTTCCTGGCGACAGCATAGTAGGATATATTAGCAGAGGAAAAGGAATTTCAGTCCATAGAGTGGATTGCAATAATGTTAATACTTTGATGAGTTCAGAAAATCAAAGATTTATAGAAGTTGAATGGGACAAAAAAGCTCCATACAAATTCAATGCCGAGATACAAATCGAGGCTCTGGATAGAACCAAACTGCTTAGGGATATCACCAATGCCATAAGCGAGTATGATTTGAATATACTGAGAGCCCATTCATCCAGGATAGATAAAAGCGGACATGTAAAATTCAGATTTTTAATAGAAATAAGCAATAAATATATTTTAAAGGACGTAATAAGCAATATAAAAGAAATAGATTCTGTTTATGACGCTTTTAGAATATTGCCTAGAAAGTAAAGACTGCCTTTGAAGGTAAAAAAATTAGAATTAGGTTTTTTTAAGGTTAATTGTTATATATTATCTCTGGATGAAAAAGATATAATAATAGATCCCGGTGCGGATTTTAATACTATCCAGCAGTACCTTAAAAAAGAAAATATAAAACCGGATTTTATATTGAATACTCACGGCCATTATGATCATATAGGAGCAGTTACGGATGTAATTTCAAATTACAATATTCCATTTTATATCCATGAGCTTGAAGAGCCCATTATTAAAGATCCTGAGAAGAATTTATCTTCATTTTTTGGAAAAAATGGATTATCATTAAAAACTTATAATTTAATAAAGAAATCTGATTATAATTATTTTGCTGATTTTGGCATTAAAATTGTTAATACTGCCGGTCATACACCGGGAAGTATTATAATTATAGCAGGTAATTGTGTTTTTACAGGTGATCTGCTGTTTAAAGAATCAGTAGGGCGCACTGATTTAGCGGGAGGGGACATAATACAGATGAAAAAATCACTGGTTAAAATAAAATCAATGGAAGCAGAAATGGAATTACATCCCGGCCACGGCCCGAGCAGCACACTGGAGCATGAATTGAAAAATAACTACTATCTTCAGGATGATTTTTTAAAAGAAGATTATTAATTTAGAAAAAGGTGAGTTTAATTGAAATTAAGTTCTCCCAGAGGAACAAGCGATATTTACGGTGATGATATAGACTATAGAAATTTTATCGTAAATACTGCACGTAATATATTTAAAACCTTTAATTATAAGGAAATAATAACTCCGGCTTTTGAATATACCCAGGTTTTCAGTAGAAGTATAGGTGAAGAAACCGATATTGTAAAAAAAGAAATGTACACTTTCATGGACAGAAAGGGAAGATCACTTACACTGCGGCCCGAAGGCACTGCATCAATAGCAAGATCAGTTATTGAAAATAAGATTTATTCTGAAAATTTACCCTTAAAGTTGTTTTATATAGGTAATATGTTCAGATATGAAAGACCGCAGAAAGGAAGAATGAGAGAATTCTGGCAGCTTGGAGTAGAATCCATCGGATCGGAAAGTCTTATTATAGATACAGAAGTTATATGGATTTTAAATTCGTTATTCAGGAAGCTGGGATTTAAAAAATTAGTGCTTGTAATAAACAGTATAGGCTGCAGCAAATGCAGAAAAAAGTTTATTGCAGAATTTAAAAAATATATTAACAAGAACGGCCCTGAAAAATTATGTAACGATTGCCGTAAAAGATTTGATAAAAATCCTTTGAGGATATTCGATTGTAAAAAAAATAGCTGCACGGAAATTCTTTCCGGGTCACCTGAGATAGCTTCTTTTTTATGTTCTGAATGTGAGAGAAATTTTAAACAGATACAGGAATACCTTAAAAATTTAGGAATAAAATACAGAATGGATACAAGGCTGGTAAGGGGTTTTGATTATTATACCGGGATAATATTCGAGATAATATCAGAAGATATAGAGAGTGCGCAGAATGCCCTTGGCGGAGGAGGCAGATATGATAATCTGTTTGAGCAATTAGGCGGACCTGAACTGCCAGCCGTAGGATTTGCAGTGGGAATTGACAGGACCATTATACTGATGAAACAGCTGAATATAAAAACAGAAAAACAAATACCGGGACCAAGAATTTATATAATATCAATGGGGAAAATTTGCAGGGATTACTCCCTTGATATACTAAAATATTTAAGGGAAATGGAAGTAGCCTGTGATATTAATTTTAATGAAAGAAATCTTAAAACAGAAATTAAATGGGCACAGAAAAATGATTTCAATTTTGTTATTATAATAGGCGAAGATGAAGTCAGGAAAGGAAATCTTACCATTAAGGACGTGAAAAACTTCAAGCAATATAAAATAAACTGGAAAAACCAGAAGGAAAAATTAAATAAAATCATAGGAGCGCGTAATTATGTCTGATTCTGTTTTTAAAACCGGTATGAGGACCAACTTATGCGGAAAGATAAATAAGGTTTTTAAGGATAAAGAAGTTACCTTATGCGGATGGGTCAATAAAAGAAGGGACCACGGAAAGTTGATTTTTATAGATTTAAGAGATTTTTCAGGAATAATGCAGCTGGTTTTTGACCCTAATGAAGATAATAAATCTTATATTATTGCAAAAAACATCCGCAGTGAATATGTGATTAAAATAAGCGGTGCAGTCAGGATGAGATCGGAAGATACGGTCAATCCTTCTATTCCAACGGGTGAAGTTGAGGTAGTAGTAAAAGAAATACTGGTTTTAAGCAAGTCCAAGACGCCTCCCTTCATGCTTGATGACAAAGAAAAAATAGACGAAAATACAAGATTAAAGTACAGGTATATTGATCTGAGAACTGGACAGATGCAGGAAAATATCAGATTAAGACATTATGTAAACCAGGCAGCCAGGGAATACCTGAACTCCAGAGGTTTTCTGGAGATAGAGACTCCCATAATGGCAAAAAGCACCCCCGAAGGAGCAAGAGATTTTTTGGTGCCTTCCAGGTTAAATCCGGGAAAATTTTATGCACTTCCGCAATCACCCCAGCTTTTCAAGCAGATTTTGATGTTTTCCGGTTTTGACAGATGCTATCAGGTTGCAAGGTGCTTCAGGGATGAAGATTTAAGAGCAGACAGACAGCCGGAATTTACACAGATAGATATGGAGATGACTTTTGTAGATGCCGAAGATGTGATGAAAATAATGGAAGGAATGTTCGCCCATATATTTAGAAAAACATTGAATGTAGAAATTGAAATACCTTTTAAGAGAATAAAGTGGAAGGATAGCATGGAAATGTATGGTACGGATAAACCTGATTTAAGATATGACCTTATCATAAAAGATATATCGGGACTATTTAAAGATAGTGAGATTAAAATTTTTAAAAATGCCTTAAATAATAATGGCTGCATAAAAAGTATTGTAATTGACGACGCTGAGGATTTTACAAGAAAGGAACTGGATAAACTGGTAGAAATGGCAAAGAAATACGGTGCCGGAGGACTTGTATGGATCAAAGTAGACGATAATATGGATTTAAAGTCACCCATATCAAAATATTTATCGGAAAAAGAAAAGCAGGACCTGATTAAGATTCTAAATTTAAAAGGGAAAAACCTTCTGATTATAGTTGCAGAAAAGTACATAAAGGCATGCCAGGCACTTGGCGCATTGAGAAAATATCTGGCCGGCAGATTAAACTTGATAAAGAAAGGTGCATACAGTTTTGTCTGGATATATGAATTCCCGCTATTTGAATGGGATGAAAGTGAAAAAAGGATAAAATCGGTGAATCATCCCTTTACCAGGCCTGATGAAGATACAATTAAATTTCTGGATACTGATCCCCTAAAAGTTAATTCCGTGACTTATGATGTAGTGCTTAACGGTGTGGAACTGGGAGGTGGGTCTATAAGAATAAATGATATAAATTTACAGAAAAAGATATTTAAGATGCTTAACCTCAATGAAGCAAAAATTAAAGAAAATTTTGGATTTTTTACCGGTGCCATGGAATATGGTACTCCTCCGCACGGAGGTATTGCTGTGGGTATGGATAGGCTGATAATGCTTATGGCAGAACTCAGCAACATAAGGGAAGTTATTGCTTTTCCCAAGACACAATCTGCCGTATGTTTGCTTACGGGCTCTCCATCCAGTGTAACAAAAGAGCAGTTAAAAGAAGTGTACATTAATCTAATAGAGAAGAGTAAAGAATAATAATTTTTGACTGTTGGGCAGATATTTTGTTTAAATTTATCAGAGCGATGATGTCTATGATTATAATTGAAAAAAGCCGTTAAATACGGTGTTTACTGGTAAAGTCCGGTTCATTGAATAAACCATTCAATTATGCTAACATCATTGCGGGTACTCTGTTTATATCGTAACTAGAGTTAAATTTTTGTGCCAACAAATTTACATTGGAAGCTCAAACTTTGGCTGTAGCGTAAATGCCCGTTAGTTGATGGGACTTATAAAACAGACAGGAGGGCATCCACCTGCTGAGCGCAGGGCGCAAAAAACTTCTTATAGTTACGTACAAATGGGGTATCCGTTTTATTATCAAAAATCAATCTGATTCTTATTATGGAAATAAGAAAGAGATTTTTAGAATATTTTGAAAAAAATAATCATCTGGTATTGCCTTCTTCAAGCCTGATACCGGAAGATGATCCCAGTGTTCTTCTGACCACAGCAGGAATGCAGCAGTTTAAATCATATTTTCTTGGAATAAAAAAACCTCCAGATAAAAAAATTGCCACGGTACAGAAATGTTTCAGGACCAGTGACATAGATAGTGTGGGGTACACAAGCAAGCATTGTACTTTTTTTGAGATGCTGGGCAATTTTTCTTTCGGAGATTACTTTAAGAAAGAAGCGATAGAGTATGCCCTTGATTTTATTGTAAATACGCTAAAAGTCCCTCTGGAAAAATTAAGCGTGGCCGTATTCAGAGGTGATAAGGAAATACCGGCAGACCTTGAATCCGTAAAGTACTGGAAGAAAAGCGGCATAAGTGATGATAGAATATATAGATTTGGAAGAAAAGAAAATTTCTGGGGGCCTGCCGGAGAAACGGGTCCCTGTGGACCATGTGCCGAAATACATTATGATTTTGGTGAAGAGTACGGCTGCGGGGAAGATAGATGCAATCCAAATTGTGAGTGTGAAAGATTCGTCGAGATATGGAACCTGGTTTTTGTCCAGTATAATTTCGATGGCAAAAATTATCATGAGCTTCCACAGAAAAATATTGATACAGGAATGGGCCTGGAAAGGATATCAGCAGTTATGGAGGGAGATCCATCTATCTTTAAAACACCCTTGTTTAAGGAAATAATAAAAAAGATTATAGAAATTTCAAATTATGACACTGGAGCCAAAAAGATTAAAAATAGTAAGGGAGTTGATATAGACTTTGATAAAGGGGTTAGGATAGTAGCTGACCATGCCAGGGCTATTTATTTTTTAATTTCAAATGGAGTGATACCTTCAAATGAAGGAAGAGGTTATATATTGAGGAGGATAATCAGAAGAGCCATAAGATTTGGAAGGCAGCTGGGAATAAAAGATTATTTTTTAAATCATATTGGCGAGACGGTGATAAACCAGTATTCAAAGATATATAAGGAACTTGGCCAAAAGAAAAATTTTTCATTTGAGCTGGTAGATGATGAAGAAAAAAGATTTAGTAAAACGTTAAAGGAAGGCAGTAAGGTTTTAATGCAGAATATTAGTAGAATTAAAGGGGAAAAAGGGAAATATCTTAATTCTAAAGATGCATTCAGGCTGTATGATACATTTGGCTTTCCGGTCGAGCTGACCAAAGAAATTCTGGATGAGAATAATTTGAAATTGAATATAAATGAGTTTAATAGATATTTTAAGGATCATATAGAAATGTCCAAAAAGAAAGATTCTTTTGATAAAAAAATTAATAGAGATCTGGATTTATACCGCGGAATAAGCGAAAAAATAAAAACAGAATTTGCCGGTTACCAGAAAACCAGATTAAAAACAGTAATAGAACATATAATAAAAATAGACAAAAATGGTGATAAGAAAGTAGTATCAAGTTTACATAATGGGGAAAAAGGAGAAATATTACTAAAAGAAACACCCTTTTATGGAGAAAAAGGCGGCCAGATTGGCGATAAGGGAAGTATAAAAAAAGACGACAATCTGTTTAATGTCAAAGAATGCGTAATTCCTGTTGAAGGTATATATATCCACAGAGGAATTTTAAGTAAGGGAAATATTAAGAGCGGTGACCAAGTAAATGCAGAGGTTGATAGTTACAGAAGAAAAGACATAAGCAGAAATCATACAGCTACTCATCTGCTGCACTGGGCCCTGAGAAACATATTTGGCAATGAGATAAAACAATCAGGTTCTTTTGTGGGTGAAGATAAATTCAGGTTTGATTATACTATACATAAGCCGCCCGGAAAAGAAGATATTATGAAAGCAGAAAGAATGATCAATGAAAAAATTCAGAATAATGATACTGTGAGGTGCTTTGAAACTACAAGAGAATTTGCGGAAGAATTAGGTGCCGTTGCTTTATTTGATGAAAAATATGGCAAGTTTGTAAGAGTTGTGGAGATAGATAACTACAGTAGAGAGCTCTGCGGGGGAATACATGTCAACAGAACAGGAGATATAGGTATTTTTAAAATTTTATCTGATTCAGGCATCGGAGCAAATTTAAGGAGAATTGAGGCAGTAACGGGAATGTATTCTTATAATTACCTTGTAGAAAAAGAGAGATTATTAAATGATATTTCGGTAAAAATGGAAGCGGAAGAAAATGAATTAAAAGATGCTGTTGGCAATATGAAAAAAAATATTCAAAAAAAAGAGCAGGAATTGGCATCACTTAAAATAAAAATCGCGAAAGATAAAATAATCGGTGAATCCGGATATAGTTCCAAAAGCAGCAATTTTAAAATAATTAATTTTAATTTTTCAAAATACGAACCAGTCTCTAATATGAGTATTAAAAGCATGGGAGCAGTAGGTGATGAAATTAAGGATATTTTTATGGGTAAAGATACATTTATTATTTTTGGTAATATCATAAATAATAAGCCGGTTATAGTACTGCAGGCAACAGGGGACCTGGTTAAAAAAGGAATAGACTGCGGGATTATTGCAGGAGAGGTCAGCGGAAAGTTAAAAGGCAGCGGAGGCGGTAAGCCAGGCTTTGCGCAGCTGGGCGGTTTTAGCGCCGATTCTTTAAACGCCGCCATTAATTTAGCAAAAAATATGGTTTTAAAAATAATAAACAGGAAAAAATGAGAATATTGGGGCTTGATATAGGAAGTAAAAGGATAGGCGTGGCAGTATCGGATGATAAAGAAATGATGTCAGTTCCTATAGAAGTGTTTAATAATGACGAGAAGGCAAATAAAAACTTAAAAAGATTGATTAAGAAATATAATATAAAAAAAATAGCAGTAGGGTTGCCTTATACTCTTAAAGGAGAGATAGGTCCCCAGGCGAAGGAAGTTATAACTGCAGCTAAAGATCTTTTGAATGACCCTGATATTGAAGTGGAATATATCGATGAAAGATATACTACAAAAATCCCCTTGAAAATTTCCAATAGACTGCCGGCAAAAAAGGAAATAGATAAATATTCGGCAAGTATGATACTGAGTGATTATTTAATGATGAGAAAGAAGAAAATTGAAGATAATAAATAATAAGCTTAAAAGTATGAGAATTTCAATAATTATATTAATGGCGGTAACGTCCTTATTTTTTTTATTTTCATGCAGTCTTTTTGAAACAGCAGACGAAGATACCGTACAACCTGGAATTGAGATTGAATTTGAAATAAAAGAAGGAATGAACTTAAAAGATATTGCATCACTTATGGAAGAAAAAAATATAATAAACAATGCACTTCTTTTCAGATTGTTTGTGGAGCAGAAAGAAAAGGAAGGGAGCTTGATGCCTGGAGTATATATATTGAAAACAGGTTCTGAATTTGAAGAAGTTCTGGATAAAATAACAATAGGACCGCCGGTTGTAATATATAAATTTACTATCCCGGAAGGTTATACTAAAAAACAAATAACTGAGAAGGTAGCGGAGGAAATACCTTTTATAGGTTATGAGGACATAGAACATGCTGTCGATATAAGCAATTATAGCTATGAATATTTGAATGATGCTCCGGATCTGGAAGGTTTTCTATTTCCAAAAACATATGAGATAACAATTGATTATTCCGCCGGTAATGTTATTGAAATGATGCTTGCACAGTATCAATTTGAAACAGGCAGCCTGGATTATTCATTTGCAGAAAATAAAGGTTTATCGGATTACGACATATTAAAAATTGCGTCTATGATTGAAAGAGAGGCATATATTCCGGAAGAAAGAGCATTAATTTCAGCGGTTATCAATAACAGACTGAATATAAGTATGAAGCTGGATATTGATGCCACTCTTAGTTATTTTTTAGATAAATGGGAAGAAGATCTGACTGAAAGTGATCTGCAGATTGACACCGGGTATAATACCAGATTGTATGCCGGGTTACCGCCAACGCCTATCTGCAACCCAGGACTGGCATGTATTGAAGCGGCTTTAAATCCTGCACAGGGTGTAGAATATTTATACTTCAAGGTTACTGATACAGAGAAACATGAACATTCTTTTTTTAATACCTACCAGGAATTCTTAGATGCAGAGGTTAAATAGCAATACGGAAATAAAAGATTTAATCGAAGAAAAGAAATTACTACGAGGAATTCAAAAGAAAGCGGCTCTAAAAAAAATACCAATAATAGATATAAGCGTAGGAAGGTTTCTTGAATTAATCTGCCTTCTTAACGGACCAAAAAAAATTCTGGAGATTGGGTGCGGAAATGGATTTTCATCTTATTTTTTGATTAAAAATCTGGCAGAGGGCTTTTATACAGGGATAGATCTTAACAGGGAAAGAATAAAAGAAGCCGAAAAGTTCATAAGTTGCAAATTGCCGGGAAAGAATTTTAAATTTATGGCAGGAAACGCTTTAAAATTAATTCCTGATATTAAAGAGAAGTTCGATCTGGTATTTATTGACGGAGCAAAGTATGAATACCCTTTTTATATCAAGGCTGTAGAGATAAAACTGAATCCCCGGGCCCTGGTTATAGCAGATAATATTTTTTATAATAATAAAATTTTTAAACATAAAATCAGCAAGCATGATTTTAAGAGTGTAAACGGAATTAAGGAATATATAAATCATATTAGGGATTCAGATAGTTTCAGAAATTATTTTTTTGATATAAGCGATGGCATTTCAATTTCAAAATTTTTATAATAGTGGTTATCTTGTGTTATGAAAAAAAGTAAAAAAATACCGGAGCTTCTGGTACCAGCCAATAATTTAAATACTTTAAAATACGCTGTTAATTACGGAGCAGATGCTGTTTACGTAGGAGGAAAGGAATATAATTTAAGAAGTATAAGGGGAAATTTCAGCCTATCCGAGCTGGAAGAAGGTGCAGATTATGCACATAAGCATGGAGTAAAGATTTATTTTACCCTTAATTCTATAATCTACGAAAATGAGATATCCGTTCTTAAGAAATATTTAAATAAATTAAAAAAAATTTTTCTTGACGGCATAATAGTGGCAGATTTAGGTGCCATGGAACTGTTAAAGGAAATTTTACCTGAAATAAAAATACATATAAGCACACAAACCAATATAAATAATCATCTGGGGGTAGATTTTTTTAAAAGGCTTGGTGCGAATAGAGTAAATCTGGCAAGAGAAGTAAATTTTTCTGACTTAAAAAAAATAATAGAGAAGAAAAAAATCGAGATTGAAATTTTTATACATGGCGCACTGTGCATATCTTACTCGGGAAGATGTATGCTGAGTAAATATATGACCGGTAGAGATGCCAATAGGGGCAAATGTACCCACAGCTGTCGGTGGAAATATTATTTAATGGAACAGGAGAGGCCGAATCTTTTTTTCCCGGTTGAACAGGACAGGAACGGAACCTATATATATAATTCAAGAGACCTCTGTCTTTTACCAAAGTTAAATTTATTGTCAAATATGGGGATAGATGCTTTTAAGATAGAAGGAAGAATGAAAACAGAGAATTATGTAAGTCTTACTACCTGGGTTTACAGGAGAGCCCTGGATCATATCAGGGACGATAAATTAACGGAAAAGGAAATAAAATATCTTGCCGGTGAAATGGATAAGTGCTCACATCGGAATTTTACCATGGGGTTCATGTTTTTTAAAAAAAAGAGTGAACTTGAGGATAATGATAATGTCGGATATATAAAAAAATACAGATTTGTTGGAACATATAAAAATTACAGTGAAAAATACGATGGCCCTGCAATAAATGTTAAGAATCAATTTAAAAAGGGGGAAATTATAGATATACTGCAGCCACATAAAAATCCCCGGAAAGCTGTTATAAAAAGGATTATATCAGACAATAATTATTCTAAAGTCGATTGTGCAAATCCCAATGACGTGGTTATTTTAGGTAATATAGGAAAAGTAGATCAGTTCTCAATATTCAGGATTAAAAATAATAATTTTTAATTATAATAAAAGTTATAAAAGTTTGAGAATTTGAAAATATAAAAAATTTTTAGTATAATTATTATAATTAATTTAAAAGATATATGATTGAAAATATTAAAACTTATGAGGTTGTACTATCAGGTAGAGTGCAGGGTGTTGGATTCAGATATTATGCAGAATCGATAGCCGGAAAATACGATATAAAAGGGTATGTCAGGAATACCCCTGGCAGGAAAGTGGAAGTAATCTGTCAGGGGGAAGAAGAAGACCTTAATAATTTTATAAATGAAATAAAAGAAGGCCCTGCTTTTTCAGCAGTAGCGGATGTAAAAATAGAAGAAATTAAAAATAGTAAAGAATATAATATTTTTGAAATAAAATACTGATCGCAATAATATATTTACAATAATTGTAAAAAAGACTAAAGATGATTGGTTCAAATACAAAGGTTATCGCCCTTATAGGCAATCCTGTAAAGCATAGTCTATCTCCGAAAATTCATAATTACCTTATAAAAAAATATTCAAAGGAAGCTGTTTATGTCGCATTTGAATTTTCAACGGAAGACCTGACTGAAGTTTTTAAAAGTATAAAGAAAATGGGATTTGCGGGATTAAACGTGACCATGCCCTTCAAAGAAGAAGTTTTTAAATTGGTTGACAAAACGGATGGTCCCTCTTCAATTATTAAATCCGTAAATACAGTAAAATTCTATCCGGGAAAAAGGACTTCCAGGGGTTTTAATACGGATGTTAAAGGTTTTATAAAATCAGTGGATGACAGAAATTTTAAATGGTTAGGAAAACAATGTCTGGTATTGGGAGCAGGCGGTTCCGCAAAGAGTACTATTTACGGAATGCTTAAAAAAGGGGTAAGGGAAATATATGTATACAGCAGAACTAAAGAAAAAATTTATAAAATTATAGATAATTTCAGATCCATAGGCAGCGATAGGATAAAAGCTTTACAGGCTATTGGTGATATGGATAATAAAATAAAAGATACAGATTTAATAGTTAATTGCACCCCCGTAGGGATGGATATAGGGATTTATAAAAATAAGATAATTATACCCGGAAGCTGGAATCTTAAAGGGAAAGTTATATTTGATATGGTGTATAAACCTGTAGAAACCAGACTGGTAAAAAAAGCCAGGAAGGAAGGCGCTATAGTAATAAACGGTCTGGATATGCTTCTGAACCAGGCTTTGTTCTCTTTCAAGATATGGTTTAATTTAGTGCCAAGGATAAACATGGTGAAGAAAATACTTTTGGATAATGTACAATAGTTAATATATAATAAATTAGGCAATTGGAAAGGAAAAATGAATATTGACGACATTTTATTAGAAGCAATGAAAAGAGAAGCGTCGGATGTCCATATTGTATGTGTTCTTCCTCCTACAATAAGGATACATGGAAAGCTTGTAAAACTGGAAAAATTTGGAGAAGTTACTCCTGATATTTCAAAAAAGATGCTTACCAGGATATTAAATGAAGAACAGCTGGCAAGACTGGAAAACCAGCTTGTAGTCGACTTTTCATATTCGTTATCCGGATATGGAAGATTCAGGTGCAGTTATTATTATCAAAGAAATAGTCTTGCTGCTGCGTTCAGGCTTATCTCAAGAGAGATACAGAGCATTGAAGAATTAAATCTGCCGGCACAAGTTGCGGAATTTGCCAATTATCCAAGGGGCCTTATTCTGGTAACCGGACCCACCGGCTGCGGGAAATCAACCACACTCGCTTCTATAATCGATATGATAAACACAAAAAGATCCGAAAATATTATAACCATAGAAGATCCTATAGAATATTTGTTTACACATAAAAAAAGTATTGTAAGCCAGAGAGAAATACTTACGGATACAAAATCATTTGAGCTTGCACTCAAGTATATTTTAAGGGAAGACCCTGATGTCATAATGGTAGGAGAAATGAGGGATCTGGAAACAATATCGAATACCCTGACTGCAGCCGAAACAGGTCATCTTGTCTTTTCTACTCTTCATACCCAGGACGCACCCCAAACAGTGGATAGGATTATAGATATTTTTCCAACTCATCAGCAAAAACAAATAAGGAACCAGCTGGCGAGTACGCTAAAGGCTGTACTCGTACAGCAATTAATACCCAATAAAGACAATGATGGAAGAGTTCCTGCCACGGAATTAATGCTTGTAACGCCTGCCATAAGAAATATGATAAGAGAAATGAAAGTGCATCAGATTTATTCAGCAATACAGTCAAGCGGGAAGATGGGGATGATGACCATGGACAGGTCACTGGTAGATCTGTATAAGAGTAATAAAATTACCAGGGAATTGGTATTAGAAAAGGCACATAGCCTTGATGAAGTTAAAAGAATGATGCTGGAGTAAATTATTTTATATTTTATAAAAAAATATTAGGTAAAAATGGCTACATTTAATTATACGGTTAGAAATTTAAAAGGTGAATTAATAAAAGGTTCAATTGATGCCGAAACGCAGGAATCCGTTGTATTAAAATTAAAGGATATGGAATATTTTGTAATAAGTATAGTTAAGATGAAAGAAAGAATAAGCACATCAAAAAAAACTATAAGCTTTAGTTTTTTTAATCGTATTAAAACAAGAGATCTGGTCGTATTTACAAGGCAATTCGCAACATTGATTTCTTCCGGGATGTCTTTGCTGGAATCACTGACAGTGCTGGAAAAGCAGACACCGAACCCAAAATTTTCAAAAATAATCTCAGAAGTTAGATTGTATGTAGAATCCGGACATTCTCTTTCCGAATCGATGGAAAGGCATACCAAAGTATTTAAAGATATATATGTAAGTCTTGTAAGGGCTGGTGAAGCAGGAGGCGTACTGGATAAGACCATGAACGATCTGGCTAATTTTTTGGAAACAGATGAAGAGATAAAATTAAAAATAAGAAATAAAACTGCTTACCCAAAATTTGTTCTGGGATTTGCTGCAGTGATAACTGTTGTAATCATAGTATTTTTGGTCCCGACTTTTAAAGGAATATATGACGAATTGGGAGCGGAGCTTCCAATGCCTACTAAAATAATTATATTTATTGGCGATTTGTTTAAAAACATATATTTTTATTTGATCATGGCTGTGGTAATAGGCGGAGGGATATTTTTATTTAAGAAGTTTACAAGATCTGCAAGAGGGAAATACTTAATAGATAATTTAAAATTAAATATTCCAAAATTTGGGGATTTATTCAGAAAAATGTCGTTATCAAGATTCAGCAGACATTTCGGGATACTGCTTGAAACAGGAGTTCCCATATTAAGTTCCCTGGAAATTGCAAAAGGAGTAGCGGGTAATATACTTATTGACAATGCTCTGGAGAAAATTAAAAAGGGAATAAGTGAAGGCGAGAATATTTCCGATCCAATGTCCAAAATGAAAGTTTTTCCCGCCATGATGGTCCAGATGATAGCCGTAGGGGAGAGGACCGGTACGCTTGATGAAATAGTTTCAAAAATTGCTGATTTTTATGAAAAAGAAGTGTCAAATGCGATAGATGTAATGATTACGATACTGGAACCGTTGATGCTTTTATTTGTAGCGGGAATTATCGGGTTAATTGTGATATCAATGTATCTTCCAATGTTCAATATATATCAGAATATGTAATAAGAATGTTGCAAAAAGATATCCCATCATGAATGAATTAAAATATAAAAATCTTAATATATTAAAAAATAAAAATTTATCCGTGGAAGAGCTTATTGAGATATATAGGATAAGCAATAATCCGGAAATATTAAGCTCAATAATAGATAGAACTAAAAAGCTTGTCTATAAAATTGCAGGAGAATTTAGAAATATCAAACTGGATCCAAAAGATATACAGCAGGCCGGATTTACGGGGTTGATTATGGCAATAAACAGATTTGAGCCGAAATCAAACTATAAATTTTCTACATTTTCCGTTCACTGTATAAAAGGCGAAATATTACATTTTATCAGGGACAGCAAATTAATAAAGGTCCCCAGATGGATATGGAAGTTAAATAAAATTTTTGTAGATTTTATAAAGGATTTTGAGTCAGGCAATGACAGGTATCCAACTATCGAGGAGATATCAAAGGGAATAAACGTGTCCATGGAAGGCATAGATGAGTTTTTTAAAGCAAGAGAAGCTGCTTTTTACGATTACAGGCCGATTGATGAAGTGGAAAGCAGTAATAACAACAAAGGTTCCTTATCTAATTTTGACAGAAGATTAATTAAGTCAAGAGAATATAAAAGTTTTGAACTGGTAATGGAAGATAAATTTATATTATGGGATGCCATAGATAAGCTGTGCAGTCTTAATAAAAAAATAATAATATTAAATTATTTTCTTGGTTTGAGCCAGAAGGAAATAGGAGAAAAATTTGGTATTTCTCAGAGATCCGTTTCCAGAAAGTTAAAGGAAAGCATAAGAGTATTAAGGGAATACTTTTCAGAAAAATAGGGCAATGATTTACCTGGAAAGTTAATTTTTCCCGTCATATAAAATAACCATTTAGACATAATAAGAAAATTGAGAAAAATATAGTTGCAGTCTTAAAAATATAAAATATGTAAATATATATTTATGATTAAATATTTCATATAATTATGTTGCATATTATAATAAATATTTATATACTTAAATTCAATTAATAATTTTAATAAATTATATAAATTATTAAATAATTGTCTAAATTTATGATTTATGGGTATAATAAAATAATATACAATAACAAAATTAAATTTATTTAAATAAAGGAGGTGCAAAATGAAACGGCTTTGTAGAAATATATACAGGAAGGAAAAAGGATTTACATTGATAGAGCTTATGATAGTAATTATCATACTTGCCGTACTTACAGGTATAGCTATTCCCAGTTATATGGCCCTGAGAAACAGAGCAAGGGAAGCTGCTACCGAGAGTGAAATGAAAAACATAGCAACAGCACTAGAGCTGTACCAGTCGGATATAGAAAGTTATCCGGCGGCAGCTAACTGGGATACGGATATAGCAGCATATATGACCCCCGTACCGACAGCTGACTCCTGGGGTGTTAACTATGTCTATGCACAAACTGGTAGTGGAACTGGTTATACTTTGACAAGCTTTGGTGTAGACGGCGTTGTTGGTGGCACAGACAACATAGTTATTACCAACGGTGCATTTACAAGTACCGGAGCATACTAAAATAAGTTAATAAAAGTTAATTAATTAATATCGAAAAAGTTGAAAATGAAATAAAATAAGGGATAGGTTGCTATCCCTTATTTTATTATTTAAAACCTGTAATGCTTTAAGCGATAGGATTTAAATATTATTACTTAAAATTATAGCTGTATGTAAAGATATATGTTTTTAGAATAATAAAAGAATATCAACAGGAAATAAATATAAAATATTAATTTAATTATAATAAAAATAGCAATATAATATAGAAAATAACCCGACAGCTAAAAAGGAATAAAAAACGGTAAAAAAGCAATAGTTTAAATGGGAACAAGGGAAGTAATTTTCTATATAATTTTTATAATAGCGGGCCTTGCCGTAGGAAGCTTCTTGGAAGTGGTAATATACAGGTTACCCAGAAAAATATCTATTGTAAGGCCTGCTTCTTTTTGTCCGTATTGCAAGAGAAGAATAGCATTTTATGATAATATCCCATTATTATCTTTTTTAATACTAAGAGGTCGATGCAGGTACTGTAAAGCAAAAATACCCATTACCAGCCCCGTTGTCGAAATCTTAACTTCTTTATTATTCATGGTCAATTATATCTTTTTCGGGTTAAGTATTAATACTATCATAGGAATTCTATTATGCAGTTCTTTAATAGTAGTATCTTTTATTGACATTAATTTTAGAATAATTCCCAATGTAGTAGTATTACCCTTAACGCTTGTCGGACTGGCTTTGAATATTTTATTGGAACCTTCCAAATGGTGGATGCCCCTGGCTTTTAGCTCGGGTGCATTTTTATTTATGCTGATAATTCATTTGATATATCCAAAGGGTATGGGGATGGGTGATGTTAAATTAAGCTTGATGATAGGAGCATTTCTAATAAGGAACTCAATACCTGCTTTATTTTTAGGTTTTTTAACAGGGTCGATATATGGAATATCTCTTATAGTCATAAAAAGGAGAAAATTAAAACAGGCTATACCATTTGGCCCTTTTATATCGCTTGGGAGTATTATATCTTTATTTTGCGGTAATAATATCTTAAAATGGTATATAAGTCTTTACAGATAGAGAATAGAAAGTAGGATCACATCATGTCGGCAGTCGGGTTGAATTTAAGCTCTTGTTGTATATCTGTTATTGAGTTATTAAAATCAAGAAATAATCTGGTTATAAAAAATATGGTAATTTCAGAAGTACCGTCTAATGCGGTCATAAAAGGTGAGGTACAGGATGTAGCTGCTTTGACCACCGGTTTAAAAGATATATGGAGAAAATATAAAATTTCTGATAGAAAAGTATTTATAGGAATTGCCAATCAAAAAATAATTGCAAAAGAGGTTACAGTACCAGTAGTGGATGATACAGAAATAAATAATTCGATTAAGTACCAGATCAATGATTTTATTCCCATACCAAAAAATAATGTTATTTATGATTATTATATAGTAGAAAAAGAAAAAAATTCTTCAAGATTGATGCTGGTAGGCACGCTTAAAAGCATGATAAATGATATAGCAAAAAGCTTCAAAGATGCAGGATTATTTTCACAGGCTATTGATCTGAATTGTTTCGCACTTTATAGGACACTGGATTATATCTACGGACTGGAAAAAAATAAAAAGAAAAAGAATTTAAAATCTTTTTGCGCTGTAAATCTGGGAGAGGAAATATCTATCCTTGAAATAATCCAGGATAATGATTTAAGATATCCGAGGTTCACCTCATCTTCCATAAAAAGCTTTGTCGATACTTTGTATAAAGAAATTAAAAAAGATAATAATTACTGCAGAAAAATAATTTCGCAATTTGATTTCAAATTAATACTGGATGAAGAAAAAAATAAAGAAAAATTAAAAAAGGAAACTTCCGGCAATACTCCGGAAAAGACGCAAAGAAAAGAGAGTAAAGAGCCGGGGGGGAAAGAAGATGAGAAGGAAGATTATAAAAAGAAAATAGTTAAAATTATGAAAGATACTGCGGATCATCTCGTATATGAAATCAAGCTGTCTATAGAAAGCTTCCTGCAGGAAAATCCAAAATATAAAATTGAAAAAATAATTTTAAGTGGGAAATATATTAAGAATATTGATAAATATATAGAAAAGGTAATAAATTATAAGGTAGAAATATTAAAAATCGCAGATTATTTTTCACTAAAATATATAATGAAGAATCCAAGATATAAAGGCAGGAAATTAAACTATCTGATAGATCCGTTAGCAGTGGGAATGGCATTAAGGGAATTAAATAAATGAAAACGATAAACCTTCTCCCGAAAGAAATAAAAGTAAGGGATATAAAGGGAATTATACTTCAGGCGATATTGATACTCATGGCGGTTGTAGTGGTAATAATAGCGGCTTTTTCAATTATTTTATATGATGTAAACAATTATATTGTACCAAGATTAGATGATTACAGAAAAGTAAATATGCAGATAGGCAGCTATATAACAAATTTGGAGGCTTACGAAAAATTCAGGGTTAAGGTAAATAAGAAATCTGAACTGGTAAATTCACTACAGGAAAATGTAATAATCTGGTCAGATATTTTAAATGATATAGGAGAAAAGATACCGGATAATACCTATATTAATTATATTGAAGGAGATAGTAAAAATTTATATGAATTCATTGATAAAAGTCCTGAAGAAAAAGGAAAAGACGTAAAAAAAGTAACTTTTTTTAATATTGAGGGATATGCGGTCGGTTATAATGATGTAAGCAAGTTTGCGATAGGTATTGAAGACATTCCCAATATGGGAGAAGTACTTATAAATAATATTTCCAGGGATCAAATTGCGGAATCGGGTACGGAAGCGGTATTTTTCAATATAAGTACATTTTATAATCTTGAACCTTATTTACAGGGAATCGAAAATGGAGACACTGTGCAAACGGAAGAAAATGAAGACGAAAGCTTATTGGACACGGAAATAGAAAAGATGGAGTAATAATACAATTCATATTTATATATAATTATGAACAGCAGAATTAAAATAATTTTTATAGTCGTCTTTTTTATAGCGAGTGTTTTTTTACTTATTCTGTTTATTATACCCAACCTTTCCAGCAGTCTTGAAGCAAGCTCATTAATAGAAACGGAAAAAGATAATAATAAGGTTTTACTAAACAGGCTGAATGAACTTCTGCTGATAAGGGATGAATATAATGTATTGAATGCTGAATATCAGAAATGCTCAATGCAGCTTCCTTCTGAAAACGATTTAAGTTTTTTTACCAATGAAATTTATGAAATTGCTAAATACTCCGATATAATTATTTATTCGGTTGATTATATGGAAAGAACTGCTGCGGAAGAAGATAAGGAAGAACAGAAAACGATAAGTGTTAATATTATATTGGAAGGCTCTTATTACAACATAGTTAATTTTATTAAAATCATAGAGAAAATGCCCAGGATAGCAGTAATTGAAGATATTGTTTTACAGTCATATGAGGATGATTATAAAAAACTGAACGGCTTTGTTGGTTTAAAAATTTATTATGTAAATGATTAATATGATAATTAGTAAGAATATATTAAAAAAGATAATATTTATAGCGGTTGTGTTGTTTTCTATTTTAGTACTTTTTATTTTTACAGGATGTTCTTTTTTAGAAATAATCAAGGAGTCATATATAGGCGGAGAGAAAGAATTGGAAATGCCTGACATAAAAATAAATGAAAATGAGGTAATCGAAATAGGCAGAGAGGATTCAGCTATAGAAAAGAGTTATGACCCGGAATACAATATTAATTTTATCGATGATTCATCTAGGGATCCTTTTGAACCGTTTTATATTGAAGAGGAAGATGAAGAAGAAAAAAATGTATTTAAATTAAATAGAATTTATACTGAAAATGGAATAGAATATGCCGAATTGAATTTAAATAATTACTCCTATCAGCTTAAAGAGGGAGATACTCTGGTATATATTTATTCTGTGCAGGCAATCAATACAAACTCTGTAGTGCTGCTAAAGGGTGACGTTGTGGTAACTGTTTTTATGGATCAGGTTTATTATGATTAAGAAAGGATGTATAATCTTTGAGATTTCTTACTGCCGGTGAATCCCATGGAAAAAATCTTTTAGGAGTAATTGACGACTATCCCTCCGGAGTTTTAATTGATAGGGATTATATAAATTATGAGCTGTCAAGAAGACAAAAAGGATTCGGGAGAGGGTCCAGGATGTCAATAGAAAAAGATGAAGTTGAGTTAATATCAGGTATAAGGAAAGGAAGGAGCATAGGCTCACCTATATCATTTGCAATAAAGAATATAGATTGGAAAAGCTGGAAAGAAATAATGAATATAAATAATGCCGGAAAAGATATTTCAGAACCAGAAAAAAAATTATTAAACCCAAGACCGGGCCATGCAGATTTACCCGGATTATTAAAATACAGATTGGATGACATAAGAAATGTAATAGAAAGAAGCAGTGCCAGAGAAACTGCAGTTAGGGTCTGCATAGGCGCATTTGCTAAAATTGTATTAAAACTTTTAGGGATAAATATTGTAAGTTATGTATGCCAGATTGGAAAAGCGATGCTTATTGAAGATATAAAAATAAACAGCGAAATATTAGATGATATAGAAAAATCCGAAGTAAGGTGTCCCGATAAAGAAGTAAGTCTGAAGATGAAGAAAGAAATAGGAAAGGCAAAGAAAAGTGGGGACAGTATTGGAGGAAGATTTAAGGTTACAGCAGAAGGAGTACCGGCAGGGCTGGGTTCATATTCACAATGGGACAGAAGGATTGATGGGAGAATAGCAAAATCATTTATGAGCATCCCGGCCATAAAAGGTGTAGGGATAGGTGATATTTTTAACTCATATCAAAAAACGGGAACCGGATTCCATGATGAAGTTTATTATAGAAAAGGTAAAGGGTTCTTTAGGAAAACAAATAGAGCCGGAGGGATAGAAGGAGGAGTAACCAACGGGGAACCAGTTGTAATAGAGGCCATAATGAAACCACTGCCAACTACGATTAAGGGGCTGCATACCGTGAATATAGAAAGTAAAGAAGATGAAATAAGTTTGAAAGAAAGATCGGATGTATGTGCTGTTCCAAGCGCTTCCATAATTGGTGAGGCAGTACTGTCAGTAGAAATCTTTAATTCGATTCAAAATAAATTCGGTAGGGATAATATAAATGAAATTTTAGAAAATTATAATAATTATAAAAGATATCTCCAGGAAATATAATATTATATGAGATTTAAAAATATATGCCTTATAGGATTTATGGGTTCCGGAAAGAGTACGGTAGGAAGAATTCTTGCAAAAAAAATAAAGTTTATATTTATTGATTTAGATAGAATGATTGAGCTGGGAGAAGGAAAAAAAATAAAGGATATTTTCAGTCTGGAGGGAGAGAAATATTTTAGGGATCTGGAATCAAATATAACCGAAAAAATATTTAATAATAAAAATTGCATAGTTGCCTGTGGGGGCGGCATAGTTGAAAGAAAACAAAATATGGAAATAATCAAAAACAGCAGTACCGTTATCTATTTGAACATATCAATAAGGGAAGCATTGGAGCGTCTTGAAAATGTTAATGACAGACCGTTAATTGAAGTTAAGAATAAAAAAGAAACTATTAAAAAATTAATAAGGAAAAGAGACACTCTTTACAGAAAATATGCTGATTTAATTATGGATAACAACGGGAAAGATCCGCTAAAGACTGCAAACAAGATAATAACCGCACTAAAAGCTTAAAAATAGTTAAATGAAAATAATTAATGCAAAAACCAAACTAAGAAATTATCCTATATATATAGGACCCGGGATCTATAGAAAATTTTCAGTGCTGGTTAAAAAAAATTTTTGTGATGCGGATAAAATAGCGCTGGTTACAAATGACAAGATATTTGGAATATACGAAAAAAAGATGAAAAATTTTTTAAAGGAGTGTTCCTTACCTTATGAGATTATAATTATAAGGGACGGTGAAGAATTCAAAAGTTTGAGAAGTGCGGATTTTATATTTAAAAAGCTGATTGATTTTAATATTCATAGAAATGACCCGATTGTAGCCTTCGGAGGCGGAGTAATAGGGGATCTTGCAGGTTTTGTTGCGTCAACATTTCATAGAGGAATAAAATTGATACAATTTCCCACTACCATAATAGGGCAGGTTGACAGCAGTATAGGAGGAAAAGTTGCAGTTAACTATAAAAATATAAAAAATATAATTGGATGTTTTTATCAGCCACATATGATAATTATTGATCCTACCATGAATTACACTCTGGAAGAGGATCAAATTATTAACGGTCTGGGCGAAATTGTAAAATATGGATTGATTTTTAAAAAAAATATACTGGATAAACTGACCGTAGCGGCGGGAAGCAAAGAAGAAGACAGGCTTTTAAAATTAGTCAAGACAGAAGAATTTGAAAATATAATATACAGTTGCTGCTGCATAAAAGTAAAAGTAGTAGAGAGGGATGAATTTGACTATGATTACAGAAACCTGCTAAATTTTGGGCATACCATAGGACATTGCATAGAAAATGCATTTGATCTGAAAGAAATGAACCATGGAAAAGCAATAAGTATAGGAATGATGGTTGCAATTGATATATCAATTGCAATGGGCTTAATTGATAAAGAAATTAAAGAAATTGTTCTTGAATTATATAAAAAATTGAAGTTACCCTATAAAATACCCAAAGTTAAAGTAGATAAAATAATAAATGTCATGAAGTATGATAAAAAATTCAGGACATTACAAAATAAATTTGTATTGTTAAAAAAAATAAATAAACCTATTTTCTATTATAACGTTGATAAAAGCCTCATTATTGATAATATTAAAAAAAGTATGTATAATTATATTTAAATATATATAAAATAATTATTAAATATAATATTAATTATTAATGAAAGAATAAATATTCTATAAAAATATATAATTTTAATTAAAATGAAAAATGTAGTAATAATTAACGGTCCCAATTTAAATTTATTAGGCAACAGAGAAGAAAAAATATACGGCAAAAGAAATTTTGAAGATGCCAAAAAAGACCTGGATAAAATAGCTGAGAGAAAAATCAAGCTTTCTTATTTTCAATCAAATCATGAAGGCGAAATCATTGATAAAATACATAAATGTATCGGAACCATTGATTTCATAATAATTAATCCTGGTGCGCTCACACATTATAGCTATGGAATACATGATGCCATACTGGCAAGCAATATTCCAGTAATAGAGGTGCATATCTCCAATATTTATAAAAGAGAACTCTGGAGATCAAAATCAGTAATATCCCCGGCATCATTGGGAATTATTGTTGGGTTTGGACTAGATGTATACAAGATAGCTGTAAAATATATTATTGAATGCATAAAATAAATACAGGAAAATGTTAAATAAATTTTATCGTTTCATTTATAAATGTTCTAATAAAAAAAAATTAAATTTAAAGAAACAAGACGGGATGGCTCTTGTAGAGGTAGTAGTAGCTTTTCTTATATTATCCATTATTACATTAGTCCTGGTAAGAGGCACCATAGTATCCGTTGATACATTAAAAATAAACAGAGCAAAAACAAAAGCTCAGGCAATTGCCAGTGAGAAACTTGAGATTATAAGGGCGATGGCTTATGAAGATATTGATTTTACTTCAGAGAATCCTAACTGGGGATTAGATAATCCTGTTCTGATTGAAGATGGATATGATATAAGTTACGAAATCATTCCGGTATATGAGGGGGATAGTGATTACAAGCAGCTGAAAATAACCATCTTTAAGGACCCTATGAAGGAACCGATAAATGTAATTACGCAGATGTATCCTTTAGGGAGTCAGGGAGAAGGACCTGTTGGGCATCCGGTACCTGTAAATCTGGTTATAGACTATGATTCAGGCTCCGGCAGCGAAAGAGATATTAAACTAATATGGGAAGCACCCGATACAGAGCTTGAGATAGATGAATATAAGATTTACAGAGATGGGAATTTTATAGGAACCGCTGCTTCTTCAGGATTATTATTCTTTATCGATGAACCCGGAGATAATGAAGTTTATAGTTATTACGTAACGGCACTATATGATGATGAAACAGAAAGCAGTTCAAGTAATACGGTAACTACTGAAATTGTATTGGAATATCTACCACCCCGGAATCTTAATATCACAGGATACTCAGGGGAAGGTTCCGGAAGAACAGTATATCTGGCATGGGATGCTCCTGATACCGAGTTGACAGTTACTGAATATGCGGTATATAGAGACGACGTGGAAATAGGTAGAACCGCTGACACAAATTATCAGAATACGATTGGAACCAGTAACTATACTTTTTACGTAACAGCTATTTATGAGGGCGGCATAGAAGGTGATCAAAGCAATACTGTAACTACTGAAAGTGAAGCCGTATATCCACCGCCCCGGAATCTTCGTATTACGTGGTATTATGGATGGGGTTATACAAGAACAGTATATATTGCATGGGATGCTCCGGATACCGAACTGGTAGTTACCGAATATGCAGTATATAGAAACGGTATAGAAATAGGTAGAACTGCAAACACATATTACAGCAATAGAATAGGGTATAGTAATTATACTTTTTACGTAACAGCTATTTATGAGGGCGGGATAGAAAGTGATCCAAGCAATGAAGTCACTACTCATTAAAAGAATAAAAGATTCTAAAGGTTTTTCACTGGTTGAGCTGCTGCTTGTAGTATTGCTGATTGTTATAATAGTAAGTATAATTTCAGGTGCGTATATTCTTTCCATAAACACTTCAAGAGAAGTTGTTGATGTAACTACTTCAGTAATAGATTCTAAAACTGCAATGTATAGGGTAAGTAAAGATTTAAGAGAAATCATTGATATAAGTAGTGCTGAAGCTGACGACATTACTTTTAGAAGCAATGTGGACGATGATGAAGGATATGAGGTTTTGGAGTATTATCTTTCAGCAGAAGAAGGATATTATAATCTTTACAGGGAAGTAGATGGCGGGGGTGCAAGTCTGGTTGTGAGTAAAATAGTTAATATAAATATATTTACCTATTATACCGGGGTAAATATACCCGAAGGTGGAATGGCTACGGTGAGTGAAGAAGAATTAGGTAATATAAAAATAATTGAAATTAATATAAATATTGACCAGGGAGGAACAGAGAGTAACAGGACCATGGATTTAAAGACATCTATTACTTTAAGAAACAGGATCTAGCAGATTTTTAAAAATGAGAAGTATAATAAAAAAAATATTAAATTTTAAAAGAGAGAAAAGAGCCAATATATCAATCCTTGTGTTGATAATGGGTCTGGCAGTGATTTTATTGACTACTGCTATGGTCGGGTATATCTTTCGTGATATTGGTTTTACGGAACTTGATAAGGAAAAATTAAAAGCATTAAACTTTGCTGAAGCGGGTATATCCAGCATGTTCTCGAATATAGACAAATATTATAATGAAGGCACTTCTCTTCCATCGAGTCCATATACTGTAGAAATAGAAGACGGCGGGGAAGTACAGGGTAGTTTTATGGTTAATTACGAGTTTCACAGCGGTGAAGAATTGTCCTGGTACAATGTAACATCCAAAGGAATTGATAAAAGCGGAACCGAAAGAACAATTCAAACAAGTATAAATATTATGCAGTCAGGTCCGGCACTTGATATTTATGATTATGTATATACGGCGCAATCAACAACTTTTGGCGGTAATTATGAACCTTTAGACGGTCCTTTTTACACGGAAGGAAATCTTAATCTTACTGCAGGTTCATTTATATCACAGCAATCTAATCCGGGACCGGTAGTTATTAAAGGAAATCTATATATGTCAGGTGATGCAACAATTATAAACCCGGATACTCTTTCTGTTGGAGGAAATGTGGTAATGGAAGGAAGCGCAAAAATAGAAGGAAGCCAGGTTAACATAGCAGGCAGTTTAACAATGTCCGGCGGAACCTATATAGACGAGAACCTGATTAGTCCCATGATTGTAATGGGTGACATTAATATGAGCGGAAGTGCAAGAATAGGGGAACTGGGAAGAGAATTAATTTTATCATGCAATGGAACAATTACACCCTGGCCGTCTAATCCATGGGCGCCGATATATGCTGATCGAAATGACAGTCTTACATATACTTTTGTCGATCCTCAATATAATGTAGCTGATTTGATAGACGGATATTGGTCAGATGTTCAGGGATCTGCATTAATTATTGATAGTAATTTAACATTTGATGACCGAAATGTTCCATATAATTACAATGATTTTGGAGGAAATAGCTTAAGCTTTGTAAAAGAAGGTGGAAATTACATTCTGGAAGTTCACGGTAATGTCATCATAAACGGTAATCTTCAAGTAGGAATTGAAGAATGGTGGATTCCCAGCATTGGCGGACCCAGTACCAATGAAATATATTACAGGGGAAAAGGTATTATATATACTACCGGAGATATCAAGACTCTTACGAAACTTATACCTATAAATACAAATGATTTCCCGGAAAATGCTTTGTTAATATTTTTATCAAATGGAAAAATTGAATCCGACATCTGGCGAGATTATTGGGTTCAACCTCCCAGCTGCGGTAGTCCCACTACGTATATGGTCGCACTTGCAAAAGGAAATATAAAAATAACTAAAGGTGTGGTAAGGGGAACGCTAATTGCCGGAGGAATTCTTGATATTAATACTTCTTTTACTAAAGTCTGCTACGAGGATGGTATTTCAGAATATTTACCAGAGGAAATGCCCACGAGCTATTCCGGCAGTGGAGAAACTACCATAACAAGGGGAGAATGGCAGGAAATAGTTAATTAATATAATATTTGAATATAAGGCGTACTAGAAAAAATTAAAGTAAAATTGTTTGAATTATATAGCTCCAGAATTAAAAAGTTAAAAAGTCTTTTAGATGTAAGAAAAATTCAAAATTTTTTGGTAACCAGAGACCAGAATATTTTATATCTAACAGGTTTCTACGGAAAAGATTCGGGAAGCTTGTTGCTGATTACAGATGATAGGCTCCATCTTTTAGTCAATTTAATTTACCTGGAACAATCCAGAAAATCCATTAAAAATAAAAACATAAATATTATCTGCTGCCGGAAAGATAAATTTAAAACTCTTGCGGAAATTTTAGAAAATTATTATTCAAGACTTCTTGGATTTGAAGGTATGAATATCAATTTTTCTGATTTTTGCAAATTAGAAAAGATATTATCCAAACAAAATAAAAAATTGATAAATATCGATGGAATAGTTGAAAAATTAAGGGAAGTTAAGGACAAAACAGAGATAAATAAAATTAGAGATGTGTGCCGGATCACTGATAAAGTTTTTAATAGTTTAATAAATTCAAGCGGTTATAATATAAATAAATTATCGGAAATAGAACTGGCATATAAGATTGAAGAACTTTTTATAAAGAATGGTTCAGATGGGAGATCATTTGACACAATAGTTGCAGGTGGAAAAAATTCATCTATGCCTCATTATTTACCAGGAAAGTTAAAATTGATTGACGGACCCGTAGTTATGGATTTCGGGTGCAGATTTAAAAATTATTGTTCCGATATAACAAGAACGATTTTTTTAAGAAATGGCAAAATCTATAATGAATTTAAAAAAATTTATGATATAGTTTTAAAGGCACAGTTACTGGCAATTAAAAATTGCAGGGAAGGTATAAGCTGCAGCCATCTTGATAAGATAGCAAGGGGATATATAGCTTCCAAAGGATATGGAAATAATTTTGGACATGGGCTTGGCCATGGTGTCGGATTGGAAGTACACGAACAACCGGTAGTTAACAGCAGAAGCAGAACGACTTTAAAAAAGAATATGGTAATAACCATAGAGCCTGGTATATATATAGAGAATATTGGCGGTATAAGAATAGAGGATATGGTAGTAGTAGATAAAAACAAATGCGAAGTGCTTTATAGTTCCACGAAAAATTTTGTTGTTCTGGGTTAATATATCAGATTACAAAAAAGGAAGACAAAATATGATAAGTACAAGTGATTTCAAGAACGGATTGACTATAATATATAAAAACTTTCTTTACAAAATATTATATTTTCAGCATGTTAAGCCGGGGAAAGGCGGTGCTTTCGTCAGGACCAAGTTGAAAGACTTAAGCACGGGAGCCATTATTGATAAAACTTTTAGGGCCGGTGAAAAAATGGAGCAGGCAATACTTGAAACCAGAAAAATGCAGTTTCTATATAAAGATGAGTATTATAATTTCATGGACACCAAATCTTATGAGCAGATTCAATTGAATAAAATTATTATTGATGAAAAAAAAGATTATTTGTTAGAAAATATAGAAATTGAAGTTATTTTTTATAAAGGTAAACCTGTATCAATTGAACTTCCTATTTTTATCGAGGTAAAGGTTATTAAAACGGAGCCGGGGATAAAAGGCGATTCCGTGAGTTCAAGTTATAAGCCTGCTGAAATAGAAACAGGCGCAAAAATACAGGTTCCCCTATTTATTAATGTGGGCGATACCATAAAAATAGATACCAGGACAGGCGAATATATAACACGGAAAGGTGCCTGATAAAATCTTATAATTTTTATCAATATGCCTAAAATAACAAGAAGAAAAAGCAGAGAGAATGCAGTGATCCTTCTGTATCAGAAAGATTTACTGGATAAAAATATAATAGATATAATAAATAATAATTTACTGGCAGGCAGGGAATATGACGAATTTACTTTAAAACTTGTTAAAGGAGTGAGTAAATACAAGGAAAGAATTGACCAGATTATAAAAAACGTTGTAGAGAACTGGACTCTTGAAAGAATAGCAATTATTGACAGAAATATTCTGAGAATAGCAATTTATGAAATGCTGTATGAGGATGATATACCATTGAAAGTATCGGTAGACGAAGCCATTGAAATTGCGAAAAGCATGGGGCAAAAAGAAGATACGCCAAAGTTTGTAAACGGTGTTCTGGGAAAAATTTTAAGCGATATAAATAATTAGAATTATTACTGTTAAGCTGTAAATATGGTTGATTCAAAGAAATATAATCCGGGAGTAAATAGGCTGTATCCTGGTTTTTTATTAAAAGAAGTAAATAAAAGGCTGGGATACTATATTAAAAAATATAACGAGTGTCCCTCAATTTTACAGAAATCAATTAATTACAGCATAGAAAACGGAGGGAAAAGATTCAGGCCCATATTGTGTCTTCTGACTGCAAAGAGTATGGGTAAAGATTACAGGATGGTGCTGCCTACTGCCTGTGCCATAGAATTTATACATACCTACTCACTGATACATGACGATCTTCCTTCCATGGATAATGATGATATGAGAAGGGGGAAACTTACCTGTCATAAAAAATTTGGTGAAGATATAGCCATATTGACCGGAGATGCCCTATTTGCGGAAGCTTTTAGTATAATAATAAAATATCAAAATTCAGATTATGAAAAAAAAGTTAAGGTTATCGGTGAGATTACTGATGCAACTGGTGCCTGCGGTATGGTTGCCGGCCAGATAATAGATGTATATTTTACAGGTAAAAAAATAAGCAGTCATAGATTGGAGTACATGCATACAAATAAAACAGGGAAATTGATAACTGCATCTGTAAGGTGTGCAGCTGTTTTATGCGGCGCAGGTATGGATGTATTAAAGAAATTAACCGAATATTCAAAAAATTTAGGACTGGCTTTTCAGATAACAGATGATATTCTTGATATAACTTCAAATAAACGTATGGCAGGAAAGACAGTAGGGAAAGATGTCTTACAAAAAAAGAATACCTTTCCTCATATATGGGGAGTTTCAAGGTCAAAAAAAATTGCTGAAGAAAAAATTGAAAAAGCTATAGATGTAATAAAAAGTATGGATATTGAATATAAATGGCTGGTTGATATAGCAAGATTTTTACTATTAAGAAAGGTATAATAAATATTAACAATAAGTGTAAAATAATAACTGTTCTTTTAAAAAGAAAACTGTCTAAAACAGAGAGAGCCGCATACTCGCTGATTCTGGAAGGGAGAGTAAAAGTTAATGGTAAAGTTATGGATAAGCCTGGTATGTCTGTGGATTTAAATTCAGAAATAGAAATAATTCCAAAGAACCAGTATGTTTCCAGAGGAGGTCTAAAATTAGAAAGAGCGTTTAAGGATTTAAAGCTATGTATTAAAGGGAAGAAGGCAGTGGATATTGGTTCGTCAACAGGAGGATTTACTGATTTTTTATTAAAGAACGGAGCAGATAAAATAATAGATATTGATGTTGGGTACGGCCAGTTATGCTGGGAATTAAGAAATTCACCACATATAATTCTTTTTGAAAGGACAAATGTACGCCATTTTGATACAAGCAGAGTTCCTTTTGTTTCGGATTTTACGGTAGTAGATGTATCATTTATTTCCATTAAAAAAATATTCGGTAAAATATTGGAACTTACAAAAGAAAATGGCGAAATACTGCTGCTGATAAAACCACAATTTGAATTAAAAAAAAAAGAGGTTGAAAGTAAAGGTATAATTAGAGACAGGAAGCTTCATTTAAAGGTATTATTGGATATGGCTAAATTCATTGAGAATTACCCGGTAAGAATTTGTAACTTTACTTTTTCTAAGTTAAAGGGCTCTAAAGGTAATATTGAGTTCTGGATTTTTTTGGAAAAATGTTCTGAACAAGCTAAATCTGTAATAAATTATGATAAAATAATTAAAAACACTGTAAGTAATGCTCATATTTACTTTAATCATAAACAGGCGGTAATAGAATGAAAAATATTGGCATAGTTACTAATAATGAGAAAAAAGAAGCAATTAAGATTGCTATTAAGATATATGAATACCTGACCGATAAAAATATCAAGGTTCTTCTTATGGATATTGATAAAATACCGGAGAAATATTCTCTTCCTTCTGTTTCCGAAAAAGAGTTTAGTTCAAGAAGTGAGATGATAATATCGGTTGGGGGAGATGGGACGTTTTTAAGGGCTTCGAGGTACTGTTTTGAGCATGAGATTCCAGTAATGGGGATTAACGTAGGAAACCTTGGATTCTTAACCGCTGTTGACACCAAAAACATTTACTGTGCTATAGACAATGTTTTAAAAGGAAGTTACGATATAGAAGAGAGGATGCTTCTGGAAGGAAGATTCTTCAAGGGTAAGAAAATAATAGATAATTTAGGCTTATACCACATAGCATTAAATGAATTTACCATAACCAGAACAATGCTTGGAAAAATAATAAAATTTGAAATAATGGTAAATGGAATATCAATAAAAAGTTTTGATGCGGACGGAATAATAATTTCTACCCCCACAGGTTCTACGGCTTATTCTCTTTCCGCAGGAGGACCGATTGTGGAGCCCAAAAGTGAGGTAATAATAATAACTCCTATATGTCCCCATACACTGTTAAGCAGGAGTATAATTTTAAGTCCTGATAACAATCTGGAAATAAAGGTAAATTCGAAAAACAATAAAGATAGTGTTGGGATTGACGGTAAAATAAAATCTTTAAATATCAGAGAAGATTATATATTCAGGGTGAAAAAATCGAGATTAAAGTTAAAAATTATATCTTTTAGCAAAGATATGTTTTTCAAAGTTTTTAAGGAAAAATTTATTGAAAGAATTTAATCTTTAAAATATTAAATTATCTTAATTTATGTTAAAAGAACTACAGGTTAAAAATTTTGCCATAATAGATGATGCCAGAATAAAATTCCAAAAAGGGCTTAACGTTCTGACAGGGGAAACAGGTGCCGGGAAGACACTTATTATTGAAGCTATAAATTTATTAATAGGCGAACGTGCCAGCATTGATTTAATAAGGGATAATGAAGATAAACTGATGGTTCAGGGATATTTTGATTTTAGAAGAAATCCTGCGGCAATAAATTATTTGAAATCTAAAAATCTAGTAGAAAGCATGGATGACGGCGATGATATAGTCGTAAGCAGGGAAGTTAATCGAATAGGGAAAAATAGGGCATTTATAAATGGAATATTTACTCAGGTCAGCACCCTAAAAAATTTAAGCCAATTTTTTATAGATATCCACGGGCAGCATGATCACCAGTATTTACTGGAATCAAAAACTCATATGGAGATAATAGATAAATTTGGAAAAAATATTATCTCGGATGCACTAAAAGATTATCTGAAAAGTCTGGAGCAGTACACAGTAAATAAGATGGAACTTAAAAAGCTAAAGGAATTAAAAAATATAAGAGAAGAAAAATTAAGCGACCTGAACTTCAGGTATAAAGAAATAAAAGAATTGGATATAAAGGATAATGAAGAAGAGACTTTAGAAAATGAGATAAGAATTCTTAAAAATTATGAAAAAATATACAAGTTAGCATCTGAATGCAAGGATATAATAGGTGGTAATGAAGATAATGCAGTTTCATTGAGTAATAATATAGCAATCCTGGATAAAAATATTAGTGAACTAGCCGGAATTGACCTGAATTTTAAAAAATTTAATGAAAAGCTTTCTTCAATGAGTGATTTTTTTGGAGAGATGAGCCATTATTTAAATAGCTACGTTGCTGATTTTGACTTCAGTGCCGAGAGATTGGATGGAATTCAGGAAAGACTTTATAAGTTTTCAGAAATAAAAAAGAAGTATAATCTGGATCTGAACTTGATTAATGAATACGGAAAAAAAGTAAAAAAAGAAATAGAAAGTTTTGAGGATCTGGACAATGATATTGAAAGAAAACAGGCTGAATATGAAGACAGTAAGAATATCCTGATAAGAAAAGCAGTACTCCTGAGTGATTTAAGAAAAGATATAATAGAAAATCTTGGAAAAGAAGTGACTTATGAAATGTCTGATCTTGGCTTTAAATCTGTTTCTTTCAAAACTCTCCATAAACTGCTGGAAGGAGATAATGATATAGTAATTGATGGAAAAAAAATTAAGTTAAGCAGGAAAGGTATAGACAATATAGAGTTTTTAATTTCTCTTAATGTGGGAGAACCGGAAAGGCCTCTAAGAAAAATAGCCTCAGGCGGTGAAATATCAAGGATTATGCTTGCACTTAAATCGGTTATTGGCTCAGTTGATAATATTACGACAATGATATTTGACGAGATAGATGCAGGCATAGGAGGTGCGGTATCACTGGTAGTAGGTGAAAAATTATTCAAAATTTCTAAAAATTGTCAGGTAATAGCTATTACTCACCTGGCGCAAATAGCCTGTTTTTCAGACTCTCACTACTTTATTGATAAATTTATAGAAAAAAACAGAACAAAAATAAGGATCAAGAAACTGGATTTACCGGATAAGATAAGCGAAATATCCCGTATGATAAGCGGAATGGAAGAAAGTAATATTTCCGTGCTGCATGCCGAAGAACTTATGGAGAAATGCAGGGCTATTAAAAATAATTTGTTAGAGGGGAGGATAAAGATTGAAAACTAAATTTATTTTTGTAACAGGCGGAGTACTATCCTCACTTGGAAAGGGCATATGCTCGGCATCACTTGGAAGGTTACTGAAATCCAGGGGCTATAGTATTACCATTCAAAAATTTGACCCATATATAAATATTGATCCCGGAACCATGAATCCTACTCAGCATGGAGAAGTTTTTGTAACCGATGACGGCTGTGAAACAGACCTGGACCTGGGGCATTATGAAAGATTTATAGATGAGGATTTATCCAAATATAATAATTTTACATCAGGTAAAATTTATAAAAATGTAATTGATGATGAGAGAAAAGGCAAATTTCTTGGCTCTACCGTGCAGGTAATTCCACATGTTACTGATGAAATAAAAAGAAGTATAAAAAAGACATTGCAAAGAAAAAAAACTGATATAGTTATTACAGAAATAGGAGGTACTGTAGGAGATATAGAAAGCCTGCCTTTCCTGGAAGCAATAAGACAATTTAAAAAAGATGTGGGGAAGGAAAATGTCCTATATATACATGTGACTTATATCCCATACTTAAAGGCAACAGAAGAATTAAAATCAAAACCGACACAGCATAGCGTAAAAGAACTAAGAAGTATAGGTATCCAGCCTGATATAATTATATGCAGAAGCGAGACCAGATTAACCGATAGTATTAAAAGCAAGATAAGCCTTTTCTGCGATATTGAAAAGGAAGACACCATAGAAGCAATTGATGTAAAACATATTTACAAGGTACCCCTTATGCTGCAAAAGGAAAAATTGGATTCAAGAGTTTTAACAAAATTAAAACTCAAACAAAAGAAATCCAATCTAAAAATTTGGAAAAAGATTGTAAATGATATTGAGCACCTTGATGGAAAAGTGAAGATAGGAATAGTGGGCAAATATACAAATTTGAAGGATGCTTACATAAGCATTGTCGAATCATTAAATCACAGTGGTTATTATTTCAGAAAAAATGTTAATTTGGTCTGGATAAATTCTGAATCGATTAATAAAAATTGTCCCAGAGATAATATATTATTTAGTGTCGACGGAATAATAGTGCCATATGGTTTTGGAATAAGAGGTATAAATGGAAAAATTAATGCAATAAAATGTGCCAGAGAGAACAATATACCATTTTTAGGAATATGTCTTGGAATGCAGTGTGCAGTAATTGAATTCAGTAGAAATATGCTCGGACTTAAAGACGCAAACAGTACCGAATTTAATCCTAATACAAAAAATCCGGTAATAGATTTAATGTATGAGCAAAAAGGTGTAAAAAATATGGGCGGAACAATGAGGCTGGGAAGGTATAAGTGCATGTTGAAGGTTGGGTCATCGGCTTATAAGGCTTACAAGAAGAAAATTATTTTTGAAAGACATAGGCATAGATATGAATTAAATAATAATTATAAAGATAGGCTGGAAAAAGCAGGGCTTATAATAACAGGTATAAATCCGGATAAAAATTTGGCTGAAATTGTTGAGATAAAAAATCATCCATGGTTTGTTGCGGTTCAGTTCCATCCCGAATTTAAATCAAGACCTGACAGGCCCCATCCTTTATTCAGAGATTTTATAGCTGCTTCAATAGAACATTCATCTTCTTCAAATTAAAAAATGAGCTTAAAAAGCAGTAATATAAGGAAATTATTAATTTCTATAAGTTCAGTTTCTCTGATTTTTATAATTTTGTTCACCCCGCTTTCATATAATATTTTTAATTTAAATTACTATGATAGTTTATATGAAAATAATGGAGTGTTTCTGATTTTAAATAGAGATGATGTGGAAACTATGACATTAAAGATATTTAATTTTTTTAAATATAAATCAGATCTTGGCTCTTCAGGACACAGCAATCAGGTAAGATACAGTGATGAAAGCAACACGGGAGCAGCTGTATTCGAATCTGAGGAAATAAGCCATTTTAAGGACGTAAGGGCATTACTGACAAAGATATTTGTTTTATATGTTGCCAGTATTTTTTTATTTATTATCTCAGTTTTTATTATGATAAAAAAAGATACTGGTAATTTTATTAAAAACCTGAGCATTATATTCATAATCTCTTCTTTAATAATACTAATATTTACAGCTATATTTTTTCTCCTTGGAAAAAATTTTCCTGTTCTGTTTGATAATTTCCACCTTTTATTTTTCCCTCAAGGAAATTATTCATTTCTTCAGGGCTCTCTTATAATTACTCTTTTCCCTTACGGTTTTTTTTATGATTTTTTTATTAGAATCATAAGGGACTCAATTATAATATCGGCGGGTTTATTAGTTATGGGCATAAATACTGTATTTATTTTTAGGCACAGGAAAAATAATATGATTAAAAATATTTAGAAAGGTTTTTAAATGATAAGAGGTGGCAGGAAGTGATAAACAAAAAGAGACTTTTAAATACATTTATTGAACTGGTTAGAATAAAGAGTCCCTCGAAAAATGAAAAGGAAATAGTCAATTATGCAAAAGAGAAATTAAAATCTCTTGGGCTTGAAGTGAAAGTTGATAATTGCGGTAAGAAGTTAGGAAGCAATGCGGGGAATATTATAGCAATTTACAGAACAAAAAATTCATCAGGCAGCAAACCATTATTCCTGGCGGCGCATCTTGATACGGTTAGTGTAAACGGGGATATTGTACCGGTAATAAAAAATGGGAAAATATATAATAAGAACAAAGATTGCATATTAGGCGGTGATGATAAGGTTGCTGTTGCATCAATTATAGAAGTATTAAGTGTTATCAAAGAAAAAAATATTCCTACGGGAGATATTTTTATTGTATTTACGATTTCAGAAGAAATAGGTGTACTGGGAGCAAAAAATATTGATATGAGATTAATAGGAGCAAAGTGCGGTTTTGCATTTGACTGTGATGGTGATGTAGGAATAATAATAAATAAAGCACCGTTCCAGGATTCAATTTTCGCTCATTTTAAGGGCAAGGCGACTCATGCAGGCATAGAACCTGAAAAGGGCATAAATTCTATACAAGCAGCTGCTATTGCTATATCAGATATGAGAATAGGGAGAATAGATAGCGAGAGTACCTGTAATATTGGAAAGATAGAGGGTGGAACGGCAAGAAATATAATACCTGAAAATACAAAACTGGAAATTGAAGCAAGAAGCTTAAAACTGTCAAAACTGAATAATATTACGAGGATGATACTAAAAAACTTGAAAAAAGGCGCATCTAAGGTAGGTGCAGATTTAAAATATAAAATTGTAAGGGAATATGAGGGATTTGAAATCTCTAAAAATGAAATACCGGTTATGGTAGCAGAAAAGGCTCTAAAGAAGTTAAATCTAAAACCAAAGATTATGTCTTACGGCGGTGGAAGTGATATTAATATATTTAATTCTAAAGGAAAAATAGCTGTTAATCTGAGTGCTGGAATGGAAAATATTCATACAAGTAAAGAGTATGTAAAAATTGAACAATTAGAGAAGCTTGCAGAATTGATAATGGAAATATGTAAAATTGTGATTAAATAGGACAATAGGAAGGGAAACTATTAATGAATAAAGAGTTTTTTGAAAAAAGAATAAGTTCTAATACTATTTTCAATGGTAAAATAATTAAATTATATATGGATAAAGTAAGACTTCCCAATAATAAAGTAGCCACAAGAGAGAAAGTCTCGCATCCGGGAGCAGTAGGTATTGTACCAATCAATAAAGAAGGAAAAATAGTACTGGTAAGACAGTTCAGATATCCTGCGGGATATAATCTATTAGAGGTGCCGGCAGGGAAGCTGGATAAAGATGAAACACCTAAAAACTGTGCAAAAAGAGAATTGAGCGAAGAGATAGGTGCAAGGGGAGGCAGGATGATACATCTGACAACTTTTTACACTTCACCTGGTTTTAGCGATGAATTATTATATTTATTTATGGCCATAGATTTTGAAAGAGAAGAAAATCATCCCGATGAAGATGAATTTCTTTATGTCCTGGAGCTGGGACTTGATGATGCAGTATCTTTTATAAAAAATGGGAAAATTAAAGATGCAAAAACTATTATAGGTATACTTTTAAGCAGAGATTATTTAAATGGGAATTACAAAGTTGGAAGAAAAAATAAAAAATAAAGATATTAATCATAATATTGGAAGTTATATGGAATATTTAAGATTTGAAAGAATGCTTCTTCCCAATACTATTGATTCTTATATGAGAGATCTCAATAAATTTAATTTTTTCCTGAAAAACAAAGGCATAGAAGATTACATTAATATAAAAAAGGAACAAATACTTGATTTTCTTCAATTTCTTCATACGAATCAGTCGGAATCATCAATATCAAGAATATTATCAACCCTTAGAAGTTTCTATAAATTCCTGTTCAGAGAAGGAATTTGTAAGAAAAATCCCTGGATTCGAATAAGTAATCCGGCAATGCCCAGGAAATTATTAAAAGTTTTGGATATTGAGGAGGTAGAAAAGTTTCTTGACAGCATACCATTCTCTACAAAATTGCAGTTGAGAGATAAAGCCATGTTCGAATTATTATATTCCTGCGGGCTTCGAGTAAGCGAGATTATAAATCTTAAACTTGGCGATATTGATTTTGATGAAGAAATGTTGAGGTTCATAGGCAAAGGTAAAAAAGAGAGAATAACTCCGGTTGGTAAAAAGAGCTTGCTGCATTTGAAAAAATATATTGATAAAGCAAGATATAAGATTGAAAGAGAACATAAATCAAATTATATTTTTTTAAATAAGAACGGCAATAAAATAACCAGGCAGGGATTCTGGAAAATATTAAAAATATATGCACGTAAAATAAATATTGGTAAAAATATATATCCGCATATATTCAGGCATAGTTTTGCCACTCATATGTTACAGAAAGGAGCAGATCTAAGAACGGTTCAGGAACTTTTGGGTCACAGCAGTATTTCTACAACTGAAATTTATACCAATTTGGATAAAAAACATATAAAAGAAATATACTTTAAATATCATCCGAGGGAGAGATAGTCAACTGTATGTAAAAATTCGTTTAAATATGTTCTAAAGAAAAAACTGTTATGCGTAAGAATATTTGCAAAATTAAAAGATTTTGATATGGTATATGGTCAAAGAATAAGAGGTTTATTCATATGGCAAATTTAGGACAATCAATATTAATTTTTTTAAGGCAGCTGATTGTGTGGGCACCCGGCTTGATTTTAGGAGTGGTCATACATGAATATGCCCATGGATTTATAGCATATAAGAGCGGAGATCCTACTGCTAAAAGTATGGGCAGGCTTACCCTTAATCCGGCTGCTCATATAGATTTATTCGGGAGCATTCTGCTGCCTTTACTTCTGATACTTATTAATTCGGGTATAATTTTTGGTTATGCCAAGCCGATTCCTATTAATCCGGGATATTTTAGAAATTATAGAAGAGGATTAAGATATACCTCTATAGCCGGCCCGGCTGCCAATCTTTTATTTGCTTTTATAATAGGGCTGGTTTACGGGCTTTTTTATTACATTTACTTTAAGGTATCAAATGGTCAATTAGCGTCAGGCAGTTTAAGTTTCAATGTTTTTGAGCTTGTAAATCAAATTTTTCAGGGTGCCATATATATAAATGTTTTTCTGGCTATATTTAACTTTATACCCATACCTCCGCTTGATGGGTCAAAAATACTCGCCTCTTTTTTACCGGAAGAAGCTATGATGAAATTTCTTGGATTCGGAAGGTTTGGATTTATATTTATTTTTATATTTTTATTCCTGGGCGGAAGAATATTCTGGAATTTTATATCGCCGGTATTTAATTTTATTTATAAGATTTGTATCTGGTGGCAGTATTTAATGGTTTAGCAGTTAAGGTAACAGGAGATTGGAAAATGAAAAAGAAAATGCTTACGGGATTCAGGCCGACCGGTAAATTGCATCTGGGCCATCTGCACGGCAATATTAAAAATATGATAAAAAACCAGAAAAATTACGAGAATTTTTTCTTTCTGGTAGACTGGCACGCATTATCAACAGAATATCAAAATCCTAAAAACATAAAGTCGGACTTGATTGAATGTGTGATAGATTTAATAGCCCTGGGAATAGATCCTGATCTAACTCATATATACAGACAGTCGGATATACCTCAAATTTCAGAATTAACTTTATATTTTTCAATGATAACCCCTCTTTCATGGCTGGAAAGATGTCCTACATATAAAGAGCAGATGAAAGAATTAAAATCAAAAGATTTATCTACGCTTGGATTTTTATCATATCCGGTACTGATGGCAGCAGATATACTCATAGTGAATTCAGATATAATCCCGGTAGGTGAGGACCAATTACCGCATCTTGAGATTACCAGAGAAATTGCCAGGAGATTTAATAATTTATATGGAAATTATTTTACAGAACCTAAAGAAATGCTTTCAAAATCTACCAGGGTACCGGGTATAGATGGCAGAAAAATGTCAAAAAGCTATAACAATGCAATATTTTTATCGGATGATTTTGAAACCATTCAAAAAAAGGTAAGAATGATGATAACAGATCCGCGGAGGATACATCTAAAAGACCCCGGTCATCCTGAAGTCTGTAAAATTTTCGATTTTTATAAAATTTATAATGTAAAGGAAATAGATGAGATAAGAGAAAGATGCCAAAAAGGAAAAATAGGATGCACGAAATGCAAAGACGAGCTTTCATCCTTAATATTTAAATCCCTGGAAAATTTTCAAAAAAAGAGAAACGAACTTAAAAAGGATGTTAAATATATCTATAAAATACTGGAAAATGGTAAAGATGAGGTTACAGGAATTGCTGAAAAAATAGTATCGGGCGTAAGAAAAAAGATGGGTATAGATTAGATTGGCAAACTGCACTGAAAATAAAGATTATTTAATAGAATACGGGAAATTTAAAGGACCGATAAATCTACTTCTAGAACTAGTCAGGGGAAAAAAAGAAGATATTTATGAAATCGATTTAAACACTATAATAAATGATTTTATAGTTTATATTAAAAAGAATAAAAATATATTAATTGATACCCTATCAGGATTTATATATACAGCTTCTATTTTACTGGAAATAAAATCAAGATCTTTGCTTCCCTCAAAAAGAAAATCTGAATCAGATGAAGAAGATAAACTGGATATTGGAATTTTACAGAGGAGAGAAGAAGAATATAGAATTTTTAATAAAATCTCCAATTATTTTAGAAGGCTTTATGAAAGCGAAGCTTTATATTTTATAAGGGAAGCACCTTTAGAGGATAGATTTTTAAAGCTGCTTCCGGATTTTACAAAAAAAATAAATGTAAAAGAAATATTGTCCATTGCTTCAAATCTTTTAAAATACAGGGATGAAAGAGTAAAGCTTAGCGATTTATATAACCACAGAATTGGAATAAGCATATTCCAGGAAATGAAGAGAATCAATGAGATACTTGAGATGAAAGATAGCATCAATTTTAAAGAGTTGACTTTAAAATATACCAATATTATAGACAAGATAATCAGTTTTTTATCAATATTGGAGCTTTATAAAAAAGAAATTATTGATATTATTCAATTTGAGAATTTTGGTAATATTATGATAAGAAAAATTAGGTAGTATTATGAATAAATATAGAGACAGCAGCAGAGAAGACATAAAAAAAACAAAAATTAGTTTCAGAAAAGGGGATTCATGGCTGAAAACATGTGTTGAGGGTATACTTTTTATATCAGAGGGAATAGTAAAAACAAGAGAGATCTGCTCTGCTCTTGGAATAGGAGAAAAAAAAGTAAATTCAATATTGGAGCTGCTTGAAAAAGACTATATAGAGAATAATAGGGGTTTCATACTTAAAAGAGTGGCAGGAGGATTCAGATTATATTCCAATCCTGCAATAAGTGATATTCTGATAAAATTTATAAAATCAAACATAAGAACACATCTTTCACAAGCTGCACTTGAGACTCTGGCAATAATTTCCTATAGTCAGCCTGTTACCAGAACACAAGTTGCAGAAATAAGAGGCGTAAGAACCGACAGCGTAATATTGACACTTATGTATAAGGGATTAATTAAAGAAGTAGGAAGACTTAAAGAGCCAGGGAACCCGTTATTGTACGGAACCACAGAAAGATTCTTGGAACTGCTGGGTATTAACAGCATAAAAGAATTGCCGCCGCTTAAAGATATCAGGGAAAATCCGGATTAAATTGTGAGGCGTTATGCAGAGAAGGTTTAGAAATGTTAGAAAAGCATATAAATTTGGCCAGATCATTATTTACTACACTAATCTTAATTATAATATTAAGCTTAATGCTGACCGCCTGCTGCTATTTTCCTTTTGATATTAGAAGTAAAAGCAGTGAAAAAGAAGATTCGGAAAATTATGAACAATCAATTAAAGAAGAAGATTTTGAAGGGATTCCGAATTCTTTACTTTTAAGTGATTTAAAGATATCCGGACAGGCCATAGATTTGGATGTTAGCGGTAATTATGCTTACGTTACAAACGATCTGGGAATTCTCTATGTAGTAGATATAGAAAATAAAAAAGATCCTTTTATAGTGGGAAAATGTTGCGGTGTAGATTCTGCAAATATTGTAATTGTTCAGGATGATTATGCTTATATCTCCTATACCGATTTTATAAACAATGAAGAAGTTTATACCAATTGTGGTTTTTATGTTGTAAATATAGAAAAAAAAGACAATCCGGAATTGGTAGGAAACTATAACACAGGGGAACATAATAGAAAATCGGTATACGGGTTATTTATTGAGGATAATTATGCATATATTAATACATCCATAGAGGGAGAAGATTTTGATGCAAGCAGCTTTGAAATAATAGATATTTCAAATAAGGTACTGCCTGAGTTGGTATGCAGCTATGAGCTGGAAGGTATACCTTCAAACATATGGATAGAAGATGATACAGCTTATATAAATATAAATTTTTATGATTATGAAAAAAATGAATATACGGAAAATAGCAGTCTCACCATAATAGATATAAAAGAAAAAGAAAATCCAATAATTTTAAGTTCCAGCAGAATCCTATCAAGAGCATGGGGGATTTATCTACTGGATAATTATATTTACGTTTCAACCTGCAGAATGGACGAGGAAAGCGATAAATATACAGACAGCTTGATTCAGGCCGTAAATATAGAAGATCCATACAATCCGGAGGCTTACGGTAATTGTAAAATTCCGGGCGGTGCCTGGGAGCTGGGTACTGCCGGAGGTTTTATTTATGTCTCCAGCTTATCGGGGGGAATATATGCGGTAGATATATCAGATAATAATAATCCCGTTATTATAGATAATCTTAAGACTGGAGGATCTTCATATGATATAACCACTGCAGGTAATAACGGATATATAGCAGATGGATTCGAAGGATTGGCTATAATATCATTATCTGAAAAGTATTCCAGTAAAGAAAATTTATATACAGGTAACAATGATGAAAATTATGCCCCCCAGGCAGTGTTAGAAATTTTTGGGGATACCTTGGGAGATAAAAATTTTTATACGCAAAATCCGGTATACTTTTCTGCTGAAAAATCGTACGACTATGACGATGATGATATAAATTATAAATGGATGGTAAATGGCAATGAATACTCCGGTGAGAGCTCATTTTCATATTATTTTAAGGAAGACGGTGAATATGAGATAAAATTGATAGTTACGGATGGAACAGAGAGCAGTGAAGCAATAGAAACTATAACTATTACTGATAAAAAACAGCCTGTTGAAATTGTAAAGAAACATAATTTTATAGTTGAAATAGAATATAAACTGATAAACAATGGCCCTGGTGATTTAGATGATATCAAATGCCTTATGAGAATTCCGCAAACTTATTATCCATTTCAGGTAATAAATGGGTATACGCCAAATATTGGAAAAACCACCGAAGTCTTTGACAATAACTGGAATTTATTTGCCAATTTTAAATTTGACCGGGAACTTCCGGAAGGTGAAAGCCTAAATGCCTCAGTTAAAGTTGATGTTACATCAGTTGAATTTAATTATCTGGATTTTGACAGTTACAATCTTACTTATAGCAAAAACGATGAAGATCTAATAGAATATACGGCTGATGATTTATTTATAGATTCGGATAATCCTATAATCAACGACACCGCAAAATCGTTGATCAAAGATGAGCTAATGCCGTTAAAAATTGCAGAAATTATTTATCACTTTGTGGTAAGGAAACTCCATTATGATTATCCACGTGCCGAGGAGAGAGACTATGAATTTCTTTATGCATCAGAAATACTGGAAAGAGGAAAGGGCGTATGTGCAGATTACGCAATTCTTTATACCGCACTTTTAAGAGCAGCAGGTATACCTGCCAGACTTGCAGCAGGAATTCCCGTATACACCATTTTATATGAAAAATCAAAGGAAATAGATATAGGTCATGCATGGGTTGAGATAAAACTTCCTTTATACGGCTGGATTCCCATAGATATAACAGTAGAAGATAATTTTATGTCTAAAAATTATTATTTTGACGTCACCACGGAGAGGGGACCGGGATACCTTTATGAAAATACTACAATGGATATTAGCAGTTATTATTATGATGGTTTTAAATTTGACTGGGATGGCCCCGAAATGCCTGATATAGAGCAGGAATTTCTATTCAAGGTGATTAATCTGGACCTGGAGGAAATAGTACTTGACTGAAAATTTATTTAAAGGATAGTCTTACCCTATAAAAAAATTTTTCTTAAATATACTAAAGGATTTACTAGAAATTAATTATTTTTTACCGGTAATTTTTCTTAATTTTAAAGATAAATTAATAATAAAAAATATAGATAATTGTAATTTTAGATTATGAACTATGCTATAATAATGATTCTATAAAGGATGAGAAGTACCTATTAAAAATAATAAATCTTTTTTATTATGGCACTTTTAATTTATAACATAATAATTTCTTTTCTACTGCTTATATTTTTTATTAATTACTTCATTAATTTTATATATTTCAAAGATATATCTAATTTTAAATTACCTCATAGTATGAAGGAAAAAAAACCTCTTGTTTCAATTCTTATACCTGCCAGGAACGAAGAAAAAAATATTAAAGATTGTTTGATATCCCTGGCAAAACAGACCTATTGTAATATTGAAATCCTAGTTCTTGACGACGACTCCAATGACGGTACAGCATCTATTATAAAAAATATTTCAAAGACATTTAAAAAAATAAAATTAATAAAGGGAAAACCTCTAAAAGATTATTGGACCGGTAAAAATTATGCCTGTCATCAATTATACAGAAGATCAAAAGGCGAGTATCTTTTTTTTACCGATGCTGACACTGTCCACCAAAATAATTCTGTAGAAAGTGCACTAAGCTGCCTGGTCAGCGAAAAGCTTGATATACTATCAGCCTGTCCGGAACAAATAATGAAATCATTCCATGAAAGAATGGTAATCAACTTGATAAGTTTTCAGCTTTTAATTCCTCCGCTGCTATTTATAAAAAGATCTAAAATCCCCGTATTCGGCAGCGGTATCGGCAGTTTATTGCTGGTAAAAAGAAATATTTATAAAAAAATAGGCGGTCACAGCATAATAAGAAGCAGCTGTGTCGAAGATACTGCAATTTCAAAATTATTTATAAAAATGGGTTATAAATTTATGATATTCAATGGAGTAAAAACGTATTCAACCAGATTATATGATAATTTTGGAGAAATATATAATGGATTCTGCAGAATTTTTATGGGAAATTTTAAAAGTAAAATATCAATTTCTCTGGTTATTCTTGTTCTCTTTGTTTTTTTTCTATTTCCATTCTTTATGCTGCTGCTGCTTCCTTTTATTACATTTTATGCCGATATTCTGTTTTATGTGAATTTATTTCTTCTTTTGTTTCAGGTACTGATTATTCTATTGGCAAGATTAATGGCAGTGATAAAAATAAATGGAAAAATTTATGATATATTCTTACATCCGATATCAATATTTTATATGATTTTTATGAATTTAAAATTAATCTTCCAAAAAAGGAAAGGGGCTTATACAAGCTGGAAAGGAAGAAAATTGTATAGATATTCCGTAAATTTTGTAAACGATTTATTGAAATAAAAACATGTATTCTGAAAGAAAACAAATACTTGAAGGCAACTTAAATAAAATGCTGTTTAAATTTGCAGGACCCGGAATACTGGGGATACTGCTGGGATTTCTCTATGTTATTGTCGATACTATATTCGTAGGTAGAGGTGTAGGACCTCTAGCGATAACCGCCCTTTCAATTGCTTTACCCATAATGCTGGCCATGATGGCTGTTGGCCTTATGATTGGAACTGGATCGGCGTCAATGATATCAAGAGCACTGGGAAAGAAAGATAAAAAAAAGGCAGTCAAAGTTATGGGTAACGGAATTATCTTAAATATTGCCCTTAATATCATTTTTATAATTATAGGATATATTTTCATTGACAGAATGCTGATATTTTTCGGCGCATCAAAAGATGTGCTGCCTATTGCAAGAGAATATCTGTTAATTGTTTTTCCGGGCTTTACTTTATTATCATTTTTGATAGCAACAAATGATTTTGTCAGAGCAGAAGGAAAGCCAAGAGCATCAATGTATTTTATCGCTATCGGGTCCTTTTTAAACATAATAATTGATCCTATTTTTATTTTTGTATTGAAAATGGGTATAAAAGGTGCCGCAATAGCAACTATTATAAGTCAGATATTGAGCACTGCTCTTATAATATGGTTTTATATGTCCGGAAGGAGCATCTATAAATTTAGACTATCTATGTTCAAAATAAATATAAAAAATATAAAAGATATCCTGTTTATCGGATGTCCGAATTTCTTTATGATGACTATTGCGAGCGCAGTAGTTTTAATTTTTAACAGATCTCTGCGGTTCTATGGAAATGATATTCATATAGCTATCCTGGGAATAGCATATAGAATAATTGGATTTATCCAAATACCTGTAATAGGAATAGCCCAAAGTTTTGCTACCATATCGAGTTTTAACTATGGTGCTAAGTTATACATGAGAGTTAAAAAAGTGATGGGAATAACTATATTATGGACGACTATTATATCGTTTCTTGCTTTTATACCCATGATGTTCTTCCCGAGGTATTTTCTGGGTATTTTTAGCAATGACCAGGTCCTTATTAATACGGGTATAGTGCCATTAAGAACATTAATTATCTTTTTCCCACTGGTGGGTCTGCACATGGTGATTACTAGTTTTTTTCAATCCCTGGGGAAACCTGTACAGGCAATTTTAGTTATTACAACAAAGCAGTTTTTATTTTTAATTCCTGCTATTTATATACTTCCAAAATTTTTTGATTTAAACGGAGTATGGATGGCTATGCCTGTTGCTGATTTTCTGTCAATTACTATTGCTGTTATATTTATGCTGTATGAAATAAGACTTTTTAATAGAAAAGCGATTAGAGAAGCTGTGGAAATCAGCTGAATATAAAAAACAAAATATTTGAAATTAAATTTACTTCTTTAAAATAAATTAATAACATTTTAAAATTTTATTTGCTGTAGTAAGATACTTACCTAAAAATTCTTTGAAAATCCATAATTTAACAAGATATTATCAATAATTTATAATGGAAGAGGATATATTTTATTATCTACCGGAAAAATTCTAGGATGAAAAAGATTGTTAATCCCAGAGGCATATTAACTGCTTCATTAATTGCGGCTGCTATATTATTTTTTTCTTTTTTTACGATGGAATGCAGCCAGGATAGAGATAGTTCCGGCTCTCTTTATAAATTTATAGCTGAAGCAGAAAAAAATAATTTTCCCACAGAATATATTAAGATTATAAGCGATAAGATAAGATTAAAATACAGGCCAAGACCTGCCTATGGATATGGGGTAGTATATTTAACCTATGCATTTGATGAAAATGGAAATTTTAAATCTTTCTCAGAAATGGATAGTTTTGAAATATCCAGCGTGTACCATGAATGCTTCCATGCTTATATTGATCTTATAATAAGAAAAGGTCTGGGATCCGGAAAAGAAACTCAGGATTTTAATAATATAATGAAAGAGGCAATAAATTATTATAAAGAGACCCTTCAGGGTGAAAAGATAATATGGAATATTTACAGAATGCAGGCATCTGAAGAAGCTATGGCCATCCATATTACAAATTTAATTAAATATAAAATAGTTTATGAAAAAGAAGCTGAAAGAGCAGCAGGTAAATATATATATGGAATGATAGAAAAAGAAAAGCTCGAACAGGAAATCAAATCCATTAATGAGCAGTGGGATAAAATTGCAGGAGGAGAAAATACCAGAGGTTATTATAATAAAGGTTTCTTAAGGTTAAAGCTGGAACATTTAATTGATGTAAAAAATTTTATATCAAACCCTGAAAAAGATTTTGTAAAAAATTATATATTACCGGGAATTTACGGAAAAATAGAGATACCTCCCCTGACTGAATTTGCAAGAGAGGCGAGGATAAACGGGCTGAAATATGATTTTCTTATTGAAGTTAATAAGAATTATTTATGGGATATAAACTACAATACAATAAGTTTTGATGAAATGGATGCGGAAAAGATAAATGAAATTTATGATACTGCATATAATATTTATATAAATGAAAATCCTACCGCTGAGTAAAGATTAAAGTAGATAATCAGGAGGAATTATATTTTGACTTATCAAAATATAGATATTATATTAATTAAATAATTAAATAGGGCCCTTTTTTTTATGAAAAAAAATTTTGAACATATAAATTCTAATAATTTATATAAAAGAAAAATTGCACTGTTTTCACTGCTGATATCCATTATTTTGGTTATCGTTAAAATTACAGTTGCTTATTTTAGCAACAGTATCGGTATTTTTTCAGAGGCCCTTAATAACAGTCTTGATATTGTAACTGTCATAATAACTTATATGGCCATAAGAATTTCATCAAGGCCGGCTGATAAAGATCATACTTATGGTCATGGAAAATATGAAAACATATCCGCTCTTTTTGAAATTATTATAATATCTGCGCTGAGCTTTTTTATTATTTACAAATCTATTCAAAGAATCATATATAAAAATTTTGAACTAAATTTAAATATATATATTTTTATAATTTTAATAATTTCAATATTATTAAATATAATAAGAGTATTCTATATAGGAAGAGCGGCAAAGAAATATAATTCTTTTGCATTAAAGGCAGAGTTCATAAATTATTCCAGCGATATCTTAAGTTCCGTTATTGTAATAGTGGGACTATACCTGGCCAGTAACGGGATATATATGGCAGACCCCATTGCCTCCATAATAGTATCATTGATCGTTTTTGCGCTTAGTCTAAGATTATCAATAAAAATAGTAAAAAATTTATTGGATTATGTGCCAAAAGAAATTACGGAAAATATAATTAATATATTAAAGGGAATTGGTGAAATAAAATCTATAAATAAATTAAAATTGCATGAGGTAGGGAACATAAAATTCATTAATCTGGAAATATGCCTTAATCAAAATTTTTATCTTTCACAAGTTGAAAAAATAAAAGAGAAGATAAAAAGTAAAATTTTAAAAAGAATACCCGGATCAGAAATAATTATAGATACTAAATCTCTACCATCCGGTGGTGATGTAGAGGAATGCATTAAAGAGATAGTATTAAATCAGCCGGGTGTGAAAAATATACATAATATTTCAGTATATGATATAAATAAACACATAAATGTTACAATACATATGGAATTGGATAAATATTTAAATCTGGAAAAAACCGAGAAGCTGACGAAGATTGCAGAAAATAAGATTAAAAAAAGAATAAATAATTTAAAAAATGTCTATATTCATATAGAAGACTCCAAAAGCAGTGAGGAATGGAATGATATGACCGTTAAATCAAATGAATTAATTAGTAAAATTAAGGAAGAAATATCAACATATGTTAACCCGGAAACCTGCCATAATTTTACTGTTCTTAAAAAAGGGAATTTATATAGTCTGGCATTTCACTGCAGACTTAATAAAGATTTAAATGTAAAAAAAGCGCATTTCATTATTACAGGAATAGAAGATGACATAAAAAGAAAATTTAAAAATATAAAAGAAATTTCAATACATGTAGAACCTGGATAATAATTATAAATTTTTATATCATTAATATTTGCATAAACTGAAGGGGTTTTTTATAAAAAATTAAAAGAGTGATTGGAGTAAAAATGATTGATAAAAAAAAGTTAGAGAAATTATCAAGACTTGTAAGGTATTTTATATTAATTTCTACTACCAAAGCAGGTTCGGGGCACCCATCGTCTTCGCTTTCAGCAGTAGAATTAATGACAACACTGTTATTCGGAGGTTTTTTTAAATTCAAGATTGGTGATGTAGAATATATAAATAATGACAGGTTGATTTTTTCCAAAGGCCATGCCTCTCCACTGATGTATTCATTATGGGCTGCCGCAGGGGCAGTAAGCGAGAAAGAACTATTGACTCTTAGAAAATTTGGAAGCAGGCTTGAAGGGCATCCTACTCCGAATTTTCCGTATGCCGAAGCTGCCACAGGGTCATTGGGTCAGGGTCTTTCAATAGGACTGGGAATGGCTTTAAACGCCAAATACATAGATAAACTGCCTTATCATACATACGTTCTTCTGGGTGACAGCGAGATGACTGAAGGTTCTCAATGGGAAGCTATACAAATTGCGGCTCATTACAAACTGGACAATCTTACAGGCATTATAGATTTAAACAGGCTGGGACAAAGAGGGGAGACGATTTATGGTAATAAAACGGAAGCTTACCGGGACAGAGTATCATCGTTTGGATGGGAAACCATAACAATCGATGGTCATAATCTTGAAGAAATTGAAAATGCTTACGAGAAATCATTAAGCTTAAAAGGTAAACCTGTAATGATAATTGCAAGAACCGTCAAGGGAAAGGGAGTAAAATTAATAGAAGATAAAAACGGCTGGCATGGGAAAGCAATGCCGGAAGAAGATATGAAGATAGCACTTAACCAATTGGGAAAAATTGATAGGGATATAAGGGCTGAGATTTCAAAGCCGGACAATGTTAAAATACCAAAATCAGAAAAAATAAAATACGAAAAGATACCCATGGAAGGAGATAAGATATCCACCAGAAGGGTATACGGAAATACACTGGTAAATATATTTTCAAAATATCCGCAATTGGTGGTTCTTGATGCAGAAGTAAGCAATTCAACGTATTCTGAGACTTTTAAGAAAAAATTTCCTGAGAGATTTTTCGAAATGTATATTGCTGAGCAGAATATGGTTGGAACGGCTCTTGGATTATCTCTTAGAAAAAAAATTCCTTTTATTTCAACATTTGCAGCATTTTTTACCAGAGCTTTTGATCAAATAAGAATGAGCCAGTATTCAAATTCAAATATAAAATTTGTAGGTTCCCATGCAGGAGTTTCAATCGGTGAAGACGGGGCCTCACAAATGGGCCTTGAAGATATAGCAATGTTCAGGACCTTAATTAACGGTGTTGTGCTGTATCCATCAGACGGAATAGCTACATCTAAACTGGTAGAAAGGGCAGCCGAACATTTAGGAAATGTTTATATAAGAACGACCAGGATGGATATGCCTATTATTTATAACCAAAAAGATGATTTTGAAATCGGAGGGAGTAAGACAGTAAGAAGAAGCGGAAGTGATAGGATTACTGTTTGCGCAGCGGGCGTAACACTGCATGAGGCATTAAAAGCCTACGAAGAACTAAAAAAAGAAAACTTATTTATAAGGGTAATTGATTTATACAGCATAAAACCCATAGACAAAGATTCTATATTAAAGGCACAAAGAGAGACCAGTGCAATAATAACCGTAGAGGACCATTTTGCCGAAGGTGGTATTGGGGAAGCAGTAAAAAGTGTTACCTCAGAAAACGGTAGTCCCGTGTACATGCTTGCAGTAAGAAAAATGCCAAGAAGTGGTAAACCTGCCGAACTTTTGGATTATGAAGGAATTTCAAGTAAGGCAATCGTGAATAAAGTTAAAAAAATATTAACATAATATTATATATTAAAATAATATTGATTTATAACTATCCTCCAGTAGTTAAAATATATAAAATATTTTAATATAAAAGTTTATATTTTATTTAATTTATGATAATATATTACATTAAATAAATCTTTATACATAAATATAAATTATAAATAATACTTATATCGGTAAATTATTAGTAAGATATATTAGTACTTTTTATTAGTAATATAAGCAATAAGATAAGGAATAAAAAATATAGTAATGAATTTACAACAAGTATTATATATAGCGGCACTGTTCCTAAGTCTAATAGCTTCAATTATATTTTCTTTTTTAATATGGAAAAGCAGGTATATTAAAAGTTTAAGATTGGGAATAATTCTAATAACAGGCTGTCTGATCTGGATATCTGCTGGTGTCTTGAAATTATGGAGTACTGATATCCAGGTAAAAATTTTTTGGAGTAAGATAGAATATATAGGTATTGTTATCGTCCCTATTGTTTACCTGCTTCTTATTCTGCATAGTACGGGCTATAGGAAATGGATTACAAATAAAAGGATTTTATTTTTAAGTATTATTCCTGCAATAACTTTAATTCTTGTTTTCACCAATGAGTTACATGGCCTTCTCTGGAAAAATATCATAATAAGTACAGATTTAAATATATTGACGCAACAATATGGCATATGGTTCTGGGTGTGGTTAATATATTTATGTTCATTAATCATTATTACTTATCATGTACTAATGATTATCATGGTTATTAAATTTAGATATTTTTGTATAAAATCAGCAGGTATTACATTTGCTCTATTTATACCATGGATATTTAATATGATGTATACAGCAAAAATAAAGCCTTTTAATATTCTGGATATAACACCTCTGATTGTAATTTTAAGCATATCGGCAATAATTTTTGGATCTAAACATTTGAAAGCAATTGATATTATACCGATTGCACGTGAAGCTATTATTGACAGTATAAAAGATAATATTATTGTATTGGATAATAAAAATAATATTTTTTATCTTAACCCCTCAGCAAAGAATATCTTTAAAGATTATAAGAAAAAAATTATCGGAAGCCCTGTTACAGATATTTTACCTAATTACTATAGTTATTTTAAGCATCAGCCTGATACACTTGAGCTAAACATGGATATAATTATTTCAAATAAAATGGATAATATGAGTTATGATATGACTATAAATCCTATTTACTACGGCCACAATAAATGTATAGGTAAAGTAATCGTACTCCGTGATGTAAGCAACCGAAACAGTATGAACAAATCGCTTCATTTTCGCATAAAATACGAAAATCTAATTGCAGTATTATCAAAAAGCTTTATTAATCTTGATCTTAACAACATAGATAACGGAATAAATCGTGCCCTGGAAACAATTGGAAAATTTACTTTTTCCGACCGTAGCTATATTTTTATGTTTAATAAAAATATAACCTTGGCAAAAAATACCTATGGGTGGTGCAGAGTAGATATTGAACCACAGATAGAAAATTTTAAAGAATTAAAAGTAAAAAAAATTCCGTGGTTTATGGATAAAATCAACAATATGGAGACTGTTAATATACCGGATGTTAAAAAACTTAAGCCGGAAGCAGAAAAAGAAAAAAGAATGCTGCAGCTCTGTAACGTAAAATCTACTATTGCCGTTCCGATGCTTTACAGCGGTACTCTTATAGGTTACATAGGTCTTGACACAGTAAGAGAAAAAAAGAATTGGACCGGGGATGATATAAAATTATTAAAAATAGCAGGAGATATTTTTGCCAATACATTGGAACATAAGAAAGCCGGAGAAGAAATTGAATATTTATTGTTGAAGGACAAATTGACAGGATTATACAACCGTGCTTATTTTGAAGAGGAGATTAAGAGACTAAATACAAAAAGGCAGCTTCCGTTAAGTTTCATCGTAGGGGATGTAAATGGATTAAAACTTGTAAATGATGCTTTTGGCCGTAAGGAAGGAGACAGGATCCTTAAAAAAACTGCAAGAGTATTAAAAAACTGCTGTAGAAGGGAAGACATTATAGCAAGATGGGGCGATGATGAATTTTCAATTTTGCTTCCCGGAACCGAGGAGATAATTTCAGAAAAAATAATAAATAGAATAAGACAGGCATGTCTTAAGACCAATGATCAGAAAATACCATTAAGCATATCTCTGGGAACTTCAACAAAGATAATTATTGATCATGATATAAAAGTTGTATTAAAAGAAGCTGAGAATCGTATGTACAGCAGAAAACTGCTTGAAAGGGACAGCATATCCAGTTCTATTATTTCTTCTCTTGAAAGAACACTTCAGGAAAAAAGTTATGAAACAGAAGAACATGCAATGAGGATGAAAAAAATGGCATTAATGATAGGAATATCTATGAATTTATCGGAAAATAAATTAAATGAATTATCATTACTTTCTACACTGCACGATATAGGAAAAATTGGTATACCTGATAAAATTCTTTTGAAAAAAGGCAAGTTAACAACTAATGAATGGGAGATTATAAGAAGACATCCGGAGATCGGCTATAATATATCCAGTTCTTCCCCACAGCTGGCTCCAATTGCAAATGCAGTATTATCGCATCACGAATACTGGAATGGAAAAGGATATCCACGTAAATTGAAAAGTAATGAAATTCCTCTGGAGGCCAGAATTATATCTATAGTAGATGCTTATGATGTAATGACTCATGACAGGTGTTATAGAAAGGCATTCAGTATAAAAGAAGCCTTAGCAGAGCTTAAAAGATGCGCCGGTACTCAATTTGATCCTTTTCTGGTAAAAATTTTTATAAACGCTTTAAAATAAATAATCGTGAAAATACAAAAAAGATTGTTAAAGCATCCTATAAAAAATACAATCGTTAAAAATAATCAGGATATATGGCAAAATGTTTTATAAATTTATAGGAAAATTCAGTAATTGCAGTATCTTTTCTAATATAAAAACCCCGAGTTATCTTTTGCCGTAGCAAGCGCTTTAGGCTACTCAACATCTCGGGGTATATCTTGGAACTTTTCTTAGGGACTTTTCAGAATCTTAACCTATAATTTATTTTCTTTCGAATATAAATCCTGGCTATTTCCAAAAGTTGCCTCCTGCTCCAGATATTAAAAAGATAGCAGAATTGAAAATTGTTGTCAATAGATTAAAAGTGAAATTTAGACAAAACAAGCTATTTATTAAATTATTTTTTAATAATAAAAAATTTTGAACTGTAGTAAAATACTTATCTATGGAAATTAATTATTTATTCACAAAGTTTAACAATTTTTATATAGTATAAAAATATTTATTTATTTTAGTAAAATAATTTCTAATTGTTTTAGGTATAAAAGTGAAAAAACTTAAAAATATAACTCTTATAGGATTAGGACTTATCGGCGGGTCATTAGCGCTTTCGTTAAAAAACACTAATGATAGCTTTATAATAACCGGTTATGATATTGAAATCGATGCAATGAATATAGCAAAGTATAGAAATATAATTGATATCTCTGCATGCAGTTACAGGGAAGCGGTTTGCAATGCAGATCTAATAATAATTGCTACACCTGTAAGTAAAATAGTGGAAGTAGTGAATAATATTAAAAATCACCTTAAAAAAGGTGTTATCATTACAGATGTAGGCAGTGCAAAAGAAAAGATAGTCATGAGTGTAAGCGAAATACTGCCGGAAGACGTATTTTTTATTGGGGGACATCCCATGGCGGGTTCAGAAAATGAAGGCATACTTAGCGCTACTCCTGATTTATTTAGAAATACTTTTTATATCCTTACTCCTACGGAAAAAACTATTACGGAACCGCTGGTTACGCTGCACTCTCTATTTGCCAGAATTGGAGCAAAAGTTATATTAATAGATCCTGCAGAACATGATGCAAATGTAGCATTGATCAGCCACCTACCGCATGTTCTTTCAACTAATTTAGTTGATATGATTGATGATAAACAAAAAAATCTTAAGAATTTGTTCAAACTCTGTGCGGGTGGATTCAGAGATATGACAAGAATTGCTGCTTCAAATATAAAAATGTGGCTGGATATTAGTATGGAAAATAAGGATAAATTAATTGAATCTGTAGATTGTTATATAAAATATCTTAAAAAATTTAAGGAAAATTTAAAAAAAGGTAATTATGATTATATAAAAAAGCATTATATTAAAGCCCAAAAAGCAAGAATCAATCTACCCAAATATGTTGAAAAAGATATTGCTAATTTATATGAAATAAGAGTATCAATGCCGGATAAAGCCGGGGTACTAAGTGAAATTACACTTGCCATAAGTTCCCATGGCATAAACATAGAAGATATATCTATATTCCATTCCACGGAATTCAGCGGTGGAGGAATTTTAAAGGTGCTGGTACAGGGAGAGGATGCCGGCAATATAACTAAAAAGGCAATCGAAAAAGCAGGCTATGAAGTAAGTGCAAAGAAAGTATTGAGTGAATAATCATGGAGTTAAATAAAAAAATTAAATTAAAAGGAGAAATAAAGATTCCAGGAGATAAGTCAATTTCACATCGAAGCGTTATAATCTCTTCATTGGCCAATAATAATGTAGTAATAGAAAATTTTTTATACTGCAAGGATTGTATTAAGACTATAGATGTGTTGATTAAATTAGGTGTCAGAATTGAAAGATTAAATAATAAGTTAATAGTTTATGGAAAAGGGATTAAAAGTTTAAGGGAGCCCGATGAAATCCTGGACGTTGGAAATTCAGGGACAACAATAAGAATTATGAGTGGAGTTTTAGCAGCCACCGATTTTATGTCAATATTGAGTGGTGATAGATCTGTAAATATCAGACCAATGAAAAGAGTTATAGAACCGCTGGTAAAAATGGGGGCTATAATAAATGGAAGGGATAGTAATACCAAGGCACCAATAGTCATATTTGGAAATCCTGATCTAAAGGGAAAAAAATTTGAAATGGATATTCCAAGCGCACAGGTAAAATCCTGCATTCTAATGGCAGCTCTTAATGCCAGAGGAGAAACAGAGGTCATACAGCATAAAGTTTCAAGGGATCATACGGAAAGAATGCTGAAGCATTTCGGAGCTGATATCAGTTTTAATGGTAAATGTATAAAGCTGAAGCCGGGCAAAATACTATCTGCCGGGGGTATTTATATTCCGGGAGATATATCTTCGGCAGTCTTTTTTATAGTTGCTACTTTAATTTTGGAAGACTCACATACCATAATAAAAAATGTCGGAGTAAATCCCACAAGAAGTTTTATTCTTGAAATCCTTAAAAAAATGGGCGGTAAAATTATTATAAGAAATAAAAGGATATTTAATAATGAACCGGTAGCAGATATTGAAACTTTTTACAGTAAACTTCATTCTATTAAAATAGAAAAAGAATATATTCCCAATATTATTGATGAAATTCCAATATTAAGTGTAGCTGCCGCTGCTGCAGAAGGTGAAACAACAATAAGAGGGGCAGAGGAGTTAAGGTATAAAGAAAGCGACAGAATTAATTCTATTGTAAGCCAATTTAAAAAATTAAAGGTAAATATCAAAGAAAAAAGTGATGGTATTGTAATAAAAGGCAATATAAAATTCAGTGCGGGCGGGGGAAACGTAGAAAGTTTCGGTGATCACAGAATTGCTATGTCTCTTTTTATTCTTTCATTGTTATCGAAAGGTGCGGTAAATGTGCTGGATTCCGATTGTATTGAAAATTCCTTTCCAGGTTTTAAATATGATTTGAAAAAGCTTATGGTGCATTAATCCAATGGTCAAGGGGAGAGTATAAATAAAACATGCTTGGAAATATGAATCATGATTGAAAAAGTCATAACCATAGACGGTCCTGCGGGAAGCGGAAAGAGTACGATTTCTAAGATACTTGCAAGAGAATTAAATTTTAAATATATCGATACAGGTGCTATGTATAGGGCAATTACGTTTCTTGTCCTGCAGAATAATATAGATCATAGAGATGAAAAAACTATATTAAAAATAGCCAGAAAGGCAAAAATTACATTAGACAATAATCCCGTAAGCGAAAGTAAATATACAGCGGTAAAAATTAATGGTAAAAATGTAACCAATGAAATAAGAAGCAACGAAGTCGGATCTTTGGTTTCAATTATTTCAAAATTATCCGGGGTTAGAAGATATCTGGTAAGTCTTCAGAAAGACCTTATAAAGGAAGGCAAAGCTGTTCTTGAAGGCAGGGATACCGGCAGCGTGGTTTGTCCTGAAGCGATTTTAAAAATATATCTAACTGCGAGCCTGGATGAAAGAATAGATAGAAGAGATTTACAGATAAAAAGTAAGGGCAAATTCATGGAAAAGGATAAAATTAGAGCAGAAATTATAAGCAGGGATAAGATTGACAGCGGAAGAAAAGACAGTCCGCTAATTATACCCGAAAACGGAATCATGATTGATACATCCGATTTGTCCATAAAAGAAGTTGTAGATAAAATAAAAAAATTATATTACGAAAGGGCAAATGCTAAAAACAAAGCATGGTAGAGCATATTATTTTTTATTTAGATTAATACAATTAACATTAAAGATCATATTTAATCTACTATACAGAGTAGAAAGAATAGATTTTCATAAAGTCCCTCACAATGGTAATTTTTTATTATGTTCAAATCATATAAGTTATCTGGATCCTGTGATAATAGGGGCATATATTCCCAGATATATATACTTTATGGCAAAAAAAGAATTGTATAAAAGTAGTTTTCTTTCTTCTCTAGTAACATTTTTAAATGCATTCCCTGTGGATAGACACTCTTTAAGCAGAAAAACAATATCTAGATCGTTTAGAATCCTAAAAGACGGAAACATATTGGGGGTATTTCCTGAGGGAACAAGATCCACAGACGGCATTTTAAGAAAAGGAAAAAAGGGTATTGGATTTTTATCCGCATACAGTGATTCTCCTATAATCCCGGTGGCCATAAGCGGAACCAATAAAATAGTACAAAAACCACATATTAGAATATTTTTTCCTAAGGTCAGGTTAATTGTAGGAGATGTAATAGAAATTAAAGAAATTTTACTAAAATACGGTAAAAAGGAATCTATACAAATAATTGTCGATAAAACGATGAAGGAAATAGATAAAATATATAACAAAATAAAATAATAAAATTTGAATAATAATATATGGAAATTAAGAAATCAAGATATTCGGGTTATTGTTTTGGTGTAAAAAGGGCGCTTAATTTAACTGAAAAAATACTGCAGGAAAACAGGAGCAAAAACGTAAAAATTTATACCCTTGGATCAATTATACACAATTCGGGAGTAACAAGGGGTCTTGCCGGTAAAGGTTTGATTTCAATAAGGGATTTAGGAGAAATAGAGCCAAACAGTATATTTATAATAAGATCTCATGGAATGTCTCCAAGGTTAATTAAAAAAATTAAAGCCAAAGATGCCGTAATTATTGACGCCACATGCCCTTTTGTGAAGAAAGCACAGGCAAGAGCTGAAAATTTAAGTAAAAACGGATATTTCGTGGTGATTATAGGAAATAAAAATCATCCAGAAGTAATTGGAATAAAGGACCATGTAATGAATGGGGAATATACTGTGGTGGAAAATGAAATTGACGCAGATAATATAAAAAGTATGGAAAAAATAGGAATTGTAGTCCAGACTACGCAAACTATCGATAAATTAAAGCTTATTAAAAACAAATTATTAGAAAAAACAAGAAAATTACTGATATATAATACTATATGCAGCACAACTAAAAAAAGACAGGATTCAACCAGGAAACTTTCAAAAAGTGTCGATATAATGATAGTGGTAGGGGGGAAAAATAGCGCAAATACTACACATCTGAAAGAGATGTCTGAAAAATATAATAAATTGACCTATCATATTGAAAACTATAGAGAACTCAAGCCTGAATGGTTTAAAAACAAGACTAAAGCAGGAATTATAGGTGGTGCGTCAACTCCCGAAAGAGATATAATAGGTGTTATTGAAGAAATTGAGAAAATTTAATTTTTTAAAAGATACCAGAACCTGTAATAACAATTGTATATTTTGTTTTGTAAACCAGCTTCCTAAAAATCTAAGGCCTACATTATATATAAAAGACGATGATTACCTGCTTTCATACATGTACGGCAATTTTGTAACACTTACCAATATATTAAATGAGGATTTAAAAAAGATAATAAAATGCAAGCTGGAACCGCTTTATATTTCGTTGCATAGTCTTAACGAGAATGTCAGATTAAAAATTTTTGGAAATAAAAATAATTTTAAAGGTGTTGAAAATTTAAAAATTCTGGATACTAATAAAATAAAAACAAATATCCAAATTGTTTTATGCCCGGGGATTAACGATGGAAAGGATTTAACGGACACTCTGCTGCTTTTGCTGAAAGATTTTAGAAATATAATATCAATAGGCATGGTCCCCGTAGGGATAACTATATTTAATAAAAATGATGATTTAAAACCTTACAAAGCTAAAAGTTCTTTTGAAATTATAAATACTGTAAATACTTTTAAGAAAGAATATAAGAATTTTAAAGGTGTTGATAAAATCTATCTTTCCGATGAATTTTATATTATGGCAGGAATGGAATTTCCCGGATATAAATATTATAGAAATTTTTATCAGATTAAAAATGGAATAGGTAAAAGCACTGAATTTTTAAGAAAAATTAATATATTTTTAAATAAAGAAAGTGCATCTGAAAAAATCAAGAATAATAAAAAAAATATATTGATAGTTACATCTGAATATGGGAAAAAAGTCATAGGCTTTGCCTTAAGAGATATTGTCAATATTCTGGGTACTAAAGGTGAAGAAATAATCTCAAATATAAGGTTATTGGAAATAAAGAATAATTTCTTTAAAGGCAATATAAAGGCAACCGGACTTCTTACTGGAAAAGATATAATGTCAGGTTTAAATAAGGAATCAATGTATGGTTATGAAAAAGTAATAATTCCTGATAGTATTTTTAACAGGGATAACTTTACTATTGATAACTATTCCAGAAAAGATATTAAAAATATAAGTCGTAATATAAAGATAATATCCGAAGAAGGTTCGATTTTTATGAAGGAAATCATATCTTGATTTAGGGAAGCAGGCAGGTATGAAAAATAAAATTCCTAAAATAGCTGTTATCGGAAGGCCCAATGTGGGAAAATCCACTCTTATTAATAGAATAAGCGGGAAATTCGAAGCTATAGTAGACCGTCAATCCATGATTACCAGGGATCGCAAATATTATGAAGCAGATTGGAACGGTAAGATTTTTCATCTTATAGATACTGGTGGGATAGATTTTAAACTAAAACATGAAATGAATATTCAGATTATCCTGCAGGCTAAAAAAGCTATTGAAGAATCAGATATCATAATTTTTATGGTTGATCTGAGAGAACCCGTATCACCGCTTGATGAGGAAATAGTATCAATGCTAAGGAAAACGGATAAGAGCATAATTTTTGTGGGAAACAAGTTTGATGATGAGAAAGGAAATTTTTATATCGAAGATTTTTTAAAATTTGGGTTCGGATATCCCTTAAAGATATCTGCTGCGCACGGCTTAAATATAGGAGATCTTCTTGATGAAATAATTATAAGGTTTAAAAAAGAGTCTACCGGTATAGATGAATACCAGGAGGAAATAATCCCGGGCATATGCATATTAGGTAAGCCGAATGCAGGGAAATCAACATTGTTTAATGCCATCATTAAACAGGAAAGGGCTATTGTGGATCAGCTGGAGGGAACCACCAGGGACAGTATTGACAGTATAATAAATATAAATAAAAAAAGTTATAGGTTTATAGATACTGCAGGATTGAAAAGAAAAAAGAGTAAAAAAGAAAATCTGGAATATTATAGCCAGCTGAGGGTCATAAGATCCATAGAAAATTCTGATATAAGTCTGGTTGTCATAGACATCAGCAGGGAAGTAACCTTACAGGATTTAAAAATTATAGAAATATGCATAGAAAAGGGTACTGGCATATGCGTCGTCTTTAACAAGATTGATTTAATAGATAAAGATGCTATTGCCGATACAATAGACATATTCAATCAGAAGATTAAATTTGCAAAATATATTCCATTTCTTAAAGTAAGCGCATTGACTAAAAAGGGGATTAAAAATATTATAATAATGATAGATAAACTTATAAAAGAGAGAAATAAAAGAATAAGCGAAAGTGAAATTACCAGATTATTTAAAGATTTGGATAAGGATAAGGGTGGTATTTATGTTAAGAGAAAAAAATTTAAAGTTAAATTCATAAGGCAATTGAAAACATCGCCGCCTGTTTTTCTGGTTTTTTCTAATATGGATGCTGGAAGAAGATCTAATATAAAAAAATATATTGAAAATAATATAAGAGAAAAATTTGGTTTTATTGGTACGCCCATATACCTAAAATTTAAATATTAAGTAATATATAATAATTTTATGAGAAGGGAAATAACTATAACCATAGTAGGAGCAGGCAGCTGGGGGACTACTCTGGCAATAATTCTTGCTAAAAAAGGGCACAATATTAATTTATGGACAAGAAGTAAAAGTACCTATGAGGAAATAAAAAGATTTAAAAGAAATACTAAATATACCGGTGATTTAATTGTCCCCGACGGAGTTGTGCCTTTTAATAATCCATCGAATGGTTTTGCTAATTCAGAAATTGTTATTTTTGCGGTTCCTTCACATGCATTAAGGAAGATAATAGAAAAATTTTTTAGAATATTGGAAAAGAATAAAAAAAATATAAAATGCATAATAAATGTAGCTAAAGGATTTGAGATAGGAAGTAATCTCAGATTATCACAAGTTTTAAAGAAATGTTTACCTCAAGAATTAATTTCCAGAATATGTGTATTATCGGGTCCTAATATCGCTTTGGAAATTGCAAATAATCTACCAAGCGTATCAGTGGCAGCATCAAATAACAGAGATATACTAAGATATATACAGTCTGCCTTATCTACCGATAAATTAAGGGTTTATACCAATACAGATGTAATAGGAGTAGAAATCGGAGGCGCTGTTAAAAATATTATCGCTATTGCAGCCGGAATTTCCGATGGATTAGGTTATGGTGCAAATACAAAAGCTTCTTTGATTACCCGTGGTTTACATGAGCTTACCAAATTTGGAATAAGGATGGGTGCGAATCCCGGGACATTTTCAGGTGTGGCAGGAATGGGAGATCTTGTAGCAACATGCATAAGTAAACACAGCAGAAACAGAAATGTCGGCGAAAGGCTGGCCAAAGGTGAAAAAATAGAGGATATTATCAGTAGTATGTATATGGTGGCGGAAGGAATAATGACAGCCAAAGCTGTCTATAATATTTCAAGAAAAATGAATATTGAGTTACCGATAACTGAAAGTGTCTATGAAATCTTATATAAGGATTTAAGTCCGCTTGAATCCGTTAATAAACTTATGACGCGAAAGTTTAAATCTGAGATTGAAGATATAACTTGAACTGATAACTTTACTAATAATATTTATTACCCTAGAATATAAAGAGGAGGCGGGACGTGGCGCAGTTTGGCTAGCGCACCAGTATGGGGTACTGGGGGTCGGAGGTTCAAATCCTCTCGTCCCGACCAATTAAAATATTAAAAATTAAAGAATTAAGCGGATTGGGGATTCTATGGAACCTAAATCAAACAACAATCAGACAGAGTCAATAAAAGGCAAAAAAATTGATTTTAGTGAAGAGATATCCGGCAGTATTCTTGAAGATATAAAAAAAATACAGGAGAAAAAAAGTGTACTGGTAATTATAAAGGGCCCTAATATAGGAGATAAATTTATAATCAATAAATCTAAATTTTCAATTGGCAGGAATCCGGAGTCAGATATTTTTCTGGATGATATTACAGTTTCAAGAAAACATGCGGTACTGAAAAAAGTTGGGCAGAATTTTAATCTGAAAGATACTGGCAGTTTGAATGGAAGTTATATAAACGGAAAAATAGTTGATAATTCGATATTAAAAAATGGGGATAAGATACAGATAGGTAAATATATATTTTTATTTTTTCATCATATTAAAAATTCTTAAATGGATAAAAAACACCAATCAAAAAAATATCTTACCATAGGAAAAGCAGTTAAAGAATTAAAAAAAATATATCCTAGCTTAACCAATAGCAAGTTAAGGTTTCTTGAATCCGAAGGTCTTATTATGCCTGGAAGGTCAATTAATAAGTATAGAATTTACTATAAAGAAGACATTGAAAAATTAAAATTTATATTAAAAATGCAGAAGGACCTTTACCTTCCGTTAACAGTTATAAAACAAAAAATTAAGTCAAATGAATTTAAGAAATTTATCAGCGAAGATAAATCTTCAGAATCCATACAATTAAAATTAAGTGAAGAATTTAAACCTGATTATAAATTAAAAACATTTTCACTGGGAGATATGAAAAAAAAATTTAAATTATCACCATCTTTAATAAATGACTTATTTAAGAACGGAATAGTTGACTGCAAGAAAGAGAATAATAAATATATGATAAATGCAGGTGATTTTGAAATATTAAAGATTGTAAGTGAGTTATCAAAATATGGAATACAGGTAAAACACTTGAAAATATTTGAGAATTTTGCAAACCGTAATTCTTCATTTATACAGCAGGTAGTATTTCCGCTTCTTATGTCAGGGAAAAAAGAATTTCAAAACAAAGCATCCAGGACATTAAATAAATTAGAAAGAATGCTCTGCGACTTCCAGGAATTATTGATAAAAAAGGAAAATAGAAAGTTTATGGAAAAATATAAATGACAAATGGTGGTATTTCGGATTCAATTAATAAAAGTTCAAAAAATTACCGTAAATTAAGTTATTTACTTATTTTCTTTATAGTTTCTTTTAGTTTCTTCTTTTTAAATCAACATAAAATATACTGTGATTATGATAAAACAGCTTATGACGATGAAATTGATATTACAGCTGAATCTGCTGTTATACTGGAATATGAAACAGAAAATGTTTTATGGGAAAAAAATTCTGAAAAATCAATGTATCCTGCAAGTACCACAAAAATGCTCTCGTCAATAATTGCCATTGAGAATATAGATAATTTCGATGAGATAATTGAGATTTCTAAAAACGCTTCCGGTAAAAATCATTCCTCATTTAGATTCAATACCGGGGACAGCATAAGCCTGAAAGACCTGCTTAAAGCTGCACTTATATGTTCTCATAATAATGCAACCATAGCACTGGCGGAATATGTTTCGGGAAATGTTGAAGATTTTGTGAAGCTTATGAATAACAAAGCAGCGGAATTGGACGCTGATAATTCTTTTTTCCAGAATACAAACGGATTGGATGATGAGTTTCCGAATCACAAATCCACGGCAATAGATATAGCCGTAATTGCCGATTATTGTATGAAAAACGAATTATTCAGAGAGATAGTAAGCACGAGAAAAGATACTATTATGGTAAATGAAAAAGAGGTAGAAATTGAGAATACAAATGAACTTCTTGCATATGGATATATTAAGGGTATAAAAACAGGCAATACCAATAACGCCGGTTCTTGTATGGCTGTCTACTCTGAAAAGAATGATCTGAAGCTTATAACAGTAGTTTTAAATAGTTCATCAATGGAAAATAGGGAAAAAGATGTATTGAATCTTCTAAACTGGGCATATGACAATTTAAAATACATAGAAATTGTTAATTCGGATAATATAGCAGCTGTCACGACCGTAGGAAAACAAAATATACTTGATGTAAATTTGTATCCTGAGGCCGGCCAGATAAGGCTCATTAACGTAAACAGCAGTAATTTGCAGATAAAAAATAAGATAAAAAAAGATATAGAGTTGCCTATTGAAAATAAAGAAGTACTGGGTACAATGGATATTTTTATAGATGGCGAGAAGATAAATGAAATAAATTTAATTTCAAAAGAAAGCATTGGCGATATATATGTTTACCAGGAATTATCTTCTTCTAATGATAATAAGACAAGGTTAATAATAATAATTTTATTGGTATTTTACTTTTTAATAATTATATTTATAATTGTTAAAAATTTATTTACCAAGAAAAAATTATAATTCAAAATGGAGGTATTTAAAATTGGATCATCGTATAAAGATATTAATTAAAAGTTTTTTATTTATGTTTTTAATACTGCCGCTTATTTTTATATCCGTACTTTCCGGATGTAAGGCAGATGAGTCGTCTGAAGAAATTTCTGTCACCGAGCAGGAGGAGGGTACAGAAGGCGAAGAGCTGGAAGAATCAGCCGAAACAGAAGATGGGACCGGAGAGGATGCAGTGGCAGGCACGGAAATAACCGGTAATATAAATATATTAAGCGGTCTTGAAATTTCCGATACGGTAAAAAGCAGCAGGCCCATTGCAATAATGGTTGAAAATACTCCTGACGCTAGACCGCAGTCAGGACTTATTTATGCTGATATCATATTTGAAGTAGTTGATGAATACGGCGTCACCAGATATGTAGTTATATATTCTTCTTATGAAGCAGAAATTGTCGGCCCGGTCAGAAGTGCCAGAATTTATTATGCAGAGATAGCCAGAGGGTTTGATCCGGTATATGTTTTTTGGGGCACATATGTAGAATGTTTTGATGTAATAAAAAAACTGGATATGGATGTTCTGGATGGAAATCAAATGGGTTATGTTGCAAGTACCAATTCGGGATGGAGAGATTACAACAGAAGTAATATTACCGAACATACTGCTTTCATGTCTACTATAAAATTAAAAGAAGATGCGCTAGTTAATGAATATTCCCTGGAAGGCGGACAATCTCCTCTGAGGTTTAAAATAGATGCAGCTGAAGCTGATAGAGGCAGTATAGATGATATAGCCATTAATTTTTCGGATCAAAGTGCTTATGAAGCTAATTTTGAATATAATAAAGAAGAAAATGTTTATTACAAATACCAGGCAGGCCTCCCTCATACTGATTATGAGACAGGAGAGCAGATCTCGGTAAATAATGTAATTGTTATGATTACGGATATCGAAGGGCCGATAGACGAGTCCAATCATATGGCAGTTAGAACAACCGGAACCAGTGACATTGGAAAAGCATTTTACTTTATGGATGGAACAGTAAAAGAAGGGACCTGGGAGAGAACGTCTGCTTTTGATCCTTTTATTTACAGGAACAGTAATGGGGAAATCATACTATTCAACAGGGGATCGACCTGGGTAGCTATGATACAGGATACTGGAAGATTAACATATTAAAATAAATAGATTATCTATATTTTGAATGATAAAACTGAAAAAGAATTAATAAAAAGTAATATTTTGGGAAAAGTATTATTCTCCGAATGTGATATTAGAAAAAGAATTTCCGAGCTGGGAAAAGAAATTACAAAGGATTATAAGCAGAAAAATCTACTCTTGGTCAGCATACTAAGGGGCGGAGTTATTTTTTTATCGGACCTTATAAAACAGATTGACCTTCCTCTGAGTATTGATTTTATGAGCATTTCATCTTACGGTATTGATGGAACTTCAACGGGAGTGGTTAGAATTACAAAAGATCTTGATGAATCCATAGAAGGCACAGATGTGCTTATTGTAGAGGATATTATTGATACGGGACTTACCATAAGTTATCTGCTTAGAAATCTTAGATCAAGATTTCCTGAAAGCCTGAGAATATGTACCTTGCTGGACAGGGATGTGAGAAGAATTGCAGATATTGATATAAAATATATTGGCTTTAAAATAGGGGAGAAATATATAGTGGGATATGGCCTGGACTATAAACAGAAATTCAGGAACCTCCAATCAATTTATGAATTGAAACTGGATGCGGTAACCAGAGACGTCGAGTCTTTGAAAAACAGTTCCAGTGTTTAAGAATTAAAACAAATCCTTGGTTCATCGATTTATATACCCATGTGTTATATAATTGGCTTGATTTTAACATATAATTCCATTGATAATGAAAAATAGAAAAGATTGCAGTTTAATTAAAATGACCCTGGAAGGTGTTAGAATAGAAATACCTTCAAATAAGCCTATTTTGCTTTTAAAGGAAGAAAAGGGCAACAGGTACCTTCCAATATGGATAGGGCCTTTTGAAGCGTCTGCAATAGCTCTTGAATTGTCTAACATAAAGACTCCAAGACCCATGACTCATGACTTAATTATTAACATTATAAAAAATTTGAATATAATTATTAATAATATCGAGATAACAGATATTAAGGATAATACATTCTATGCCATTATAAATATTAAAAATACTGATAAAAAAATTATCAGGATAGATTCAAGACCGTCTGATGCTATTGCTGCTGCAGTCAGGACCAAATGTGATATATATGTGGCAGAGCATGTCCTTAAATCAAGTGGATTAAAGATACAATCTATCGACGAAGAAATTGAAAAATTTAAGGATTTCCTCAATAATGTGAGCCCCGAAGATTTCAAGAGTAAATAGAACCGCTTTTTACAAGAATTTCTTTTAAAATCATACAGTAAGCAAATCAAAACTTTAAATTTAATAAAATATATTATTATTTTTATAGCAGACAGTGCTATTGACTTTAATATGTTTAAATTTTAAAATTACATTGATGTAATTACATTGATGTAATTAAGGTGTCATTATGATAAACAACATAATAAAGAAGTTTTACGGCTCCGTTGATGTGTGCAATATAATCGGTATAACTTATAAACAGCTGGATTATTATGACAGGACCGATTTTATAAAGCCTTCTATAGGTGTAGCAGGTGGTTATGGGACAAGGAGAATGTACAGTTTTAATGATTTAATGAAATTAAAAGTTGTTAAAAAATTACTTGAGGCTGGTATAAGCCTGCAGAAGTTAAGAAAAACAAAAAAATATTTAGACGACTGTGACGACGGCAAAAACGGATTTTTAAAAGTAACCCTTTTATCAGACGGAAATACTGTTTATGCCTGTGATTCCGATAGAGCAATCATAGACACTTTAAAAAGCGGCCAGGGTGTTTTTGGTATTGCTCTGGGAAAGGTGTATCTGGATCTTAATGGTGATATAGAAAAATTTCTAAATAGTAATGGTATTGAAGAAAATAGTAGGAATAATATTAAAACAATTATAAATAAATAATTAAAGATTTTTGGGCTTTATGGCAAATAAATTGCTAAAAATAAGAAAAAATTTAAACAAGAATAACAGGCTCGATAACAAGTTTAAAAATGCCGAAAATATAATATTTGCACATAAAAGTGAAAAGGAATTTTCAAAAATTCTGGATTTCTATAGAATAAGATGGGAATATGAACCCAGGACCTTTGTTATCAGCTTTGATAAAGAAGAAAATCCTGAGCTAAGTTTTACTCCTGATTTTTATCTTCCTGATATTGATTTGTATATAGAGCTTACAACCCTGAATCAAAAATTGGTTACCAAGAAAAATTATAAGATAAAAAAACTTAGGAAATTATATCCTGAGATTAATATAAAATTATTTTACAAGAAAGATTATAACAGTTTGTTATTTAAATATTTAAATAAATAATCTTTTTGGTATTAAATAATTAATGAAATATTTTTATTATTTAGAAATTTTTAATTAGAATCACTTTATTTTTACTGCTTAAGTTTCTTTTATCTTAATAAAATGAAAAGCGAAAAAAATAATAAGGAAGGTAATTTAAAAGGCGATATAAGGACTCTTTTTAGTAAATATGGTACCCTTAAGGGGAAACCTGGCATATGGGGCGCATTCAGAATACTTGTGGTTAAACCAGGAGTTCAGGCTTTAATTTTCTACAGGTTCTATCATAGGATTTATAAATTAAAATTGGTTCTTCTCGCAGAATTCTTGAGTAGATTAAATTTATTTTTTAACGGTGCAGAGATTGATCCGGGAGCTAATATTGATTCAGGGTGCAGGATATGGCACACTTCCGGTGTTGTTATCGGCAGGGGAGTAAGAATCGGTAAAAATGTAAGCATCTTTTCAAATGTCACTCTTGGAGGTCTGGGTCACTCTATTTTTCATCACGGTATACCAGGATATCCTGTTATTGGGGATAATGTAATATTATATACAAATGTTACGATACTTGGCCCTGTAAAAATTGGAGACAATACAGTTGTGGGTGCTCATTCATTAGTTTTAAAATCACTGCCGCCTAATTGTGTTGCGGCAGGGAGCCCTGCTGTAATAATCAGATCATGAATAAATAAAATAAATAAAAAAAGAAAGAAATAACAAAAACAGTTCAAGTTTACATAATATATATTATCGGAAGTTAGATTGTTTTTTAAATTATACCTTTATTTCTTAAAAAAATATTAATTGAAATAAAAATTATTAAATGCCTTAAATTTGATTTAACCACTCCCCTTTTCAATCTAAAATCTTTCTTTATTAAAGAGATTACTATCCTTTAATAGAACCTGCTGTAAGACCTGAAACAATATGACGCTGGGCAAATATATAGAACACAACAGCAGGTATAGCTGCTAATATAAGGAATGCTGACACCAGAGATAAATCCTGCCCATATTGGCCCTGAAATTGCATTGTTCCAAGCTGCAGTGTCCATAATTTTTCATTATCTATCAGAACCAGTGCTACCAATAAATCGTTCCAAGTGTTAACAACAGCTAATGCTGCCACTGCAGCCAGCGAAGGACGAGCAAGAGGTATTAAAATACGCCAGAAAAATCCAATTGTATTGCAGCCATCTATACAGGCAGCATCCTGAAGTTCTGAAGGAATATTCATAAAAAAATTGCGAAGAATTACAGTTGACATAGAAATCTGAAATGTTGTTAGTACCAGTATTACCCCTATCAGATTATTTTGTAAACCTATCTGCCTTACTATAATGAATATTGGTAAAATGGCTACTGTGGCTGGGAACATAAGTCCTAGGGTAAAAAATTGAAATAGAACAGCTTTACCTTTGAAATTCATACGTGAAAATACAAAAGCCGACATAGAAGAAACAACTACTATTCCAACCGTAGCTGATATTGTTACAACCAAACTATTGCGCATCATATACCAGAAATCCTGCATACTTAAAATTCTTAAAATATTTTGCAATCTTGGTGGTATGGGGGGAATGTAAGGAATTGTCATAAACTCACCGCGTGTCTTTAATCCCCCAAATACAATAATTACAATCGGTGTAAGAATGAGAATTAAAGCTATTGTAAGAATGGCATATTTTAAAACTCCCGTAATGCGTTCCTTTAATCTCGTTCTTTTTTTAGCACTGTCATCTGACATAAATCAATCCTTTCTATGCTATATATTCTGTTCTGCGCATAAAACCCCTGTAGATTATCGAAAAAATAAGTGCAATAATCAACATCATTATTGCTATAGCTGCACCATATCCAAGTTGAAATCGTACAAAACTAAAACGATACATATAAGTTGATAAGATCTCACTGGCATTGACCGGGCCACCTTTAGTCATAATCCATACAATCGCAAAGACCTGCAGCGAACCAAGAACTGACAAATATACTGATGTTCTTACCGTGCCCATTACTAAAGGTAAAGTTATATGTGTTATCATCTGGCGTTTTGTTACACCATCGATTAAAGCAGCTTCTTCAATATCTCTTGGAATATTTTGCAGTCCTGTTATATATAAAAGCATGTGGAACCCTATATATTTCCAGGTCAGTACCATAAATATTGAAAATAGGACCAGTTTTGTATTGCCCAACCAGGCTTGAGTCTCCAGCCCAAGCGCTTGAAATACTGCATTTATAAATCCTCTACTTGCTTCAGGATTGTAAAGAATTCTAAACATAACAGCTGTAATAGCCTCAGACAGAACATAGGGCATAAAAAACACTGTCCTATAGAATCCACGGCCGCGTATTTTACGTCCGACCATAAGAGCAAGAACCATAGCCAGGGGGAGTTGTATTGCTAAAGAAAGTGCAACAATAATAAAACTGTTACCTACAGCTTTCAAAAAAACTTTATCCGCAAATATTTTTAAAAAATTTCCCATTCCTATAAAATCTTCGGCAGGACCCATGCCATTCCAGTCAAATGTGCTGAAATAACCGCACCGTATTATGGGATATACCAGGAAAATCGATATAAGAGCTGCAGCAGGGATCAAGAATAAAAAAACTTTTATTCTTTCTATTGAAATACTACGAGGTTTGATTCTTTTAAATGATTTTATAATAAACCTCCTACTATGTACATTTTATCTTTTATTTTAATTTTTTTGTACTGTTAATTATTACGGGGATTGGGTCTTTAGATCCAATCCCCGTCCATAGAAAACTTGAATAATTATTATTACAAGTTCTCAGCTGCTGAATCTTCAACCATTTGAGCAGCTTCCTCCGGTGTCATTGTTTTAGCAAAAATTGCCTGAACGGCATCATTTACTACAGAGCCCATTGCCGGTGGAAGATACTGATCGTAGTACAGCTGGAAATACCCAGCAGCTGCTGCACCCTCCTGAACCAATACAAGTGTCGGATCAGTAAGTCCAACTTCAGCACCTGCTACAACAGGAACAGACATACCTATTTCAGCCTGTGCTGTCTGTGACTCCACACTGCTTATATATTTCAGAAAATCTACAGCTGCATCCGGGGCGTTTGCACCAACTACAAATCCATTGCCTCCGCCTAATCCATCGGATGCACCGCCTGCTCCACCTTCAACCATTGGGAATGGGAACCATCCTATTTTACCATCCAGTCCAGTACCATCAGCACTGTTTTCTCTGAATGAACCAGGAGCCCATTGTCCCATAAGGTCCATAGCGGCTTCTCCGTTACCCATCAGAGTACCTTCATCTCCCCAGGTTGAACCAAGGAAACCATCCTGGAATGCGTTTAAATCAACCAGTTCCAGAATTTTTTCACCTGCTTCTACAAATGGAGCATCAGTGAAGGAACCTTCTCTTGACTCAGCTGCAAGAAAAGCTGCCTGGCCGCCTATACGTACGCAAAGATATTCCCACCAGAAAGCAGCCGGCCATTTATCTCCTGCACCAACGGCAATCGGAGTAATACCGGCATCTTTTAGTGTCTGAACATCTTCAAGAAGCTCAGCCCAGGTTGTAGGTGCACTATCAATTCCTGCCTCGGCAAATAATTCCGTATTATACCAGAAACCAACCATTCCCATGTCTCTCGGCACACCATAGTTTACTCCGTCATAGGCATAAACACCCAGAGCACCTGGTGAGAATGTATCGCCCCAGCCGTCTGTGGCAAGTTCTGCTGTAATATCTCTAAGTAGACCTGCTACAGCTTGATCATTCATTGTACCGCCACCCCAGCTCTGGAAAATATCCGGTACTTCGCCAGTCTGCATAACTGTTGACATTTTTGCTTTGAAGTTTTCATTTTCCAAAACTGTAATCTCAATGGTAACATTTGGATTTTCAGCCATATACTGGTCAGCTAAATCTTGCCACAAAGCTTTCTGAGTTTCTTCTGTCTGGATATGCCACCATGTAACGGTAACCGGCTCCGCTGATACTACTTCTTCTTCTGCTTCTGCTACTGGTTCTTCGGTTTCTTCCGCTTCTACTACAGCTTCTTCTTCTACAGCTTCTTCCTTACAGGAAGTCCCAATAAATAGAATTGAAACCATAAAAATTGCGGTTAACCCAAGAATTAATATTTTTTTCACTTTACTCATCTCCTTTTAACTAGATTTTATTTTTGATAAAATGTAGCAGAGATTTGTTTAATATAGGTCTTTCGCGAAAATTAAACAAATCTCTTTTTTTTACTCATATATACTCCCCTCCTTTGATTTTTTATATTTTTATGTTAAAAATAAGAAATTATTTAAAATAATTTGACAGCACATAACATGCAGCTCCCAGTACCCCGGCTTTATCACCGAGTTCGGAATATTTAATTTCAGTCTCCCTTTTTATGGAAAATAATGAAATTTCATTAATCTTTTTTCTTATGCTATCAAGGAAATGTTTTCCTGCTTTTGTAAAAATTCCCTGAATGATTATGATTTGTGGGTCATACATAAGAATAATATTAGAAATGCCAATTCCGAACCAGTTAATTATTTCATCCATCAGAATTAATGCGAGTTTATCCCCTTTATTTGATGCATAAAATATATCGTAGATATCCACTTTTTCAGGCATACCGCCATTAAAAATAATAGAATCCGGATATTCTTTATAATTTTCTTTAGACAGCTTTAGTATTCTATCTGTTGATACCATTACTTCGAAACAGCCTTTTCCGCCGCATGCACATATTTCCGTTGATTCAGGATCTACTATCATATGTCCTATTTCACCAATCAAGGAGTTATTGCCTCTTTTAATTTCATTTTCTATTATTATTCCCGCAACCAGTCCCTTACCTGCCTGAATGGCAACAACATTGTCTATCTCTCTGGCCAGTCCTAAATTTTTTTCAGCAAAAACCTGGTATCTGATATGGTTATCAATAAAAACGGGTATTCTATCGGGTATTTTTTCTTCAATTTCCTTCTTCAATTCCAGATTTTTCCCCCATGACGGAAAGTGAGGAGAAAAAATAACTTTTCCTTTCGAGAAATCGGTAATCCCGTAAGCCCCTATTGCCAGACCAGTAATTTTTTTTCTGTTTATTTTATTATTTTCAATAAGATAATTATATGAATCAATTATTTTCTTTAAAACACTGCTGAAATTCTCATCTGTTTTCAATTCTATGGATATTTTATCCAGAATTTCACTTTTTAAATTAGTAATCACCGCAAGCAGCTTATTGGCTGATATAGTTATTCCTACAGCGTACCCTCCATTTCCATTGAATTTATAGATATTAGGCTTCTTACCGCCTTCATCAGTTGAACTGCCCTTACCTGCAATAATAACAAGCCCTTTTTTTATATAGTAATTCATTATTTTCATTAAAGTCGGTTTACTAAGATTTACCTTTTTTGAAAGTTCGGATATGGACAATTCTCCTGAATTGCGCAGAAGATTTAATATGATTTTTCTGTTTATTTGTTTGATTGTTTTTTGCTTTCTTACAGATGTCATCATGTTAAATTATTAAGAATTAACTGATATGATATGTAGATTATTATAAAATAAAAATATTAGTTAGTCAAGCCAATTATATAACTAATTTATATAACTAAAATAATAAAATAATTTTTATTTACTATACTTTAAAGGCATGTGTGTGGCAGTACGGACAAATTAATAGAAAACGAAGTGCTAACAAACACTCCAATATTCTCAAACATGGTAGTATATGATTAGTTAAGGGAGGCTAATCCAACCACTCGCCTACCACATACATGCCTTTAAAGTATATAATTACTTAATCTTTTTTAATATACGGAAAATC